>JAAXGZ010000040.1:16878-116952 GCA_012271135.1 Caldilineales bacterium | reverse complement strand
CCGCGAGCGGGTGGCCGACCTGTATGGGCACGGTGTCCGTTTGCGGGGCCGGTCCCGCCTCCTGGCCCGGCTCGGCTGCGGCGTGGGGGCCGCCACGCTGTGGCGGGACGTGCCGGCGGTGGCTCCCGGCCGGGCGCCCGACCCGCAGGCGAAGCTGCCCTCGTGGGTCGAGGTGGATGAAACCTGGCTGTCCCTCGGGGGCGTCAAGCGTCCCGTGGCCGTCGTCCTGGGGCCCCAGGGCGAACGGCTGGACCTGCGCCTGAGGGGTCCCGGCTTCGACGGGGCCGACTGGTTCACGGGCCTGGCCGCGCGCAAGGTGCAGGGCGTGACGACCGACGACGACCCGGTCTACGGTCCGGCCCTGGAGGCGGCGGGCCTGGACCGGCAACCGTGCGCCGTGCCCATGCAGCGCACCGTGGGACGGCACATCCGGGGCCTCGACGAGGAGGACCTGACCCACCGGGACCGGGTCCTGCTGCCGATCCTGCAACGCCTGGCCCGGGAACGACCGCCGGAGGCAGGGCCCGTCCTGTTGGGGCTCTGGGAAGCCGTGAGGCAGGGCCGCGTGCGTCTGCGGCCGGAGGTGCAAAAACTGCTGTGGCACCTTGTGGAACGCGGGCACGAACGGGTGCGCAGCCAGGGGAACCCCAGGGTGCCCGCCTCCACCCACCGGCTGGAGGGCTGGTTGGGCCGCTTCAAGCCCCGGGCCCGCCTGACACGGGGGCTGAAGACCGAGGCCGGGGCCCTCAACTTCGTGCGTCTGATGGCCCGCGGCATGGCCTGACGCGACGCAAGGAACCCACTGGTACGGAGGATAGGCCCGGGACGGTCCGCCACCAATATCAACGAGATTGAAACAGTGCCTCCGGCCGGCAGCCCTGAATCACCAAGCCTCCGCGGGCCCGAGGCCCGGTTCGTTCGGCATGGTCAGGGCGGTGGATGTGTAGCAGCGACAGGCTTGACCGGCCCAACCAGGAGGCTGCTCAACGCCGTCCGGTCCGACCGGCCCCTGAACCCGAAACACCGGACCCCGGCTCAGCCCACCTTGCGAAACACCTGTCGGACGTTGGGCAACCGCTCAATCTGGGAAACCACGCGCGACAACTGTGGAATGTCGCGGATCTCCATCTCCACGTGAATGGTTGCGATGCTGTCCCGGGAGTCCACGGTGGCGTCGGCATGCAACATGTTGATCTTGGCGTCCGCGACCACGCCGGTCACGTCGCGCAGGAGTCCGGCACGGTCATAGGCCTTCACTTCAATCCGCACGTTGTAGAAGCTGTCGCTCCGCTCCTCGTTCCATTGAATCGGCACGATGCGAGCCGCCTCGCCCGGCACTTCGCGGCGCGCCGCCAGATTGGAGCACTCCGCCTTGTGCACCGTAATGCCCTTGCCCTTGGTAATGTACCCAAGCACGTCATCGCCGGGCAGCGGCTTGCAGCAACCGGCCGGCTGCGCCAACAGGCCGCCCTCGCCCTGGATCATCACGCCGGTAATGTTCTGATTGCCGGACGCCCTGCGTCTTTCCGAGGCAATCAGGCTGTTCAGTTCCTCCTCTTCCTTCTCCTGTCGCTCCCGGTCAAGAATCTTCTTGACCAAACTGGGAACCGTGATGTCGGCATAGCCGACGGCAGCCAGGAAGTCGTCCACGTTGTCGTAGTTGAACATCCCTGCGATTTCATCGAAGCCATACTTGACCGAGTAGCGCTTCAACTCGCGGTCCACCACGAGCCGACCGTATGAAATCGACGACTCCCGTGCCTGCTTGCGGAAGTACGACATGATCTTCTGACGGGCCCGTTGTGACCGGACGTAACCTGCCTCTGCATTGAGCCAGTCGCGGCTGGGACCGCCCCGCTTGGCGGAGATGATAATGACCTGATCCCCGTTCTGCAGCTGGTAATTGAGCTGCACGATCATCCCGTTGACCTTGGCGCCGCGGCACCGCTCCCCGAGTTCCGTATGGATGTGGTAGGCGAAGTCGATCGGGGTGGATCCGGCGGGAAGGTCGATGACCTCGCCCACGGGGGTAAACACGTACACCCGGTCCTTGAAGATGTCGGACTGGATGCGGTTGACGTACTCCTCGGCGTCCGCCTCGTCCTGATTCCACTCCATGAGCGCGCGCAGGAGGGCCACCTTGTGCGTGAGTTCCTTGTTGGGGGGACCGCCGGCCCGAATCTGTTCCTTGTACTGCCAATGGGATGCCACGCCCAATTCGGCCACCGTATGCATTTCCCGGGTCCGAATCTGAACCTCCATTGAGTTCCCACCGGGGCCGATGACCGCCGTGTGCAGCGACTGGTACATGTTCTCCTTGGGGTTGGCGATGTAGTCGTCAAACTCGCCGGGGATGGGACGCCACAGGCCGTGAATGAGGCCCAGCGCGGCATAACAGTCGGACACCTTGGAGGTGACGACGCGGAACCCCTGGATGTCATAGACCTCACTAAACGGGATTCCCTTGCGCTCCATCTTCTTAAAGATGCTGTAAATGTGTTTGGGACGCCCCGTCACTTCGGCCTTGATGCCGACGTTGTCCAACTCTCCCTGAATCAGGTCCCGGGTCGAGTTCGCCCAGCGTTCCCTGACTACCCGCGTTTGCGCCATGGCCTGCGAAATCTCGTCGTACGCTTCCCGATCCAAATGGCGGAAACTCAGGTCTTCCAGCTCCCACTTGAACTGGCCGATGCCGAGTCGATTGGCCAGGGGGGCATAGATTTCAAGCGTTTCCGAGGCGATGGTCTTCCTCTTCAACGGTGTCTGACCATCCAGGGTCTGCATGTTGTGAATACGGTCCGCCAGCTTGATGATGACCACCCTGATGTCATCGACCATTGCCACGAACATCTTGCGCAGCGATTCGGCCTTGCGCTGCGACGGTTCACGATCCTGGTCCTGCATTGTGCTCGACAAGACGTTTATGCGCTGCAGCTTCGTGACCCCATTGACCATTTCGGCAACGGCGGGAGAAAAGGACCGCTTGATCTCTTCCAGGGGGAATCCGGCATCCTCCACCACATCGTGCAACAGGGCCGCACTCAGGCAGTCGGCATCCATGTCCAAGGTGCGGAGGCGGTCGGCAACGGCCAGCGGATGAAGGATGTATGGTTCACCGGTCTTGCGCCTCACGCCATCGTGAAGGATGTGCGCCAACACGAATGCCTTGACCACGCGGCCGCGCCGCGGCGGCGGCATGGTGTCCATGAGGTTCAGCATGAACCGGTTGAATGCGTCCAGGACATCCCGGTCGAACTTCACCTCGAACTCATCCAAGTCGGAGTAGGC
The DNA here is from genome assembly GCA_012271135.1 of Caldilineales bacterium. Taxonomy (GTDB): domain Bacteria; phylum Chloroflexota; class Anaerolineae; order Caldilineales; family Caldilineaceae; genus Bin34. The sequence continues at coordinate 113,664 of JAAXGZ010000040.1, read as the reverse complement.
GGACAAGGGAATCGGATGCGCAGCCCTGAACCACTGCCGCATCGCGGGGGTGAACAACCGTTCGCTGCGGTAGACAATCGGGATCGACTTCAGGCCCGGCGATCCTCCGGGTTCGGAAACCCTAAACTCGTAAACGGATTCCGTCGCGCGCGGCTCGTTGTCCGAACCCGTTGCGACTGCTGTTGCCATGGCGCCGGTCATGTTCAGGCCGCCGCCGTGCCATTGGGCACGCCTGCCTCCGAAGAAATCAAGCGGTCAAACGGTAATCAGTAATCAACTCCAACGTGAAGGACGCAGCCACGGCCGGCGGTTTGCCACCACCCGATTGCGGCAACCGGACCCGAGGGCCGACTGCGGCCAGTATAAAACAGGGACCACAGCGCAAACATCGGGGGTTCGCGGACGAAGGGCACCATTCGGAACAACCGGGCCGATCCAAAATCACAAGCCGAGCAGGAGGCCGGGACACCTTGCACCGCGTTGCGGCGCCGATTGACACACAGCCACCGTCGGGATCAGGTTGACCTGTACGCGGCATGTCGGACGAGCACCGATGGGTCCTCGAACGCACCTGCCACAACATGCCTGTTCCCGATATTGCGTCTTACAGTTCCTGTGCGCCCACCGAATGTTGTCCGGGAATTGCTGTGACACCTCCGTGCGAAATCAGGGAACCCGGGCGCAACCGACCCATGGATCGCGGATCCGATTTGTCACCGGCACAGTACTGGCGGAGATTAAGGCCGAAGGCGGCCTCGGGAGGAGAAACCTCCTGCATTCCGCAAGCTTCGGAAGGCAAAGAGCCTCGGTCAAGTCCGCGCTCCTGATCGGTCCGCGGCCAAGAAGAAGAAACAACAACGAAGAAACCAGGAACCTTGTTCGGGATCGCACAATCCGGGCGGTGAGGTCAGGCAGCGCCCAGTGTCTCCGGCGGCCGATCGACCGCGACGTCGGTGTATATGTCCCGGGCAATGCAGTCCAGCCCGACTTGGGAGGTGTCGTACCACCTGATGCCCTCCATGCGGCGGAACCAGGTGTACTGATGACGCACATACCTGTGGGTCGAGGCCTTGATGGCGTCCACGGCTTCGGCCAGCGATCCGCAACCCTGCCTGAATTCGATGAGTTGCCGGTAGCCCAACGCCGACAACGCCGGCAGACCCGGGTCGTAACCCTCTGTCAACAGATTATCGGTTTCGGTCAGGAGGCCCGCATCCATCATGGCATCGACCCTGGCATCGATGCGGGCATGGAGAATCGAGCGGGGGCTGGTCAGTCCGATTTTCAGCAACCGCCACAGCGGCGGCCTGCGACCTTCAAGCGAAACCTTCGACTGCCCGGTGGCAACGAAGATTTCCAAGGCCCTGATGATCCTTCGCCCGTTGGACGGATCGGTAGCGCGGGCGGTGTCCGGATCCAGCGACTGCAGGCGGTCGTACAACAGCGCCGGTCCCAACCCAATCAGCTTCGCTTCAAGCTCCCTGCGCAATGCCGGCATGGGCCCCACTTCCGGGATTCGCAGGTTCTCGGTGACGGAGCGCAAATACAACGGCGTGCCGCCGGCCAGAACCGGCACCTTCCCCCGCTCCATGATGTCGTGGATGCAGGCAACTGCCAGAGCCTGAAACCCGGCCAAGGTCAATGGCTGATCAGGCTCGCGGACGGCAAACAGGTGATGGGGACACACGGCTTTGTCCTGCGGTGTGGGCATGGCCGTGCCAATGTCCATGCGCCGATACACCTGCCGGCTGTCCGCGTTGACAACTTCAATCGGAAGCAGCGCGCCGAGGTGCCGTGTCAGGGCCGTTTTCCCGATGCCGGTGGGTCCGGCAATCACGAGCACTTGTGGCGCTGAGGGTTCCGCCTGCCGCCGAGTCATCCCTCTATCGACGACAGCAGCGGCTGTTCGTCCGCCAGTGGCTTGAACGACATGCGATGTTCGGTGCACGGACCCTGCGCCGCCAACGCCGTCGCATGCTTCGCGGTGAGGTATCCCCGGTTGCGGCCGAACCCGAATGCCGGGAAACGATCATGCAACAGGTCCATCTGCGCATCGCGATGAACCTTGGCCAGGATGGACGCGGCAGCAATCGAGACATGCCGTGCATCGCCTTTCTTAACCCGGTGCTGTTCGGCCGCCGGTGCAGTATCCAGGTTCAGGGGCCATCGCCGAATCCAGTCGGACAACACCACATCGAACGCCCCTGCACCCAGGTCTTGCAAGGCGCGCTCCATTGCAAGTTGATTGGCGCGGTCGATGCCAATCCTGTCGATGGCACGGGATGCGACGGTGGCGACGGACCATCCAACGACATGGTGTCCAATCGCTTCGGCGAGCTTGCACCGAATGTTCGGCTTCAACCGTTTGCTGTCGTCAACCTGCTTCCACAGATCCAATTGGGCGGAAGCAGGATTCAGGACCACCGCGGCAGCGACAATCGGACCGGCCACGGCACCCCGCCCGGCCTCGTCCACGCCGGCAACCCGCAGGCCTTGGGACCAGAACAGGCGTTCCCGCTCCAGCGTCGGCACGAAGGAACCGAACTATGTTGGAGGATCTACTTGCGCGAAATGATTCGTTCCTTGAGGCGGGCCGACTTGCCCTGGCGCGACCGCAGATAGTAAAGCTGGGCCTGCCGCACTTTGGACTTGCGCCGGACTTCAACCTTCAAGACATTGGTGCTGTGCAGGGGATAGGTTCTCTCCACGGCCACACCGTGTGCCGCGATCCTGCGCACCGTGTAGGTCGCGCCGGCATCAATGCCACCCCTGCGGGAGATTACGGTCCCCTCAAACACCTGTACCCGTTCCGATCGGCCTTCCGTAATGCGCTGGTGGACGCGAACTGTGTCCCCAACTTCCACGCTGGGAGTGGATTCGGTCACTGCAGGTTGCAGCGAGTCCATAAGATGCTGGTTCATGGCACTGGCCAATCGAGTGGAATCCGGGTGCGCTCCTCAACGGCGCGGAAGGAAAAGCCTAGCACAGTCGGGCGGAGGCGGACACAAACCCGCGCCTCTCTGCCCGCGTCCAGACGCTTGCTCAGGCACCCGGACAATCCCTGGTCTTGATGTCCAGGCCATGCAGGTCGTAGCCATGGCCGGCCAGGAAAACTGCATCCTGCTCGTCGGGTGGATGCTTGCGCAGGAGATCCGGACGCCGTGCCGCCGTTCGCAACAGGCTTTGCTCATGCCGCCAGCGATCAACCTCCGCATGGTTGCCGCTGGTCAGGACAGGCGGAATCGATTGACCTCTGAATACCGCCGGACGAGTATAGTGCGGTCCCTCCAACCGGCCCGGCATACCGACCGAATGGCTGTCGTTCCTGTTGCTGTCGTCAAACCCGAGCACGCCGGGGACCAGGCGACTCACCGCCTCGATGACGACCATCGCCGCAACCTCGCCGCCGTTCAGGACGTAGTCGCCGATGCTGATTTCGTCCGTGGCAAGGCCGGTGCGGATGCGTTCGTCGAACCCCTCGTAGCGTCCACAAATCAGCGCCAATCGCCGATGGGAGCTCAATTCCTCGACAACCTCCTGCGTGAGCAGCCTTCCCTGAGGGGACAGCAGGACCACGGGAACATCCTCGCCAGCCGCACCGGCGTCACCTCCAAGCACATGCTCCACCGCCGCGTACACGGGTTCGGGTTTGAGCACCATCCCGCCGCCACCGCCGTATGGGGTTGCGTCGCAGGTTCGGTGCCGATCCACGGCGTAGTCCCGGATGTTGTGGAGGTTGATCGCGACCAGTCCGCGGTCAATCGCCTTCTTGAGTATACTTTCGCCAAGAAAACTGTTCAGCAAGGGCGGGAACAGGGTGAACACATCGAAACAGCACCCGCCACTGAACTCAGCCATTTCGACCCTACTCCGGTTTCCACTGTCCTACTAAACCGTCTCGTCCTGACCGAGGCAGCAGGCGCGGAATCGGTTCAGGTCAAGGACGCCTCGCCAGTTCTGCATGTCCAGACTGCATTTGCTTCTGGCACCCGTCCGCGCGTTGCTGGTACAGGGATCGGTTCCAGGGTTTTATATCACGCTGGGCACCAGCGGAGCTTGTGCCCTGGCCCTGATCGTGTATCTGTTCCTGACTTCGGTCGGGCGCTCTCAGGTGGATGCCTCCGCAGCGGAGAACATCCAGGTGACCGGGGTAGATCGCACCACTGCCAGGGCCACGCCGGCAGTCGCACCCTTGCCGCTCTTTGCCCAAACCGAACCACAGATCAATCCACTGTTTGCACCAACCGAGACGCCGACGCCAACAGCGACTCCAACCCTTACCCCCACGCCCACGCCTACGCCCACGCTTACGCCCACAAGCACGCTCACCCCGACGCCTACACGGACACCCACGCCCACCCCGACGCCTACACCCACACAGACACCCACCCCGACTCCGATTGTCTATCCCCATGAGAGTGAGCCGTGGCCCAACCTGACTCCTCAAGAGGGTGACCACTTCCCCATTGACAACAGGCTAATTCCGTCCAGCCAAAGGTTCGCGTATGCCCGCACCTTTCCCTATGGCATGGATTTGGGTGGAGACTACATCCACCACCATGGCATCGATCTGGGAGGCTCAACAGGAGACCGAATCCGCGCCGGCACTGTTGGTGAAGTGGTCTTCGCCGGGTGGGACGAACACGCGGGCCTGGCCTACCCGTTCTACGGTCCGTTCTATGGAAACGTGGTGATTGTGCGGCTCGCGAAACCGCTGATCACCGAAACAGGGCCCCAGGATGTGTATGTCTTATACGGCCACCTTCACAAGGTGCTTGTGAGGGCCGGCTACCATGTGGCTCCCGACACAATCGTGGGCACATTGGGTCAAACCGGGGTTGCGAACGGACCGCATCTTCACCTCGAGGTGCGGATTGGCGACAACGAGTACGCCAGCACGGTCAATCCGTTGTTGTGGATCGCGCCTCCCGCCGAAACCGGAACCGTAGCGGTGCGCCTGGTGTCGGCTACCAATCGGATCTGGGAGGCGGCCCGCATCAATCTAGTCGCAAACGATGGCTCGGCGCGCTACCAGACCATGAATTACCGGCTGGAGCCGGGGATCCAACACGATCCCTGGTGGGGTGAAACCGCAGCTTTTGGAGCCGTCCGGGTAGGCGCGTACACGGTCTTCGCCACCATCCGAGGTGAACGGGTGTCGGCGCCCGTGATGGTAACGGAAGGCCAAACCACCTTCGTGGAGCTAAAGACCGCCCGTACCCGGTTCGAACCGAATCAGTGAAGGAAGTGCCTCCGGCCGGTCATCATCATGACCAAGCCCAGATCATCGGCGGCTTTCACCACTTGGTTGTCCCTGAGCGAACCTCCCGGCTGCACAACCGCTGTGACACCGGCTGCAGCCGCAGCCTCGAGGCCGTCAGGAAATGGAAAAAAGGCGTCCGAAGCCAACACGCTGCCGTGTGATCGGTCTCCCGCCTTGCGGCAGGCCAGCCAAACCGAATCGAGTCGACTCATCTGACCCGCACCGATGCCCACGGTGGCGGTGCCGGCCGCCAACACAATCGCATTGCTCTTGACAAACCGCGCGGCCTGCCAGGCAAACCCGAGCGACGCCAACTGGCCGACAGTGGGCTGGCGGACTGTTGCGCAGTCCCAATGGGCAGGACTTAAATCGTCCAGGCTGTAGTCGCCCTTCTGAACCAGGTACCCACCGACAGCCGTGGCAACCTGCCAGTCCGACGTCAATCCCGGCCGGGCCTGTAGGAGCCGAACATTGCGCTTGCGCTGCAGCTGCTCCAACGCATTCGGGTCCCAGTCCGACGCCACCACCACTTCGACGAACAGGGAGCTAATTCGCTCCGCGGTCTCCGGGTCCATTGTGCGGTTGGACGCCACGATGCCCCCGAAGGCGCTGACCGGATCCGAGGCCAGTGCCTGTTCCCATGCGTCACGGAGGGACGGCGCTGTCGCCAACCCGCATGGATTGCCGTGCTTGACAATCGAAATCGCCGGTCCGCTGAACGAACTTGCAGACTGCCATGCCGCGTCCAGGTCCTGCCAGTTGTTGAAGCTCATGGCCTTGCCGTGCAGCTGGACGAACGGCAGGTCCATTCCCGGACTGCCATAGTATCCGCCAGCCTGATGCGGGTTTTCTCCGTATCGACACTCCTGAAGCAATTCCAGATGAAGGTCCATGGTTTGCGGCAGTCCCGGGGACAACACGGGACTGTCCCCGGCCAACCAGCCTGCGATAACCCGATCGTAGGCCGTGGTGCGGCGAAACGCGCCTACGGCCAGGGACCGACGCAGGGAAGCGTCGACTCCGCCTTCCAGGATGCCGGCGGCAACCCGCGGATAGTCGGCCGGATCGGAGACCACCGTGACATGTTCATGATTCTTGGCGGCCGCCCTGAGCAGCGCCACACCTCCGATGTCGATCTGCTCGATCGCCTCCTCGGGGGTGACCTTGCCCCGCGCCACGGTCTTCTCAAAGGGATATAGGTTGACTACCACCACATCAATGGCGCGAATGTTGTTGGCTTCCAGTTCCGCCAGGTGTGCCGCATCCCGCCGAGCGAGAATCCCACCGTGGATCTGCGGCTGCAGCGTCTTCACGCGCCCGTCCAGCATCTCGGCGTGGGCACCCAGGTCCTCGATGGATGTAACCGGCAACCCGGCATCGCGCAGCACGGCCCCGGTGCCGCCGCTGGCAATGTATTCCCCGACCCTGGGTTCCACTGCCCGGCAAAACTCAACAATGCCTTCCTTGTCCGCTACCGAAACGAGCACCCTCAGCTTGTTCATGTTGCCGCGCCTGATGTCCGCTGATCCGAGAACCTGCATTGTGCACCCAGACAAGTAGGATCTCTCAATCCGGCTATTGTTGACAGGCTGGCAGGACGGCCGCATACTTGGCATTGACCACGACGAAGACAGGTGCGCGTGGCCGGCGCTTCAGAGAATCCGGTGGGTGGTGTGAACCGGTGTCGCTCGGCCGATGCGAACATCCCTTCCGAGTCGCGGACCGAACCAGCCTGACTGCAGTAGGCTCCGCCGGAGTTGTGCCCGTTAGCAGCACAGCCTGATCCGGCCATCCGGCCGGGGACGGGCACTTGAGGTGTCCGGGGTGGGCCCGGGAACTGGAGTGGTACCGCGGCCTTGCCGTCTCCTGACAGGGAGACGGTTTTTTTGGGCCTTGACAGGGGAGGCAGCATGAGCAAATCGGACGTGAAGGCAGTATTTGCGCCGGTGTCCGCCGGGATTGACTATGCCGCCATGGAGGAAGGCATCCTGAAACGCTGGCGCGACCTATCCCTCCTCGAGCGCATCCAGGAGGAACACGCGGACGGGGAGGACTTCACATTCTTCGAGGGTCCGCCGACAGCCAATGGCCCACCAGGCATCCACCATGTACTGGCCCGGGCCTTCAAGGACATGTTTCCCCGCTACCGAACCATGCAGGGCTGCCGCGTACTTCGCAAGGGCGGCTGGGACACCCACGGGCTGCCGGTCGAGATAGAAGTGGAGAAGGCCCTCGGCCTAGGCGGGAAAAAGGCCATCGAAGACTTTGGCATCGCCGAATTCAACCGCCTCTGCCGGGAGTCGGTGTCGGAATACATTGGCGACTGGGAGGCCATGACCAACCGCATGGCCTTTATGGTCGACATGAACGATCCGTACGTTACGTTCGAGAACGAATACATCGAGTCCCTGTGGTGGATTTGCAGGCAACTGTGGGACAGGGATCTGCTCTTCCAGGGCTTCAAGTCCGTGCCGTACTGCCCGCGCTGCGGCACGCCGCTGTCAAGTCACGAACTGTCCCTTGGCTACAAGGATGACACGGAGGATCCCTCCGTTTATGTGAAGTTCAAACTGGTGGGTGAAGAGGCAACGTACTTCCTGGCCTGGACCACCACGCCGTGGACCCTGCCAGGCAACGCGGCGCTGGCGGTGGGACCCGACCTTGACTACGTACAGGTATGCACAGCATCGGGTGAGCGCTACTGGCTGGCGGCCGAAAGACTGGCAGCAGTCCTGCCGGTCGGGATTGAAGAAACGGAGCGGTGCAAGGGATCGGATCTGGTGGGACGGAGGTATGAACCGCTGTATTCCTTCCTGTCGGTGTCGGAGAACCACGCCTACGTGGCCGAAGCCGACTTCGTAACGACCGGCGACGGCACCGGCATCGTGCACGTGGCACCGGCCTTTGGCGCCGACGACCTGGCGCTGGGCCAGCAGCTGGGCCTGCCGGTGATCCAGACCGTGCTGCCGGATGGAACCTTCCGGGCCGAAGTCAAGCCCTGGGCCGGACAGTTCGTGAAAGACGCGGACCCGGGCATCATCAAGGATCTGGATGCGCGCGGTTTGTTGCTGAAGGCCGAGACCTACCGGCACACCTATCCATTCTGCTGGCGTTGCGATGCACCGTTGCTTTACTATGCGAAAGAAACCTGGTACATCCGCACCAGTGCCTTGCGGGAGCGCCTGGTGGAACTCAATCGGGAGGTCAACTGGTATCCCGACCACATCAAGAACGGGCGCTTCGGACGGTGGCTGGAGAACAATGTGGATTGGGCCCTTGGACGGGATCGCTATTGGGGCACGCCACTGCCCATCTGGCGCAGCGATGCACCTGGGAGCACGCACGCCGTGTGCATTGGGAGCGTAGCCGAGTTGGCGGAGTTGAGCGGCCAGGACCTGACCGCTCTAGACCTGCACCGGCCCTTTGTGGACGAAATCACCTGGCCCGCTCCGGACGGCGGCACCATGCGCCGAGTGACCGAAGTGGCCGACTGCTGGTTTGACAGCGGCGCCATGCCAGTTGCCCAGTGGCACCATCCATTTGCCAATCGGGAACAGTGGAAAGCCCACCGACAGGCGGACTTCATCTGCGAGGCAATCGACCAAACCCGCGGCTGGTTCTACACCCTGCATGCGATTAGTTCCCTGCTGTTCGACCAACCGGCCTATCGCAATGTCATCTGCCTGGGCCATATCCTGGACGCTGAGGGCCGAAAGATGAGCAAGTCCCTCGGCAACGTCGTAAATCCATGGGACGTGATGAATCGGTACGGCGCGGATGCCACGCGCTGGACCCTGTACAGTTCGGCGCCGCCCGGCAACAGCCGGCGCTTCAGCTTGGATCTGGTGGCCGAAACCGTCCGCAAGTTCCTCAACCGCCTGTGGAACAGCTACAGCTTCCACGTAACCTATGCGAACTTGGCCAAGTGGGCGCCCGAAACCGCTCCTGAACCCAGCAGCCACCCCCTGGATCGTTGGCTGTTGGCCGAGTTACAGAGCCTGGTCCGGCGCGTGACCGATAGCTATGAAACCTACGATGTGCTTGGATGCACACGGCCTGTGGTGCGCTTTGTCGAGCGCATGTCCAACTGGTACGTGAGACTGAACCGGCGCCGGTTCTGGGACGGCGACCCTGCTGCTTTGCAGACGCTCCACACGACCCTGACAACCCTGTCCCGGCTGGTTGCACCCGCGACGCCATTCGTGGCCGAAGCCATCCACCAAAACCTCGTTGTGGGTGCTGAGGAGAATGCGCCGGTCTCGGTCCATCTCTGTCGTTGGCCGGAAGTGGATGCCAACCTGGAGGACCGCGCCCTGGCCGCCGCGATGACTGTGGTGCAGGACGTGGCCAGCCTCGGATTGGCGGCCCGACAAGGTGCCGGCCTCAAGGTTAGGACGCCACTGGCACAGGCAGTGGTGCAACTGGCGTCAGCCGAGGAGCGCGAGGCTGTGTCCAGGTTCAGTCGGCTTCTGTGCGGCGAACTGAACGTCAAGAAGATCAATCTGGACTCCACAGACAACCTGCAGGAAACGGTCGTATTTCCGCTTCCCCGCCAGTTGGGCCAAAGGTACGGAGCGGGTTACCCGCGCATTCGCAACGCGATGGCCGCCATGAATCAGGAGGAACTGGCACGCGCCTTTGCCGGGGGCCGGGGGCTAACCCTGAACATCGACTCCGATACATTCGAGATCACAGCCGAAGATGTTGAGGTACGCAAGACTCCCAAGGCCGGTTTCAGCGTGGCGGACAGTCCTGGTCGGTTGGTAGCGGTCGCCACGGACCTGACCCCGGAACTGGAACGGGAAGGATTGGCCCGGGAGCTTGTACGACGCATTCAGCAGACACGCAAGGACTTGGGCCTCGCCATTTCCGACAGGATCCACCTTGTTCTGAGTTCGGCCGACCCGCAACTGGCCCGGATCATCGATGAACATGGAGCATGGCTGAGGGCAGAAACCCTTTGCATCGATTTGCAGTTGACCGATACTGAGCCCGTCGCAAATGGTGAAGTCCCGCAAGCGGAACTGACCGACGGGACCGTCTCAATCCACGTCCACAAGGCGGAACCAACCCAAGGAGCATAGACAGACATGGCGAAGGAGACAATCACGTTGGGCGGCGGCTGCTTCTGGTGTCTGGAGGCTGTGTACCTGCTCATGGAAGGGGTGGAACACGTCGAGTCGGGATACACCGGGGGCTCCGTGCCAAATCCCTCCTACGAGCAGGTGTGCACCGGGCGTACGGGTCACGCCGAGGTCGTCCAGGTAACGTTCGACACCGCCGTGACGTCCGTGGACGAGATCCTGGCGGTCTTCTTCACAATCCACGATCCAACTTCGCTGAACCGGCAGGGCGCCGACGTGGGCACGCAATACCGCTCGGCGATTTTCCATCACTCGGAAGCGCAACGGCACGCGGCCCAGGCAACCATGGACAGGATTGCCGCCGAAGGAATTTGGTCGAGACCGTTGGTAACCGAACTCGTGCCGCTGGGCGACTACTACAAGGCGGAGGACTACCATCAGGACTACTACGCGAACCATCCCTACCAGGGATATTGCAGGGCGGTGGTCGAACCCAAGGTTGCCAAGTTCCGCAAGCAGTTTGCCCACAAGCTCACAGCTGTCAGCGCCGCCTGACCCGTTGCCCACCAACCGACACCGGTCCATAAACTGTCGAAAGGCGCCGTCGTGATGGACCTGCCGGTCCCCGCATCAGGCCGGGTTGAGGCCGGCCACGTCCTGTTGTTGGGGACACCGGGCTCCTACCGACTCCGACCGTTCCTGGACGCCGCCGCACAGTTGGGAGTTCGCGCATCGACAGCCGTCGACATGCCGTGGGAACTGGCGGGCGACGGCAGACACGGCCATGGGTTTCCATTCGCCGAGATCGAAACCTGTGTGGATTTCATCGGAGGTCTACACCGAACTCTCCCCTTGAACGCCATCCTCGCAGTGGACGACAGCGGTTCCCTGTTGGCTGCGGCGGCATCCTTGGAACTGGGCCTGCCACACAACTCCCCCGAGGCGGCGCTGGCAGCCAGCGACAAGCACCGCATGCGGCAGGTGCTCGCCGAGGGTGGCCTGAACTGTCCACGGTTCCGGCTTGTGACAGCGGACATGGATCCGCTGGATGCGGCCGCCGAAGTGGGATTTCCGCTGATTGTCAAACCACTCGGAGCCAACGGTTCCCAAGGGGTGATGCGCATTGACAGCCCGGAGGAGTTGCCGAAGGCTGTAGCTCGGCTCACTGCCATCATCGGCGGTGAGCCCGGCCAACTCAGACCCGACTTCTTGATGGAGAGCTACATTCCGGGTGTTGAAGTGGCTGTAGAGGCACTGGCCCAGGGATCCGCTCTGACAGTTCTGGCCATCTTCGACAAACCCGATCCCTTGGAGGGCCCTTTCTTCGAGGAAACCATTTATGTAACACCGTCGCGACTGGTTGCCGACGCACAGGAGGTAGTGCGCCGGTCCACCCAACGGGCCGCTGCGGCATTGGGGTTGGGATTCGGTCCGATCCACGCCGAAATGCGGATCAATGATGGGGGGGTGTGGATGCTGGAACTGGCCGGCAGATCCATCGGCGGACTCTGCTCGCGCACGCTGCGCTTTGATGCGGATGTGTCGCTTGAGGCGTTGATATTGCAACAGTCCTGCGGCCTGCCGCTGTCACTGCACCGGAATCGCGACACCGCCCAGGGAGTCATGATGATCCCCATCCCCGAATCCGGCATTCTGTGCGCGGTGGACGGGGTTGGCAATGCCGAAGCCGTCGACTTGGTGAACGACGTGGAAATCACGACCTTGCCCGGTACCAGCCTGCGGGCTCTGCCGGAAGGAAACAGCTATCTGGGCTTCATCTTCGCCAACGGCCCGGACCCCGAATCCGTGGAGCAGGCCCTGCGCGACGCCCATGCATGTCTGGACATTCGCATCGAACCGGAAATCCCACTGGCGGCAGGCTAAGCCGCGGGTTCGGCGGTCCGGACGAATTGGGCGCCGACGACTTCGCGTATAGGGATTGCGAACAGTGTCTGCTGTCCGGCCGCCGCGTGAATTGGAACGCGGCGCGGCCGCCTCTTGCCGGCCCAGTTCCCGGCTGGGGGAACCCGGCAGACCGACTTCGACTAGAAAGGCGATCCCTTGGTCTGCTGCGGAATGCCCGAACCGGGCACGCCCTCGGGGGTCCAACCTTCCGGCATCGGAGCATCCGGACCGAAGAAGAAGTCCTCCATCTGCAACATCAGAAAGTCATGTGCCTTGGGGTCGCCAAGGCTCAGCCCGTAGTGGTTGATCAGGATCACCGACTGGGTCATCCACATTTGCCAGGCATCCTTTGAGATCTCATTGTAGATGCGCGTGCCGATCTCCGACTTGTAGGGCGGTTTGTCCAACCCCTCCAACTCGCGGTTGAGCTTGACGCAATGCACCATGCGGGCCATGGACCACTTCCCTGGATTAACGAACAACCTGTTGTGGCTGCCAGGACGAAAAAGCCGCTGATCGGGCTCGAACCGATGACCTACGCTTTACGAGAGCGTCGCTCTACCAACTGAGCTACAGCGGCGAAATGATCGCCTGTCCAGCGATTATACCCGGGTCACGTACCGTCCGTCGCGGGTATCCACCCGAATGGTGTCGCCTTCCTTGACGAACATGGGAACCTGGAGCTTCAGTCCCGACTCCAGTTCCACGGCCTTGGTCGGGTTGTTGGCGGTGTCGCCTGCGACTGCCATTTCGGCCCATGCAACCTGCAAGTCCACGGTCGTCGGGAGGGTCACACTCAAAGCCTCCTCGCCGTAGAATTCGACTTCCAGGGTCTGGTTGTCGGACAGGTAGTTCAAGGCCTCACCCAGGATCTCCTGCGTCAGGGACACTTGGTCATAGGTATTGGTGTCCATGAACACGTACTGGTCACCTTCGGGATAGAGGTACTCCATGGTGCGGCCTTCCAACCTCACGTCCTCAACCCTGGCGCCATTGTTGAAGGTCTTTTCAACCAGGGAACCGGTCCGCACATTGCGAACCTTTAGCCGGATGGTGGCGCCACCCCGAGCCATCTTGATGTGATGGAACTCCATCACGCGCCAGAGGACATCGCCCTCCACGAAGATATTGCCCTTGCGCAGGCTGGTCACGTCCGCCATGTTGTTCCGCCGCTACTGTCACACCATCGCCGAAAATCGTATGTCCGGGTGCCGCGCACTGTCAAAATGACGGGGCTACAGATTCTCTAGCCAAGCAGTTGCAATGCCGCCTTCAGGCGCTCCTCGATCGCCTCGGCATCTTCCGGAACCTGTGCCACGGCCTGGCTGGCCTGCGCGACGGGAAATCCCATGTCCACGAGGAGTTGAATCAGTTCCCGATCAGGCGCCGCAGCGGGGACCGGCATCTCCGCGGCAACCACCAGGTCCTCCACGCGGTCCTTCAGTTCCAGAATGATCTTCTGAGCCGTGCGCCTGCCGATTCCGGGAGCCTGAGCAATCATTTGGGGGCGATCCGACACGATCGCCTGGACCAACTCCGCGGGGCCAAGCGAGCCCAACAGGCTACAGGCTGCGCGCGGCCCTACCCCGCTGACCCTGATCAATCTCTGAAACACCCTCAGTTCCCCTTCAGTCAGGAAACCGTACAGGCTTAGCTCCTCGGCCCGCACATGGAGGTAGGTGTGCAGTTCCACCTCGCTGCCGGCCGCCAGGCCGGACAGGTGGAGCTGGGGCACGTTGATCTCCAGTACCAAATCCGGAAGCGAGGCCAGGGCAATGAGCACACTGTTGTCTTCGGCTCCGACCACCGTTCCCGCACACCGCCTGATCATCAAGCCGAATCCCCTGTCTGCTGGAATACCACCGTCCGGAACTTCTGCCGGTACAGGTGGCAGAGAGCCACCGCCAATCCGTCCGCCGCGTCATCCGGGCGGGGAATCGCGTCGAGGCTCAGGGTCAACCGGACCATCTGTTGCATCTGTTGCTTGTCGGCCCGGCCCGTTCCGGTCAGCTGCTGCTTAACCTGAGCCGGCGCATACAGCGACACCTTTATCCCGCGACCAGCCGCGTTGGACATGACCACACCGCAAACGCAGCCAACCGCGAAGGCCGTCGGACTGTTGCTGCCGAAAGTGAGTTGCTCCATGGCCACGGCCTCGGGACGGTGTTCGTCCAGCAGGGCACCGATGTCCGAGTTGACCTCCTGCAGCCGGTCCTCCAGTTCCCAGTCCGCCGGCGTCGTGATCACTCCGCAGTCCACGAATCCGAGCGAACGGTCCGGCCTCTCCCGCACCAGGCCGTAACCCAACCGGGCGATGCCGGGGTCAATGCCAAGAACCAGGGACATGCAACGGTCCTAGCCGACCATCTCCGCGAGGACTTCCGGGTTGAGCGCCAGGTTGTGGAACACCTGCTTGACGTCGTCCAGATCCTCCAGTGCTTCCACCATCCGCAGAACCGTCATGGCATCACCCGGAGCCAAGTCGATGGTCTGGTTGGGGTGCATGATCAGCTCGACGGACCGAACCGGAAGACCGGCTTGACGCAGGTTGTCCGCGGTCTGTGCCAAAGCGGTGCCCTCCGTGTAAATCTCAAACGTGCCGTCGTCCTCCTCGATGTCCTCGGCACCGGCCTCCAAGGCCTCCATGAACACGTCCTCGCCGTCGAGTTCGGCCTCCCCTACTTCCGCTTCAACCAATATGAGGCCGCGACGCGTAAACTGCCAGGCCACGGCGTTGGGCTCGGCCAAGGCCGAATTGGCCCGGTTGAAGACCCGTCGCACCTCAGCGATGGTCCGATTGCGGTTGTCGCTCAAACACTCGATCAGCAACGCCACGCCGTGGGGGGCATAGCCCTCGTAGGTTACTTCCTCGTACTGGGCGGCGTCCTTGTCCTTGCCGGCGCCGCGGCGGATGGCACGGTCGATCGTGTCCCTCGGCATGTTCTCCGCCCGCGCCCGTTCCACCGCCAGGCGCAGTGTGAAGTTGGCATCGGGATCGTCCCCCGCGCGTGCCGCCACCTGGATTTCGCGCGTCAGGCGCGTGAAGATTTTGCCGCGCGCGGCGTCCACGGCACCCTTGCGGCGCTTGATGTTCGCCCACTTGGAATGTCCGGCCATACTTGTCCACCACCCTGGTCTGGGCGCAGGCGCCTGCTGCGCGGACAACGGCCCCCTGCGCGAAACAACGGAACACTAGTCGTCGGCATCACCACCAACGTCGAGCAATTGGGCCACCTCATCCCGCAGGGAGGCGTCCGGAAATTCCACCGCCGCCTCGACAAACCGGCGGAACAACGGATGCGGTTCCGTCGGTCGGCTCTGGAATTCCGGATGGAACTGGCAGCCAACCATGAAGGAATGGCCTTCCAGTTCCGCAATCTCAACCAGTCGGCCGTCCGGCGACTGACCCGACAGTCTCAGTCCCGCCTCCTCGAGCGGTTCCCGATACTTGTTGTTGAACTCGTAGCGGTGGCGGTGGCGTTCGGTGATGTTGGGCCCCAGCCCCAGACGCGCATAGGCGTCGGCGGCAATGGACCCCTCTTCCAAGCGACACGGGTAGCTGCCCCGCCGCATGGTTCCGCCCTTATCGACCACGGAGACCTGATCCGGCATGAGATCGATGACGGGGTGCGCAGTGAGCGGATCGAATTCAGTGCTGTTGGCCTGAGGAGCGTCGAGCGCATCGCGCGCCAGTTCCAGACACATCACCTGCATGCCAAGACACAGCCCCAGATACGGGACCTGGTTGCGCCGGGCATAGGCGGCCGCGGCCACCTTGCCCTCAATGCCCCGGGGGCCGAAGCCACCCGGCACCACAATGCCGTCCAAGCCCTCCAGATACGTCGCAGGATCCGCCGCCTCCAGCAGTTCGGAGTTGATCCACCTGAGGTCGAGCCGGCGGCCCAGGTCCGCGCATGAATGATCCAGTGCCTCCTTGACGCTGATGTAGGCATCCTCCAGGGACACGTACTTGCCAACGATGCCGATCGCCACCGGTGGATTGTCCCCCGTGCTGGCATCCACATAGGCCCGTAGATGTTCCAGTTCACCGCTGGGCGCGCGGTACTGACGCAACCGGAAGTGATCGGCAATCCACCGGCCCAAGCCTGCTTCCTCCAGCGCCAGCGGGACACTGTAGTGGGTTGATGCCGTTTCCAAGGGAATCACCGCGCCGCGGGCCACATCGCAGTGCAAGGCCACCTTGTCCATGAGTTCGGCCGGTATCGGCAGATCGCTGCGCAACACGATAACGTCGGGTGGTTGGCCGTTGCTGCGAAGCGTCCTCACGCTGTGCTGTGTGGGCTTGGTCTTGAGTTCCTTGGAGGACTGCAGGTACGGGAGCAGCGTCACATGCACGAACAGCGAGTTCGAGGGACCGATTTCGCTGTACATCTGGCGAATGGCCTCTAGGAACGGCAGTCCCTCAATGTCGCCGACAGTGCCGCCGATCTCGATCAACGCCACGTCCGGATCGTCGTCGCGGAACGAATCGCGAATGGCCGCCTTGATCTGGTCCGTCACATGCGGTACCACCTGAATGGTGCCGCCCAGATACTTGGCACCGCTCCGCTCGTCGCTGATCAGATCAGCGTAAATCTGTCCACTGGTCACATTGCTCAGGGACGACAAACTACCGCCAATGAAGCGTTCATAGTGGCCCAGATCGAGATCCGTCTCCGCACCTTCACTGGTGACAAACACCTCGCCGTGCTGGTAGGGCGACATGGTTCCGGGATCGACATTCAGATAGGGATCCAGTTTCAGGGCGCCCACGCTCAGGCCGCGGCTGCGCATCAGCACTCCGATTGAGGCCGCAACCACTCCCTTGCCGATGCCGGACACGACGCCGCCTGTAACAAAGATGTACTTGGTCATGTCAAGGGGTTTCCTCGCGGGTTTGTGGTTCGGCAGGGCGCGGCACCCTCATTGCCGGACGGCCACGACGAAGGCGAGCACCCAGGGACCGTCATGGGACAAACTGATCGACCATGTGTCCACCCCGCGCGCTTCGGCCACGGCCCGGGCATGGTCGCTGAGGCGGAGGCCCGGTTCACCGGTAACCTGATCGCGCAGAATTTCGATGTCCTGCCACGCCACTCCGGACCGCCACAGTCCCGTGCCAAGCACTTTCGATACGGCTTCCTTAAGGGCAAAACAGCCAGCCAGCGATTGTACACTGTGACCGCACTGCTCCCGTTCCAGGGGTGTGAAGACTCTGTTCAGGAAACGCTCGCCAAACCTGTCGCGGACCCTTGCAAACCGTTCCAGGCTGAGCAGGTCAACCCCGGTCCTAAGCACGCTGTCCGGCCCCCCGCTCCCAGGCTTGGCCACGGCCAATTCCGCGAAAGACGAAGCCCAGTTTCCGCATGGCCTCTGGATCGCAAATACCGCGTCCGTCCAGCAGAATCCGGCGTCGCATAACCGATGCGATGCGCTTCATGTCCAGGTGCCGGAACTCGTTCCATTCGGTGCAAATCACGAGAACATCGGCTTCCTCGGCCAGTTCCCATGCGTTGCGGGCTGGTACCAGGTCCGGCAGGAGTGCCGAGGCCTTGTCCAGTGCAGCCGGATCGTATGCTCTGACTGTGCAGCCCGCGTGTTGCAATTCCCTGGCAATGTCCATCGCCGGTGCTTCGCGCAGGTCGTCGGTGCCCGGCTTGAAGGCCAGGCCGAGCAGGCCCACCGCGGCTCCGTGTACGCCGTCCCCCAACAGCGCCCGTACCTGTTCCGGCACCCATGCACGGGCCGCACAGTTGATGGACAGGACCGCGTCCGGCAGGGCAGTGTCGATCCCATGGCTGTGGCCCAGATACCTGAGCGCCCGCAGGTCCTTGGGAAAACAACTGCCACCGAATCCAAGGCCCGGGGATAGGAATCCATCGCCGATGCGACTGTCCAGGGCCATGCCCCGCGCCACATCCTGAACATCCACCCCGGTGGCTTCGCACAGCCGGGCAATGTGGTTGACAAAGCTGATGCGCGTGGCCAGATAGCCGTTGCTGGCGAACTTGATCAATTCGGCGGTGCGCAAGTCCGTGAACACCAACGGCGCCGCCAGCGGCTTGTGGAGATCAGCCACCCGGCGGGCCACATCCGGCAAGGGGCAGCCAATCACGATGCGATCCGGATGCATGAAGTCCTGGACTGCCGAGCCCTCGCGCAGAAACTCCGGGCAGCTGGCCACCGACACGGGACTTCCGGCAAGCCGGCCCGAGGCCAGCCGCTCCTCGACCCATTCGCCGGTCCCAACAGGAACCGTGCTCTTGTTGACCAGGACCACCGGGTGGGTTACGGATGCCGCGATGGAGGTGACTGCCGCCTCCACCCGCCGCATGTCGGGACGTCCGTCGCCAAACGACGGCGTGTCCACGCACAAAAAGATGAACTGTGATCCCGCTAGCCCATCTCGATAGTCGGTGGTAAAGAACAGACGCTCGGCGGCAGTGTTGCGCGCGACCAGTTCCTGCAAACCGGGCTCCCATATGGGTACCTTTCCACTCTGCAGCGCGGCGATCTTGTCTGCGTCGATGTCGACACAGACCACCCGGTTGCCAAGGTCTGCGAAACAGGCTGCCGCCACCAACCCGACGTAACCGGTTCCGACAATGGAGATGCGGGCCATCAGCTCAGTGCCAAACCGGTGGCGGACCGTTCCGTTACCGGCTTTGAATCAGGGGCGCGGACGTTGACGCAGTTCAATTCCCCGGGAGACAGCCCGCGTCTGCTCACCAGCTCCGGAACCCCGCCGGCACGCGCGGGGATCAGGAAACAGCTTCCGGTTTCACGGCCGGAGAAACACCGGCTCCCAAGGTCTTCTCGATAGCCATGACATGGGCACAGACAAACGTTCTCAGGAACTCTTCGCAGTCGCACTTCCACAAGTGATTTTCGTATTCGATCACATGACTGGAGTGTTCCCCCTCAAACGTGCACCTTAGCGACTCCACGCGAATTCGCTCATCACGCTCCTCAAAGTACTGTCGGGCCTTGATGATGCGACTTTCGGCGGAGTACATGGATCTGGAATCTCCTATCTGGCGCAGACTGTGGGTAACGCAGGCATTCAGCCGCCGCGCTTGCGGTGAGTGTATGCAACCTCAAGCTGGGGAGTCAAGTTGCTTGGCGGTGACCGGTCGGACCCAAGGGTTGAACGCCGCGAAACTTGGGTACACTGCGTAGGCAAACATGTCGGGGGGACCGTTCGGCCGAGGCAATCCCAATCCGTCGTGCACCGTGCACTGAGGGTCGGCACCGGACTCGGCCCGGATCGCGGCTATATAATGTCCTGCATTGGCCAATGACCCGCCGCTCAACGTCCGCCACAGACTGACCATCGGCTGCCACCGGCTACAGTTCCACCCTCGTGACAGAGCTGCCTGTTCAGAACCCTGAGGCCCGTCAAGGCCCCCGGGACCGGCCGGCAGTTTCGACATGTAGCCATCCAGGCCGGCTTCCTCCATCCGCGACTCCCCCAACCCCACGGACCCTCCTGCATGTTCAAGGAATTCTTTGACGGTTCGCTTCGCGCGGTCTCCACCGTCGTGCTGGTCCTGCTGGCAGTGACCGTGCTGATCCTCCCGCCGCTCAACCTTCCGGCTCGTCTGGGCCTGGAATTGGGATTTCCCGACCTTGGAGACAACCGGGCGCACATTGGCGCGCAGGGAGGCCTCACCACCGATGAAACCAGGGGTATCGCCTTAATCTTCCTGCCGGAGGACATGACCGCCGACGCCAGTGTGGTCCTCACCGGTGTCCCCATGGACAATCTGGGAAACATGCGAGGTGATGCCGCCCGGTTCCAGGCGGGAGTCGACGCGCTGGGCATGGTCGGCCTCAAGGCCAAGAGCAGTCTGTTCCTGATTGATTTCCGGGGTAGTGCCGGCCAATCCGCCACCATTCAGATGCCGATTCCGGAAGAGATCACAGCGTTTGAACGGCTCAAGCTGGTCACATGGAAGGATGGCCGATGGCAGACAGTGCCATCGACGATCGTGTGGTCGGCACTGCAAATCGAATCCCAGTTGGACCATATGCCCGACAACCTGTTGCTGGTGCAGGACGACATTTCCCTGATTCCGGACCTGACGCTGTTGATGGACGCCGACCAGCTGCCGGCACCTGGCACCGCCCATGAAGTGGTCGATCGGGTCGGGGTGGCGTTCAGCACGCTGAGGGGAGACGGCGGCCTGGAAGGCGAAATTGCACCGGTTGACACCTCCTCCAAACCGGTCCTGCTCGGTATCGGCAACACGGAAGCCAACGGCACGGTGCGGGCCGACCTTCTCATCAACATGCTGTCCAGTGGCGGCCAGTTGCAGAACCAGTCCATCTCCATCCTTGATGCGGTCAGGGAGTTCGGTTTCCACGGGGTGTACCTGAACTACGGAGGTCTTTCCCTGCAGCCCGAGGCCGGCCCCAACTTCACGGCGTTCGTGGCCGGGCTGGCGGCCGAGTTGAAGGCGGGCGATCCCACTCGCAGGCTGATTGTCCAGGTGGAACGCCCGCGGCAGGTCTCAGAGGCCGAATGGGACACCCTGGGCTACGATTGGGCCGGACTGGCCGAATTCGCCGACCAGGTCGTGGTCCCGATGCCGCTGGATCCGGAGGACTTCAGGCCCGGCTCCTATCCCTTTGAATCGCTCCTGATGTACGCGACCGGCCGTATTCCAAGGTCCAAGCTGACCATTGCGCTGCACGCCGACTCCGTGGGGGTTTCCAATACACAACTGGCGATGATGCCGTTTTCGTCCGCCATTGGCCTGATGAAGGGTTCGCTGGCGGTTGATGCGGTCGGCGACAACCTGATGATGCAGTTGGACCGAAGCACTCTCGCGGAGGAGCCGCGCTACGACCCCATCCTGCATCAGTACACGCTTACCACCAGGGGTGGTGCCATTGGTTCTCGGAAAGTGTATGTGGGCGACGCAACAGCCCTGCGCGCCAAGCTCGGCATCCTGGCCAGGCACAACATTTCGAACATGGTCTTGGACGTTTCGAACAATCTGGATGTCGACCCGGCGGTTTGGGACGCCGTGGCCGAGTTCAAGTCGGCCCCGTCCGAATTGGTGGCGACCCCTGCCGAGTACCGGGTTGAATTCAACATCTCGCTCGCCGGCGAGGACAAGGCCCACCTTTGGGCTCCGATCGAGGAAACCAGCAAGGCTTTCCCGTTGCAGGAGACCGGTACCTATCAGGTGGAAGCCATTATTGCCATCGGCGACCAGTTGTTTCCCGACTCCGACATCAGGACCGTGACCGTCGCAAGTCTGACGGAACCGACCGCGCAAACACTGGACAAACCAATCCTGGTACCGGGACCGGGATCGAGCATTAGGGCACACCGGCTACCCGGTGACTTCAATGTCGTGGACGACGGGCTCATACAAGGTGCAACGTACGACATCGTTGGCCGCAACCGGGAAACCACCTGGCTCCAAATCGAATTCCAGTCCGATTTGGTTGGATGGATCATGGTCCTTGACAACAGAGAGTGGATTCAGGGCGGCCAGCTCCTCAACCGACTGCCGGTGATTTCGATTACACCGGATCCGGTACAACCCCCTGCCGCAAGCCCGTCCGCGGCTGCGTCGGCACTTTGGGGCTACGGGGTCCAAGCCCACATGCTGGATGGGGGCATCTCCCAAGCCATACTTTCCACCAAGCAATTGGGCTTCAACTGGATCAAGCAGCAGGTCCAGTGGAAAATCTTCGAACCCCGGGCGGGAAACATCAACTTTGAACAACTGGACTGGATCCGAGCAGAGGCGGACCAACAACAAGGCGTCTCGATCCTCTTGAGCGTGCTCGCAGCTCCGGATTGGGCCCGCGAGCCCGGGTTTGACGCGAGCGCGGTCGGTCCGCCGAGGGACAACGCAACCTTTGCCCGGTTCGTGGGAAGCCTAGCCACCCGCTACTGCGAATCGTCCGTCCGGGCCATTGAAGTCTGGAACGAACAGAACCTGCACTACGAATGGGGCAACAAGCCAATCAATGCGGCGGAATACGTCCAATTGCTCAAGGAGGCTTCGGCCGCCATCCGTGCCGCCTGCCCATCCATGCTGGTGGTCAGCGGAGCGCTGACACCGGCCGGCAACAACCGGAGGTCGGACGGCTTCGTCTTGGCAGTTGACGACCTTGAATACCTGAAACAGATGATTCAACTGGGCATGCTCAACTACGTCGATGCCGTAGGTGCGCATCCCAGCGGCTACAACGTTCCACCTCATGCCACCGTGCAGGACTACTGCTCGGTTATCGCAGGCACGGGGATGGCGAACTTCGACGCGGGATGCAACAGAAACAGCCCCCACCGGTCGTTCAGTTTCCGGAGCACGATGGAAGAGTACCGGGCGGCGGTGGCGGCCGTGAATCCAAACATCCCGATTTGGCCCACGGAGTTTGGCTGGGCGGTTGCTTCCCCGCCCGGTCATGAGAATTATGGATATGCCCTTGATAATTCCTACCAGGAACAAGCCGCCTGGACGGTCCAAGCCTATCAAATGATGAAGGATTGGGGATGGGTGGCGGCACCCATCCTGTGGAACCTGAACTTCCGTGTCATTGCCCAGGGCACCGAACGGGAACAATGGGGCATCGTGAACCCCGATTGGAGCCCGTTGCCGGTCTATAACAGCCTCAAGGCGATGACCAAGTGATACTTGGAAGTTGCCCCCAATCCTGCTCAAGAAACAAATTCATCGTCGCTCCCCGGAGATTCCCTTGAAGACCTCGTCCTCGCCCAATCGCCCCGTTGTCCTGTGTATGTCCCTGCTTCTGGCAGTATTTCTGGCCGCTTGCGGACGCGGCAGCGACGACCGTGACTCCGCGCTGCCTACGGCGACACCGGTACAGGAGCCGACACCCTCCGAACAACCCGCCCCCGAACAGCCGGAACCGGTTGAACAGGCCGACCAGCCGACACCGACGCCCGTCCCGTTCAGCGTACTCACCACGACGCGGTTTGCCGTCCAGGCAGTCGAGGGTCCGGATTATCTCTACCATTTGGTACATCGGCTGCCGGGCCAGGCACAGGTCAGGGTAACCGCGCAAAACAGCAGCGGCAATTGGCTCAGGGTGGATCTCGACGGCACGGCGGCCTGGATCGCACGCTGGGCACTGGAACCACAGGCCGGTTTCAGGGAACTGCCCCAGGCCTCTGCTGACATCCCCCAACCGTCCACATTGGAGCGCGGCTCCATGCCGGACGCCCCGCCGCCCATCGAGTTCGGGTACGGCACCCAGGCCCACATGATCGGTGTGGACGTCGATCACATCATGTGGGCGACGCGGGACCTCGGGTTCAACTGGTTGAAGCAGCAAATTCGCTGGAACATCACCGAACCGGAACAGGGCAGTTACAACTGGCGGGATCTTGATTTGATCGTGAGCCGCGCCACCTACAGCGACGTTGACCTCCTCTTCAGCGTGGTCACCACGCCGGGTTGGGCCCGGGAAGCCAACTACGACGCAACCGTGGACGGCCCCCCGGTCGACCCGCAGGACCTGGCGAGCTTCATGTCCGCCATTGCCACCCGGTATTGCGGCACGGCAGTGAAGGCCATCGAGGTCTGGAATGAACAGAATCTCCATTACGAGTGGGGCAATCTCCCTCTGAGTGGAGCCGATTATGTCAATTTGCTGATTCCGTCATCGCAGACGATCCGTGCGGCCTGCCCCTCCATGTACGTCATCAGCGGGGCGCTGACGCCGGCCGGCAGCGTACCCAACCTGGCGGTCGACGACTTCACCTACCTGGAACAGATGCTGGCCAATGGACTGGCCAGGCATGTGGACGCCATCGGAGCCCACCCCAGCGGCTACAACGTGCCGGCCAATGTGCGTTGGCAGGACGGGTGCGCCGCGATCGTCCAATCGGGCAATACCTTCAATGGGGCCTGCGACAACCCCCACCACTCATGGAGTTTCCGCTCCACGATGGAAGGCTACCGCGACATCGCGCTGCAGTACGGTGTCGGCCTGCCCATCTGGCCGACCGAGTTCGGCTGGGCCGCCGGCGGCGCCTACCACGAGGCATACGGTTACGCCAACGACAATGATTTCGACGAGCAGGCGCGGTGGACAGTCGAAGCCTTTCAGATGATGAAGGCATGGGGTTGGTCCGGCCCCGCCATCCTGTGGAACATGAACTTCCGCGTCATCGCGGACAAGACCGAACGGGCCCAATGGGGCATTGTCAACAATGACTGGACGCCCCTGCCCGTCTACAACGCGCTCAAGGCCATGGAAAAATAGCCGTTCGTTCTTCGGTGGCAGCCGGCCCTGCCCCCTTTAGGATGCGGGTGTCGCCAGATTGAAGAACACCCAGATCGCAGTCTCCAGTGCCTCGGCAAGCCAGACAAACACAAAGTTGCGGAAGAAACTATCGGCGGTGACCGTCAGGTCATCGGGAACGACCGGTCGCACCGCCAGTCCGGCCAGGGCACCGCAAACCGCCAGCAGCAAGGGGCAGACAAGCAGAATCCGCAGCGGATGGCGGCCGGCAGGCAGATCGCGGGCGCGGGGCGGCTTGACAGGAAGACGGGCCAAGATCGGGCAGTGCGTAGGGGAATGGATCCGCATACCGATATTATGCCGCGGCAACCCTGAACGCCTGTTGCAAGTTTGCTAGAATGCGCATTCCGGGTGAGTAGCTCAGCTGGTTAGAGCGCACGGTTCACATCCGTGAGGTCGGGGGTTCGAGTCCCTCCTTACCCACATTCTCTCTCTCCCCGTTCCGTTCCGGGGCTGTATTGCCGATTTGCACCAAGCCCGGCCCGTCCGCGAACGTCTGTTCGTTTCGAATGCCATGACCGTGACTTCCGAACGCTTCGCCCCGCTGGTCCGTCTGCTCGACGGTGTGACGGCGACATCGCTCAGTTTGGCGTGGCTGGAGGAACAGTGCACGGATCTGGGCCTGGATCTGTACCTTGAGGACCACTTGTTCATCTGGCTGATGGACGAGTTGCACCACCGCGGCATCACGCTCTCCGACGCCGACGCGGCCGCCGAGGATGTGGAGTCGGAAGAAGGCCTGGAAGTCCAGGCCATTGCAGAGGACATCGAAGACATCGTCAGTCTTCAGGAAAACGCCGAGGACCGGCTGCTTAGCCGAGAGGAGACAACCCAACTCCTGTGTGCCGTCCAGGAAGGCATGGAGGCCCAGGCATGGCTGGAGGCCAATCCAGACGCGCCCGACAAGACCGCCAAGGAACTGCTTGTCGCCAAGAAGTCGGAAGCCGAATCAACCCTTCTGACGCGCAATCGGGGTCTCGTGCTCAGAGTGTGCCAACAATACCGGTCCTCGTTGAACTCCATGACGCTCAGCGACTTGGAACAGGAGGGCAATCTGGGCTTCCTCAAGGCCATTGCCAAGTTCGACCTGAACCGCACGACAGTCCTGTCCACCTATGCTGTCTACTGGATCCGGCAGGCTGTCCAGCAGGCCATCGCCAACCAGGACCGAACCATTCGCCTGCCCGTACACAAGCGCGCCGAGATCCGCCACTTCCGCGTCGCGGCCGAGGAGTTGCAGAATCAACTGGGGCGGGAACCCACCGTGAGCGAGGTTGCCCTCCGGTTGCTGGCGGCGGAGTCCGGCATGGAGGATGTTGTGGCCAGGCTCCGGGGCGGTGGGGAACAGGCCTCGGCCACAGACCGGGAACTCCTGAGAAGAGTCGAGGAAAACGTCAAGGAACTTCAGACGTACGGACGGCAGTCCCCGTCCAGCCTGGACGCGTTTGTCGACGACGAGGAAAGGGATCAGCACGAACTCCTGTCGGACGATCGGACGGAGTCCCCCGAAGGCGAGGCCCTGAAACAGGAAGTCATCGGCAACATTGACGAACAGGTGGACAAACTGCCGGAACCCGACCGGACGGTGATGCGGCTGCTGTACGGCCTTGACGGCGAGGAACCCCGAAAGACCCGCGAAATCGCCACGATGTTCAACCACGATCCGGACATGCTGGCGCTGCTGCCATCCAGGCAATTCACCGGTTCCTACGTGGAGTCGATTCGGAAGGACGCGGCTTCGCTCAAGGCCTCGGGGGCCTCTTCGTCGCGGGAACAACCCACCGAGCTTGCAACCAAGATCATGAGTCTGTTGGAGGGAACCGAAGGCTTCGCACCCCGTGCACCAGGCGAAGTCGCCGACCTGCTCAACAGAGACCCCGACTTCCGGCATCCGCTGTCGCCCATCAGCTACAACACGACCCGCATCAGGGCCATCGCCGAAAGGGCGATTTCATCGCTGAAGAACGTCAAGTTGGTGGAAACCCTGTCCTTGGATACCTAGCTGTCGGCGGAACAGCACAGTGCCGCGGTTCACTAGGATTCCATAGTGCCAGCAGCGGGCGGGCCGGGTGCCGGTAGTCCGCATCGGCGACGCCCTTCACCCAAAACAGGACCGCCCCGCCATGGACTACGTACAACTGGGCAGCACGGATTTGTCGGTGTCCTCAATCGCCCTCGGCTGCTGGCCGTTTGCCGGAGGCGAAGTGTGGGGATCTCAGGACAAGGGCGACTCGATCAACACCGTCCATGCCGCACTGGACGCCGGCATCAACTTCTTCGACACGGCTCCGGCCTACGAGGCCGGCGAATCGGAACGCGTGTTGGGGGAAGCCCTCCGGGGCCGCCGACATGAGGCAGTGGTGGCGACCAAGTTGGGCGGCTCGCAAACCCGGCCGGATCGAATCCGGACCGTCTGCCGGGAGTCCCTGCGCAACCTGCGGACCGACTACATCGATCTGTACCAGATTCACTGGCCCGGCCATGACGTGCCGCCCACCGACACGGTTGCCGCGCTTCAGGAACTCAAGTCGCTGGGCTGGATCCGCCATTTTTCAGTCTGCAACTACGGAGTGCAGGATTTCAGCGAGATATCCTGCTTCGCCTCGATTCCGTCCAATCAACTGCCCTACAGTCTGCTCTGGCGCGTGGTGGAAACCGAAATCCTTCCGTTGTGTCGGCAGAAGGGCGCCGGTCTGATTTGCTACAGTCCGTTGATGCAGGGGTTACTGACCGGCCGCTACGCCAGCCCCGACGAGGTTCCGGACGGCTTGTCCCGCACCCGCCTGTATTCCTGCACCCGTCCTCTTGCCCAACACCACGACCCCGGGTGCGAAGACCTGATTTTCACCGTGCTCGACAAAATCAGGGATGTGGCATCCGACGAAGGCCTTTCCATGGCCTTGCTGTCACTAGCCTGGGTGCGGCAGCAGGCAGGCATTGCGTCGATTCTGGTGGGTGCACGCAATCCGTCCGAGCTGACTCGAAACCTGCCGGTGCTCGACGTATCCCTCTCGCAGCAAACCCGAGCCCGTCTCGCGCGGATTACCGAACCGGTCCGGTCCCACCTGGGTTCCAACCCGGACATGTGGTTCAGCGAAAGCCGCTTCCGCTGAACCGCCACCTGCCAAGCCGTCTATTCGAACCGGATGCCGTGACGGGGCCGAGGACGAAACCTACTGTACTGCCATGCGCCGCAGCAACCGTGCGTAGAGGCGCTGGCTGCGACGGAAGCTGGACAGGCGGAAAAATTCGTTGGGCGAATGGGCCAGTTCATCCTTCAGGCCAAATCCGAAGTTGACGGTGTGCACACCCAGATGATCCCGGAAGCATCCGGTAATGGGAATACTGCCGCCGGCGCGCAGGTAAACCGGGGCCTTGCCGTATTCCTCGGTGAGCACTTCGGCGGCGATCCGGTTGAAACGGTTGCCGGACGGGATTTCGTACGGCTTGCCGTCCATGGACAGGCGTTGGACCTCCACCGTCACCCCTTCCGGGGCGGAGGTGGTCAAATGGTCGATTAGCAGCGTCCGAATCTCCTCGGGATCCTGATCCGCCACGAGGCGACAGGTGATTTTGGCTCCGGCCCGACTGGGCAGGACCGTCTTGATGCCGGCCTCCCGGTAACCGCCCCAAACCCCATTGATTTCCAGTGTGGGCCGGTGCCAGATGCGCTCGCGCGTGGTGTAGCCCGGTGCGCCGAAGACGGCGGGAACTCCGGTTTCGGTCAGAAACTCCTCTTCGCTGAACGGCACCGCGGCCGTTTGCGCCCGTTCCTCCGCCGTGGCTTCGCGGACCTTTTCGTAGAATCCCGGTACCGCGACGGAGCCGTCCCTGTGGTGGAGTTCCGCCAGCAAGGCAGCCAACTCGTGGATGGGGTTGCAAACGGCACCGCCATAGCTGCCGGAGTGCAGGTCGCGGGAGGGACCGGTGACGTCCACCTGCACCGCACATATGCCGCGCAGGGCCACCGTCAACGACGGCTGCTCCGCGTCGAACTGGCCGCCGTCGGAACTGACCGCGATGTCGCAGGCAAACTTCCCCTTGTGGCGCGCCAGAAAATCGCTGATTTGAGGACTTCCGATCTCCTCCTGGCCTTCGTAGCACAGCTTCACGTTGACCGGAAGCCGGCCTTCGGATTGCAGGAGGCCTTCCAGCGCCACAATGGTGGGAAACATGTTTCCCTTGCTGTCCGAAGCCCCGCGGGCCGACACCCGGTCGTCGGCCAACCTGGGTTCGAAGGGCGGATGATCCCACAGGTCCAAGGGGTCGACGGGCTGGACATCGAGGTGCCCGTAAATTAGCACCGTGGGCTGGCCGGGGGCGTGCAGCCAGTCGCCGTACACGACCGGATGACCCCCTGTTGGCATGACCTCCGCGTTCTCCAACCCGGCCTGTGTGACGCGGTTGGCCACCCACTCGGCGGCACGTCGCACGTCCGGGGCATGTTCGGGCAGGGCCGAGATGCTTGGGAACCGGAGGAATTCGAGGTACTCCTCCACGAACCTGTCCTGATGCGCATTCAGGTATTGCTGGTATTCCATGCCAGACCCATCCGTTGTCAAGTTGGCAGTCAAGAGTCACGGCAGCCAGGCATGGGCCCGGCTGCCGTGAGGATCGGGGCGCTCAAACTCGAACGCAGTCTATTTGGGTTCCGCCTTGAGCGCGTCATAGGCGGGCAACGGCGACCAATCGGATTTCACGATGCCCCACTGGGCCCGCTCCGTCCTGTCCGCCACCACGCGGAAGTTGAGGTTCCAGAGGATGGCGGGACCAACCCAACCCCAACCCTTCATCATGCGGTATGCCTGCACGGTCCAGTCCGCTTGTTCACGGTAGCTGTTGTCGTCGGCATAGGCGTAGGACGGGTGGAACTTTCCGCCGGCGGCCCAGCCGAACTCCGTGGGCACGATTTTCTTGTTGCCGGCCCCGTACTGGACAGCCAGGGCGCGGTAGCCCTCCATGGTGGACCGGAAGCTCCAGGAATGGTGCGGGTTGTCACAGGCACCGTTGAACGTATTCCCGGTCACCTGAATCGTTGCGCAGCCGTCTTGCCATACGATGTCGGGAGGAAGGTTGTAACCGCTTGGATGGGCGCCGATGCCGTCCACGTAGTTGGCCATACCGGCCGCCAGCATGCTCTCCATGTAGGTCAGGTCGTCCACCGCTATGACACCGTTGTTGCCTGTGGGCGTAGGCGCACCCGAGATGATAAACATGGTCGGACAGGCCGCCCTGATGGCCGTGCTGGCAGCCCGCAACATGGCGATGTAGTCGTCGGCGTTGATGGCCAGGTCGCCCCACTCGTAGTGCAGGTTTTGTTCGTTCCAGACCTCCAGGGCCTTCACCGATGAATTGCAGTAGCGGGAGGCCAAGGCGCCGAGGTAGTTGGCAAAGTCCTGGTCATCCAGCGGCGGGCCCGCCACGGTCAGGTTCGCACCGGGTTCACGAGCCCACGCCGGAGCCGCCACCACACTGAACAGCACATTGACGTTGGCGCGTTCGGCACGGTCGACCAGATCGTCCAGCTCGACCCACTTGCGGTTCCCCCTCGAGGGTTCCATGTCCTCCCAGCGCACCTGCTGCTTGAGCCAGGTGAATCCCAAGTCATTGATCGCACGCAGGACAGGTCGGGAATTGTGCACCTCAAGGGCATGGGCCTGAATGCCATAGGCAAAGTCGAGTGTGACAGCAGGCTGCGACACCGGGGTTGGGGCCTGCGTCGACGCCGGGGGCGGAGCCTGAGTTGGTGTCGGAGTCGGGGCCTGCACTCGGCTGCGCTGCTCCCAGCGCAGGCTTATCTGCGCGTTTCGGCTCCGGTCGTAGTACTCGAGGCGCACCCGGTGCGTACCCTGTGCCAGGGCGACATCGGCAAAGTAGGTGGAAGCGGCCTGGTCAATCCACGCATCCTTGACAAGGACATCGTCAATGTACAACCGCATCCCATCATCCACCACGGAGGTGAAGCGATAGGTGTCGGCGGCAAACGTGAAGTCCCCTTCAAACTTTGCGCTGAAGCCATCGGCAGCCACCCCGGTCCCGGGCGAACCCTGTCCCCAATTCAGGTTAAGCGGAGCGGAGACCGTCTCGGACAGCACCGGAGTTCCGCTCAGGTCGAGGTTGTTCCAGTACGATGCCTGGAACGCATTGGTTCCTACACCAGTGACCGCGGGAGTTTGTGCAACCGGGGCACGCGCGGGTTGGGCGGGCGCGGGTTGGGTGACAGGGGTGTCGGCACCGGGTATCACCAGCACCTGTCCGATGCTGAGGGTCGTCGGATCCGTGATGCCGTTGACGG
Organism: Caldilineales bacterium; assembly: GCA_012271135.1. Classification (GTDB taxonomy): domain Bacteria; phylum Chloroflexota; class Anaerolineae; order Caldilineales; family Caldilineaceae; genus Bin34. Next base: position 82,826 of record JAAXGZ010000040.1, on the reverse strand, counting down.
CCATCAGGAGGCCTGTTGGGACACCGTACCTGAGCGCGATGCGAAACAGGTTTTCGCCTGCGGCCACGGTGTGCGTGGTTGCCTGTGCAGGACCTGTCGGGGCCGGCGTGGGCACCGGTGCCTGCACCACACCGGCAGTTCCGTCCGGAATGCAAAGCTGTTGGCCAATGCCTATTTGATCGACGTTGGCGATGCCGTTGGCGGCAACGATGGCGTCCATGGACACCTCGTACCACAGCGCGATGGCCAGCAGGTTTTCACCAGCCTGAACCACATGTGTGGCAGAGCACCCTGCCCCGCCCGAAGCGGATCCGCCGGAGGCACCGGGAATGCGAAGGACCTGACCAACATGGATGTAGGAGCCGCTGGACAGTCCGTTCAGGGAGACGATCGCGTCGACGGTAGTGCCGTAACGGGCCGCGATCGAAAACAACGTATCGCCTGTGCGGACCACGTGCTGGTTTTGGCCCTGAGCCAGCAAGGCCTGGGGCGGTACAAGCGCTACCGCCAGCCCGAGGACCAGCAGCAAGAGGCACGCACGCCCCCAACGGTTTGCGACAAAGGTAGCCATGCAACGTTTTCCTTCGATGTCTGTCCGGCGGTGTCGCATCCCGTCGCCATCAGCGCTGGAGAAATCACCTCCGCCCCTCGGGGGTCCGATGGGCGGTCCATCCGGCCTGTCAGGCGAGCAAAGGACGCGCATTGGGCGCAACGCCTCTGATCTATTAAGACGATCAACTCCTGGAAATGTTGCGACATCGCCCCATGCCGGACACGGTCACCCCTGGGGCACGCGTCGCGGCTGCGCCTGTTCTTGATACGACCCCGGACCGGCCTGCCCATGCAAGTCACGGACCAGATCCACAGTGGTCGAGCGGAATGCCCGCCGGATCCGGCGGGCATTCCGCCTACGGTCCCGCCTGCATTGCGAGGCACCGGGAATTCGGCTGCCGACCTGCGTGATACGATCGAAGCGTCCCTCCCTCCTCAAGCCTAGGACACGGCTCATGGACCTTGTCACAATCGACGGCGAGCGTGGTTGCCGGATTGTCAGCGAACCCACACCCAAGGCCGTCGACGACTGGGTGGTCATCAAGGTCGAGACCACCCCCATGTGCACGGAGTACAAGGCCTATCAAGCCGGGTACAGTACGCATTGGCTGGGGCACGAGGCCGCGGGCACCGTGTGTGAAACCGCCGGAGCAAGCCGTCTGCAAGTGGGAGACCGGGTTCTCGCACTGCCCTTGATGGCCTGTGGCAGCTGCCGACACTGCAATGCCGGCGAATACATTTTCTGCAAGAACGGGCGTCAAAGCCCGGGCCCGCTCAGCACCTACGCCCAGTATCACGCCAAGCCGGAATGGATGTGCTACCGGTTCCCGGAAGACATCGAAACGGAAAAAGGCGCTCTCGCCGTCTGCGGCCTGGGTCCGTCGTTCGGTGCCTTGCAACGCATGGCAGTGGACGCGTACGACACGGTGCTGATTACCGGCATGGGGCCCGTAGGGCTAGGCGGCGTCATCAATGCCAAACACCGGGGATCGACGGTCATCGCCGTGGAGTCGCAGCCCTTCCGCAAGCAGTTGGCGGCGGACCTGGGCGCGGACCACGTTCTGGATCCCACGGACGGCGGCACGCTGGAGCACATTCGCGACCTGACCGGGGGTGAAGGGGTGCCCAAGGCCGTGGACTGCTCAGGCAATCCGGCGGCACACCGACTGTGCATCGACGCCGCGGCCATCCGCGGCCAGGTGGCCTTTGTGGGCGAGTGTTCCGACGACACTGTCATTCGGGTCTCCCCGGACATGATCCGCAAGGGTCTCACTCTGATCGGCTCCTGGAACTACAACCGCGGCGACATGGAAAAGATCATGCAGGTAATCAGGGACTGCGACTCGGATCTGGGCAGGTTCGTAACCCACCGCTTCCCGTTGCGCCGGGCAAGGGATGCCTGGGAACTGCAAATGACCGGCAACTGCGGGAAAGTCCTGCTCAAGCCCTGGGAGGATGCATGAGCGACCGATACCGATGCGCCATCGTGGGGGTCAGCGGCGGGCGCGCCCGCGGGCATGCGGAAGCCTTTGCCCACATGCCGCGCGGGAAACTGGCGGCGGTCTCAACCCGCACGGCCGAGAACCTGCGGCGGTTCGCCGACCGGTGGGACGTGCCGCACGCCTACACCGACTACACCGAGATGTTCCGCGAGCAGAATCTCGACCTGGTCCTCGTCAACACCCCTCCCGACGTGCGTCTGGAGGTGCTTGAAGCCGCCGACCTCAACGGGGTCAGGTCCGTAATTGTCGAGAAGCCGCTGGCCCTGCAGGGCGAGGACTGGCAGGCACTGAAGAGGTTCGCCGAGCAGAGCAGTCTGAAAGTCGCCATCAACCATCAACTCCACTACCAGCCGCGCCGCCTGGCTCTGCAGGCACTGGTGCGGCAGCGCGGAATCGGGTCCATCCGTCGCCTCGACGCCAGTGCGCGCATGAATATGGCCTATCAGGGCACCCACGTGCTGCAGGCTGTCCAAGCATTCCAGACCTCGCCTCCCGTTTCGGTGTCCACATCCCTGTTGCGGGGTGCCGCAGGCCTGGAACCCAATCCCCGGATGCACTTGGCACCGGACGAGTGCGAGGCGGAAATCCGGTTCGCGGACGGCTCCACGGCACGGTTCAGGTGCGGCACCAATGCCCCGACGGACAACCCGGAGGACACCCGCATCAGCCACCACAAGCAGATCGCGGTGACCGGGGAAACCGGATTGGTGCGATGGACCATGACCCGGTGGGAGACGCGGCAGGGCGACCGGCATCGGCACGGCACGCATGATTACCACGAAGAGGACATCGTGGGCCAGGCCAACATGTGCGAAGCGATGTTCGACTGGCTGGAGGACGACACCGCCGTGCATGCCTTGAACCTTGATTCCGCACTGCGGGACTTCCGGCTCATGCTCGCGATGTACACGAGCGGGTTGTCGGGTCGGCCGGAGAGTTTGGAAGGTCCGCTGATGCCCGACTTGCTGGCGGAGATGCGGTCCCGCCTGACTTGACCGGTGCCGCATTGACCGGCAAGTTGGGAGTCGCCATCCGGCGGTTCATATATCATGTAAGCGATGCCCTAACTGTCTGAATCCGCCCCCGACCATGAATTGCGGCCGTCCATGCCGTCCCCAACATGGTGAGGGACAGTCGGCACCAAGTGGTGCTGCCCTCAAGCCGCGTAGGAGCGGAATCTCATCGAACCCCCGGTGAAGTCCACCAAGGCTCCCACCGAGCCCATCCTCAGCGTCGACTCGTTGTGGAAGGTGTTCGGGAACCAACCCGAACGGGCCTTGGATTCGGCTCACCGAGGGCAGGCCAAGCGCTACTTCCAGAATGAACTGCAATTGGTGATTGGCTTGCAGGACGTTTCGTTCGAGGCCGCCCGCGGCGAGACGTTCGTCATCATGGGCCTGTCGGGGAGCGGCAAGTCAACCCTGATACGCACACTCATCCGCCTCATCGAACCTACGTCCGGGCGCATCGTCATTGACGGCGACGATGTCACCGCCATGGACCCTGCGGAGTTGCTGCAGTTCCGCCGCACCAAGGCAGCCATGGTGTTTCAGCACTACGGCCTGCTACCCCATCGCAACGTCTTGGACAATGCGGCCTGGGGATTGGAGATGCGCGGTGTTCCCCGTGCCGAACGCCATGCCAAAACCGCGCCCATGCTGGAACTTGTAGGCTTGGCCGGCTGGGAGTCGGCCTACCCGCGCCAGCTGTCGGGCGGCATGCAACAGAGGGTGGGATTGGCTCGCGCACTGGTCGCGGACACCAATATTCTGCTGATGGACGAACCCTTCAGCGGGCTTGATCCGTTGATTCGCAGGCAAATGCAGGACGAACTCATCCGACTACAGGATGAACTCCGCAAAACCATCATTTTCATCACCCACGATCTGGACGAAGCGCTGCGCCTGGGGGACCGCATTGCCATTCTGCACCACGGACGCGTGGTCCAGATCGGCAGTGGCACGAACATTGTGCTGAACCCCAGCAACAGCCACGTGACGGAGTTCACGCGCGGCGTGAACATGACAGGTGTTCTGACCGCGAGCCATGTGATGAAAAAGCCGTCCCGGGCTTTCGACCGCAACGAAACCACTATATCCGTTCTGGATCACCTGGGATACGACCCGCTTGGGTTTGTCTGGGTCACCGGATCCGACAACAACCTTCAGGGTCTGTTGGACGGCGGTCGCCTGGAACGCATGCACGCTGAGGGCCGTAAGGCGCTGCGGGACGGCAACGACATGATCGTGCGCTGTCCCCCGATTACACCCGATACGTTGCTTGATGCCCTGATTCCGCTGGCCATGGCCAGCGAACATCCGGTTCCGGTCACGAATACCGGAGGAGTGCTGGTGGGTGAAATCCACCGTGCCAACCTGGCCAAAGTCCTGGCACAGCACGCACCCGACAAGCGGGAGAAGCACAACCACGCGGCGGCATGAAGACGGCACCAAGGTTCCACTGCCGTTGGTTGCTCACCCAAGGATGGGCTGTACCCCGCGCCCAAAGCGGCCTAGTCCCATTTTTGTCCCCCGTCCGACACGCGCTGCGCCGGGCGTCCACACTTCCAGGCAACTTGCATGAATTCCATGTTCCCAACCGTCAGTCTCGCTGCCAAGGCAGCCGCAGTCATTGCGGTGCTGGCGGTTTCTCTGGTCCTGTGGGGACCGGCCATGGAGTATCCGACCACTGTTTCGCGGGTCGAGTCGTCCGGCGGCGGGGACGTGGTCCTCACCCTGGACAAGTCGGTGCGGCAGGTTACGGCCGGGGCCATCGACGATTTCGTGGATTGGCTTACCGTCAAGGGCAGCTGGCTATTCGACAGCCTTAGCGACTTCGTAACGCGTGTCCTGGTCTTCATTTCCAGGTCCCTGCTGTGGGTACCGTGGCCGGCCTTGGTGTTGTTGTTGGCCCTGTTCGCCTACGGTGTCGGCCAATGGCCGCTCCTAACCTTCACTCTTGGTTCGCTTCTGTTCATCGGCTTCATGGGCCTGTGGAACCAGATGATCGATACGATCGCCCTCATGGTCGTGGCGGTGGCCATATCGGTCCTGATTGGATTCCCGACCGGGGTGATCAGTGCCCAGAATGCCTGGGTGGACAACATCCTGCGGCCCGTGCTCGACGCCATGCAGACGATGCCCAGCTTCGTGTACCTGCTTCCGGGCATCCTGTTCTTCGGCCTTGGCAAGCCAGCGGGAATCTTCGCGACCATCATCTACTCCGTACCGCCGGTGATCCGTCTGACCAGCCTCGGCATACAGCAGGTGTCGCCCGCAGCCATCGAGGCCACGCGGGCCTTCGGATCGTCGCCCTTGCAGACCTTAACCAAGGTCCAGATTCCCATGGCGCTCCCGACCATCATGGCCGGAGTCAACCAAACCACGATGATGGCGCTGGCCATGGTCACCATCGCCAGCATGGTGGCTGCGGGCGGACTGGGCGACACGGTGCTGAGAGCCCTCCAGAAAAACGAACCGGGCAATGGCATGCTCGCCGGACTGGCCATTGTCTTTTTGGCGATCATGCTGGATCGCATGACGCAAGCCGTGGTCAAATGAACGCCTTCCGATACAATGGGGACCTGGGCGAAGTACGCACCTCCAGCCTCCGCACCAAACCAGACGCGGCCGTGCCTGCAACCCAGATCAAAGTCGCATGTTTCGCGTCCAAGGGTTTTCCTTCCGGGCGTGCCGCACCAACGCACAAGGAGATTTACCTTTGCATCAAACCATGAAATTCCCAGGTCGTTCCCCGGTTCTGACAATCCTGCTGACATTGGCCGCCTTGGTGATGGCCGCCTGTGCCATGCCGACCGACTCCGCCGTGTCCGACACGGCGGAAGCGGCAGAACCGGTTTCCAACGACCCCATCGTCTTTTCCGACCTGAACTGGCAGAGCGCCTTAATCCAAAACCGCATTGCGCAATACCTGGTGGAAAAAGGATACGGCTACCCCACGGGGGCCACCTTCGGCGCCACGCTGCCCCTGTTCCAGGGGCTGCGCAATGGAGACACCGACGTGACCCTTGAGATTTGGCTTCCCAATCAGCAGGAAACGTGGGATGACGCCATCGCAGCCGAAGAAGTCGTCGACATCGGCAAGACCCTGGTTGGCGACTGGCAGTCGGCCTTTGTCATACCGGCCTACCTGCAGGAGCAGTATCCCGACCTGGACAGTGTCGAGGATCTCAAGGACGAGAAATTCAAGGCGTTGTTCACCACGGCCGAAAGCGGCGACAAGGCTCGCTTGGTTTCCTGCGTAATTGGCTGGGCCTGCGAGGAGGTAAACGCCCAGCAGGTCGCATCCTACGGTCTTGAAGAGCACGTATACATCGTGAACCCGGGCGATGGAGCTGCGGCCAACGCCGATCTGTACGGGGCGTACGAGCGGGGCGAACCTTGGCTGGGGTACCAGTGGGGCACCAACGAACCCGCCCTCGTGCTGGACCTTGTCCGGCTTGAGGAACCGCCCTACAGCGAGGAATGCTGGGCCACCACCAAAGCCTGTGCCTACGTGGACTCCGACGTTCGCATCGCCGTGCATCCCTCGATGCTCGAGCGGGCGCCCGAGGTCGTGGACATGCTGCGCAACTTCAACATCGACATCGTCCTGTTCCAGGACATCGCGCGCTGGTCCCAAGCCAACGAAGGCGCCACTGAGCAGGATGCTGCGCTGTGGTTCCTGCAGGCCAAACGAGATGCCTGGAGCCAGTGGGTAACCCCCGAGGCTACGGAGAAGATCCAGGCGGCCCTGGATGCCAGCGAGGCGGCCGACGGCTGGCCGAGCCAATAGACGGAGACTGAAGTTGGGGTTGTCGTCACAGAGGACGTACAGACACTGCTCCCCAAATGCGCGGCCCGGCTTCCTCGCGGGGCGAGGAAGCCGGGCCGACAACGAATCCTGGTCCGCAGTCCGGGCCCAACCCAAGAGTAACCCATGTTGGACACATTCCGCAGCGACCACGGCGGCAGCCTCTCGGACAAGCAGGTGCACTTTTACGACGCAGAGGGCTACCTCATCGTGCCCGGTGTTCTTGACGACGCGGATCTCGAACCGGCGCGCGCCGCGATGAAGCGCAAGGTGGACGCCATCGCCCGGAAACTGGTGGCCGACGGCCTGGTGCCGGATCCGATGGCCGACCGGCCGTTCGAGCGGCGCCTGGCGGATCTGTTCGCCGACCTGACCGACGCGGACTTTCTGGTCTTTGGACGCGGTTGGCGGGACCGCGATGCGGGCTACTACGATCTCATGGCCAATCCGATCGTTCTGGACGCGGTTGAATCGCTGATTGGTCCCGAAATCTTCTCCAACCCCGTGTACAACACGCGTCCCAAAGTACCGCGCGTGGCCGCGGGCGTGGTGCCCTGGCACCAAGACAAGTCCTACTGGCCCGATGCCAACGCCAATCCGGTCATTTCAGTCTGGATCCCCTTCGTGAACTCGACCTTGGAGAACGGGTGCCTGCATGTAATGCCGCGCACGCACCGACAACGGGTGAAGTCGTGGCACAAGGAGAGCTATTCCGGAACCGGATTCCTGGAAATCGACGCCGAGCACCTGCCGGCCAACCGCCAACCGGTACCGTTGATTGCCGACAAGGGTGACTTGATCCTGTTCAACGATCGGTGTGTGCACATGTCCACGCCCAACAACTCCGACGAGGTGCGCTGGAGTCTCGACATCCGCTACCAGCCGACGGACCAGGATCCCATGCCGGAGCACGGCGCCGGCTTCCTGGCGCGCAGCCGGCTGTTTCCGGAACGGGTCGCCACCCGGGAGGACTGGCTGGCCGGCAGACCCGAGCGCGTTCCTGCCTAACCGGCAAACGAAGAGAAACGCCGGCTTGGGAACGGGCTACCAGGAAGCCACGGCCAAGGCCTGCTCCACGAGCCGGTTCCAGGCCTCCAGCGACGGTGAGCCAACCTGCGACGCCAGGAAACGGCCGGTCCTGTCCTCAATGCGGAAGACGGGCGTGGACCATCGCTCCGGCAGCAGCCGATCCTCGGCAATGGCCTGAAGTTCGGCCACCGCGGCGGGAGCCTGCGATTCGATGCAGGTTCGCAACTCCGACGCTTCGGCTCCCGCCTCGTCGGCCAGCCGCAGCGAGAATGCCTCGCCTTCGGCGATCCAGGAGGCCTGTCCTTCGAACAGATCCGTCCAAAACTGCCATTGACTTTGGGCGCCGACCTGCTGGCCCAGACACCAGGCCGTGAAATGCGCCTGCTCGCCCCACTCCGGACTGATGGCCAAATCCACCATGACCATCTGGACCACGCCGCTTTGGACATGTTCCCGTACCAGGGACGGCAACCGGGACCGATGATGGTTGCCGCATCCCGGGCAATTGGCGTTGAAGATCTCGTACAGCACCAGGGGTGCTTCCGGGGACCCAAGGTAGAGAAATCCCTCCCCGGTATGGCCCACGGGCAGTTCGTCCGGCGCAATTTCGGCCGCCTGGGCCAGCTCCTCGCCGGCGACGAGGGGGACCGGTTCGTCAGGAGCATCGGCCCGGCAGGCCGCGAGCATCAACATCAAGACCAAGACAGCAACGGCGGCCAGGGCCTGCCAGAGAGGGCGGGGCAAGAGCGAAGAGGCCATGCAATGAGTCTGCCACAGCCGGACCGCCGTGCTCCCTCCGGCAGACGGTGCAAGCAGAATCACAGCGGCGAGCCGCAGGTGGCGTTCGAACATCGAAAACGGTGCATCCCGGCCGACCCGACCATCCCTTCAGATAGTAGAATGGAGGCCCGCTCCGTACTCCTCATCTTTGCCAAAGGATTCTGGCCATGGCGGACAAGGCCCTGAACCGTTCCGGTCAGTCCCTGGACCAATCCCTGCACGACCATCTGTGGGGATACCGCGACACGTGCTTCCGGCTCAACGAGCGCGGCGTGGTGGAATTGACCGGCCACCGCTATGACATGTCCGGAACCGAAATGCCGCTGTTCTGGCCTTTCGTTCAGGACATCCTGGGCCACGAAATCGATCCCACCGACTTAAGGTCGCCAAACTCCGCGCCCGTTGTGCCGGAACCGCTGCCGTGTCCCGAGTTTCGCCGGGCTGTCGAGACCGTCTTGAACAAGGACCGCGTCTCGGACAACGCCAAGGTGCGCCTCAATCACAGTCACGGGCAAACATCCAATTGGGAGTTGTACCAGGTCATCTATGAGAACCTGGAGCGGGTGGCCGATCTCGTGGTCTGGCCCGAATCCACTGAGGAAGCCAAACAGCTGATCCAACTGGCAGGGAAACACGGCGTGTGCCTGGTACCTTATGGCGGGGGCACCAACGTCAGCAACGCCCTGCTGCTGTCGCCGGCGGAGACCCGTCCCATCGTATCGGTGGACATGAGCCGCATGAACCAGGTGCTGTCGATCGACGAGACGAATCAGACAGCCCGCGTGCAGGCCGGCATCACCGGCAGTGAACTGGAACGCGCGCTGCGCGTCGAGGGCTGGATTGTGGGCCATGAGCCCGACAGCATGGAGTTGTCCACGCTGGGAGGCTGGATTTCGACCAACGCCAGCGGCATGAAAAAAAATCGATATGGCAACATCGAGCAGATCGTCGAGAAGGTTACCCTCATCAGTCCTCGGGGCGAGGTTACCCACCATGATTCCGCGCCGCGCCGTTCGGCGGGCATTCAGCCGCGGGACCTCGTGTTCGGCAGCGAAGGCAACCTGGGCCTAATCACCGAAGCCGTGGTCAACATCCACCGGATTCCCGAGGAAACCCGGTACGCCTCGTATGTTTTCCCGGACTTCCCCCGGGGTGTGGATTTCATGCTCCGCCTACAGCGTTCCGGGGTGGTGCCAGCCAGCGTGCGCCTCGTCGACAACCTCCAGTTTCGGTTCAGCCAGGCACTCAAGCCCGAGGCCACCGGCCTCAAGGCAGTAGAGCAAACAATTCAGCGCACCGCCCTGGAGAAACTGTACCGGTTTGACCTGCGCAACATCTCGGCCGCAACCGTGGTGATGGAAGGTTCAAGGTCGGAGGTTTCCCATCAGGCTCGCCACATCAAGTCACTGGCCAAGTCGTTTCGGGGCGTGGCCGGAGGTTCTGAAAACGGCAAGCGGGGCTACATGCTGACTTATGCCATCGCCTACATCCGGGACTTCCTGGCACCCTATTTCATTTCCGGCGAGACCTACGAAACTTCCACCGCCTGGGACAATATCCACAACGTGGTGGACTCGGTCAAGCAGGCGGCCCTGGACCTGCATGCCAAGCACAACCTGTACGGCAACCCGTTCATTTCCGCCCGCATCACGCAGGTGTACCACTCGGGGGTCTGCATCTACTTCACCCACGGCTTTTCCAACCGCGGTCTCGAAAACCCCCTCGAGGTTTTTATCGACATCGAGCATGGCATCAGGGAAGCGATTCTGGCCGCCGGCGGTTCCATCTCCCACCACCACGGCGTCGGCAAGCTGCGACAGCACTACCTGGATCGGGTCATGACCTCGACTAGCCGCTCCATGCTCAGGGAACTCAAGCACAGCGCCGACCCGGACAATGTCTTTGGAATCGGGAACGGCGTCTTTGGCTGATTGGGTCCCTGCCCGTCGCATCAAGCCTGCAACGGACGCCGCCGCGGCTGTCCCTGGCCGCGCGGGTACTTGGCCGCCGTGGCCCGGGTTTTCCTAAACACTGCCACCCGCCGGGTTGCATCCAACCCGGGCACGTGGATCGGGATCACCCTTTCCACGTCCGCCCGCAATGCCTGCAGGGCCGGCTGGGCCGCCTGCAGTTCAACGGGCAGGTTTAGTCCCTTGTAGGCCAGACACAGACCGCCGACGCTGGTCAGCGGAACCAGGTATTCCAACAGCGTTGGCAAGGGTGCAAGGCCCCTGGCCACGACCACGGGAAACCGTTCCCGGAAGGCCGGCTGTCGTCCCAGTTCCTCCGCCCGCCCGTGCACCACGGCAACTTCCGTCATTCCCAGCGTCTTGCAGGCCGCGGTCAGGAAGTCCACCTTCTTGAGAGTGCCGTCCATCAAGGTCAACTGGATGTCCGGATCCAGGATGGCCAGCGCGAGGCCGGGCAACCCGGCACCTGTGCCGACATCCAGCACGGCCAGCCGGTCGCCATCCTTCAAGTCTTCAAGTGCGCGGGACAGCGTCGGCCACACCGCCATAGAGTCCAGGAAGTGTTTCAACACAATGCCTTCCACGTCCGTGATGGCGGTCAGGTTGAACCGCGTGTTGCCGTCCCGCAGACAGTCGGCGAAAAGGGCGAACCGATCCAGTTGGCCATCATCCAGCGACAAGCCCACGGCGCGAGCTCGGTCCGACAGGAGACGGCGCACGGCCTGTGGGAATGAGGAATCCGGTTTTGTGTTGGTCATCGGGGGAACGAGTATAATCGCGTGTTGCGTAGGTTCGTATTGATTCCGAAAAACATCGGCAGAGGTGCTCCCATTACCGTAGATCTCCGGCCTGGCGAATCCCAGGAGTCGCTGTTGCGACGATTCCGCAAAGCTGTTTCCGAGGCCCGCATCCTTCCCCAAGTGAGGCAGAAGCGCTGGTTCACCTCCAGAAGCGAAGTCAACCGCATCAAGAAGCAGAAAGCCATCCGCAAGGCCCAACGAACGATGGCGCGGGCGCGCAGCAGGCGCAGGTACTAACCCTTGGGCTCGAACCGGACCAGCCACGGAGAAATGGATGAGCAAGGAAAAGATTGAGATGGAGGGATCGGTGGTGGAAACGCTGCCGAACGCCAACTTCCGGGTTGAAATGGAAAATGGCCACCGCATCCTTGCCTATCTCTCCGGGCACATGCGCAAGAACTACATCAAGGTACTGCTCGGAGATCGCGTGACCATCGAGGTCAGTCCGTACGACCTGACCAAAGGGCGCATCACCTACCGCCACCGCTCCCAGGCTGCCGGCACCTACCGCCGATAGGTCCGACCCGGTATTCCGGGCAGACCACTGGGGCATCAGGCCTGCGCCTGGAGCTTCTGCCAAACCAAAACCGCTTTGGCCAACACCTGTCGCTCGGCCTCAAAGGTTAACAGGTCGTGCGCCAGGCTCCAGGGACGCCACATTGTCCTGAACTGCCGTTCATCCTCCGGGGGCCGATCCTGCCTGGCGGCCGAACCGAACTGGTAAAGGAACCAGTGCTCGGTTCGGTGGATTCGTTGGTTCAGGTACTCGAACTTCACCGTCTGCACACCCAAACCGGCCAACAAGTGCAGATCCGCGAAGCCGGTTTCCTCCGCAGTCTCCCGTCGAGCCGCTGCCCCCGGCTCCTCCCCTGGTTCGACATGGCCTTTGGGCAACCGAATCTCCTGGCGCGAGGGTCTGTCCAGCAGAACCGCCTGATCCATGCACAGGACTACGCCGCCGCCGGTTACGTACCGGAGTCGATTCACGGATGCGAAGCGATGACCACTCGCAGGCTACGGTGTGCCATCGGAAGCAAACCGACCGCCCAGGCGGTCGGTTCCTGATCAGTGCGGGTAACGCCCGGCCCAGCCGATTCCGATCCGCCCCGGCCTAGTAGTCGTCGTAATCATCGTAGTCGTCGTCAAATTCCCCGGAGGCGGACCAGCCCGACGACGCGTTGAGAACACGGGCGCGGCTGAGACCGATGCGCTGGTTGGCGGCGTCGATACGGATGATTTCCACTTCAAGCCGGTCACCCTCGTTGATGGTTACCATCGGATTGCGCTCCGCCTTCGGTGCCACTTCGGACACATGAATCAATCCCTCGACACCGGGTTCGAGTTTGGCAAAGGCGCCGAAGTCCTTCTTCTTGGTGATGTCCACCCATACCACCTGGCCCACGTTGTACCGCTCGGGCACAGTCTTCCACGGGGTCGGTGCGAGAGCCTTGCGGCTCAGCTTGACACGGCCCTTCTCCCGGTCGATGTGCAGGACCTTGACCTCCAGAACCTGGCCTTCCTGGAGGTAGTCGCTGGGATGTCGCACCAGGTCCCAGTCGATCTCGCTGATGTGCAGCAGACCTTCGACGCCGCCAATGTCGACAAAGGCACCGAAGTCCCTGATGTTGCGCACGGTGCCTTCCACCACGTCGCCGACCTGCAGGGTCTCGAACAGGGCCGCCTTGTCTTCGCGGTTGCGATCGAGGACGGCCTCCTTGTTGGACAGGACCAGCTTGCGCTTGTCGCGCGTGACCTCGATGACCTTGACCATCATTTCCTCGCCTTCGTTGACCCAGCGGTTGAGCGCTTCCTCGCGCTGCTCGGGCTCGCGGAAGGAGGGGAAGTTCCAGATGTGCGAAATCGGCACAAAGCCTTCCAGCATCCTGCCGAAACGAACCAGCAGGCCGCCTTTGTTGTACTTGGTCGGCACAGCGGGGAACACGTCGCCGGAGCGCAGGGCGTCTTCGGCCAGGCGCCAGTCTTCCTCGCGCCACAGACCGGTGATGGTCAGGTCGTAGTACATCGGCTCTTCTGGGTGGGAATTCCGTGCCGGTGTGCGCCGCACGAAGAACTCGCACGTGTGCCCCTCCTCCCGCAGATCCGTCTGCATCTCGGGCGGTAAATGGCGAAGCTCGGTCTCCGAGACCTTGCCCTCGAACCGCGCTCCGTTGATTTGTACGATGATCCCGCCGTCGTCATCCTCATGCAGAACCGTGCCATTGACGACGGAATGACGCTGGACGCTTTCCAGCGCATCGTCATAGTTGCTCTGTGGCCGCCCGCCCGGCCGTTCACTGTACCGGGAAGGATTGTCCTGGCGGCCTGAATAACCGCGGCCGCCCGGTGCGCGATCGCCGCGGTCGCGACCAAACCCGTAAGAATCGTTCATCGCTGCTCACTGTCCTGACTGAAACAGACAAACCCGCCCAAACAACAGGGCATACCGCACCTGCAAGACAGGCGTTACTTTCAACTGGATGGCCCGACCTGTATCAGGCGCCAACGTCACAAGCTGGATGACAGTACCGGCAATCTGCCAAGGGGGTTCAGATGATGTGCGGCAGGTTCCGCCACCTGAAACCTGAATTCCAACTTATCGATTTCTGCATCCCTGGATTCCGACCATGAGTCTAGCACCATGCGATTCAAGGGTCAATTCAGCCAGCCGGTAGGACAAGGCGGAAGTCGCGTGCCCGGAACCAGCCCTGCGGCGCCAATCCCGATGCGGTGGTCAACACCGGCGCGGAGTTCGGTTGGCGGCAGCATGTGTTTTGCGACTGCATACTTGTGCAAACCGTCCGATCCCGGCATCCCTCAAAGGCCAACGGATTGCGTTCCCTGCCCTCATGAACCCAAGTCGGGAACCCGACCCACAGCTTTGGACATTGCGATCGAAATTCCACACCATACCCCTCAAACACGTTGCAGCAACCCGGGGCAACAGGCAGCAGACCGATTGCCGATGTCCGACGTTGTCCACCGTCCTTGCAACAGAGATGAACCAGGGTCGTGCGCACCGAGACGCGCTGCAAGGCCAATGCCAACCCAACCCGCCGCTATCCAAACACATCGGCGGAAAGGTCCGTACTCCTTGCCGGTACGCGGTGACAATGACAGGATGTTGAGGAGATGAAGCGCTACACGTACTTGATGCTGCCAACCGGCACTGCTGCCGGCCAACAGTGCCGGTTCGTGCACCGGGCAGCTGTTGGCTATGCCGAAAAGGGACTAGTTGTCCGTCACATCCGGGAAACGTGCACAATTCCGAGCGAGACACTTGCCGGTGCTCCCGGGGGATTGGGCCTCTGCGCGAATTGGTGTGCCCAATGCGCGGAGCATGTGTGCCTTGGCTTAGGCTTTGCCCGGGAGCCTGCCGTCGATTGGCACCCAAACCCACTGGACATTGAGAGGCGCTCGTGACCAAACCGCCCAACATCCTGTTGATTACGTCCGATCAACAACACTGGAACACCCTCGGAACGACCAATCCCAGAATTTGCACACCGGCCTTGGACCGGCTTGCTCGCGAGGGCACGACCTTCACGCGGGCCTATTGCCCCAATCCGACCTGCTCGCCCACCAGGGCCTCGTTGATCACCGGACAGTACCCTTCGCGGCACGGATGCTGGGCCATTGGCGTCGGACTGCCGGAGAACGTCCCGACCGTGGGCGATGCCCTGACCCGGGTCGGCTACGCGACCGGTTTGATCGGCAAGGCGCACTTCCAGCCCCTGACATCCACGCCCGAAGCACCATCCATCGAGTGCCAGCCCCTGCTGCGCGATCTGGATTACTGGCGCCGGTTCAAGGGTGATTGGTACGGGTTCCAGCATGTCGAAACGGCACGGATGCACGGCTTCGAGTCGCATGCGGGCCAGCACTACGCCATCTGGATGGAGGAGAACGGCCTTGCCAACTGGCAGGACTACTTTCAGCAGTGGCCACCCAATCCAGATGACAAATATGCCCGCGGCCGCTACCTGCGCGGTGGCATGACCTGGGACCTGCCCGAACGGTTCCACCACTCGCACTGGGTTGGTGAACGCACGTGTACCCACATCGAGGATGCCGTGGCCGCCGACCGACCATTTTTTCTGTGGTCCAGTTTCTTCGACCCGCATCCGCCCTACGTCATCCCGGAACCCTGGTCCTCCATGTACGACCCCGCCGACATGGAAATCGGCCGCTTTGTCGAAGGCGAAATGGCATCCATGCCCCGGCATCACCGACTGACCCGGGAAACATCGCCGGACTTCTCCGACTGGAACGAACCCGGAGGCCAAGGTGTCCACGGGTTTCACTCGCACTTGCACTCGGAAACCGAAATGCGCCGCAGCATGGCGATCTACTACGGCATGATCGGGTTGATGGACGCCAACATTGGACGCATCCTGGATACCCTGGACGCGCAGGGAGTGGCAAACAACACTCTGGTGGTCTTCACCTCGGACCATGGCCACTTTCTCGGCCAGCACGGTCTCATTGCGAAGGGCCCGTTCCATTACGAAGACGTCATTCGGGTGCCGATGATCGTGCGCCATCCGGGCAAGGTATCAGCAGGCGCCAGATCGGCAACCTTGCAGAGCCTGGTGGACTTTCCCCAAACCTTCCTGAGCGCAGCGGGATGTGAAATCCCCCGCGTGATGCAGGGTGTGGACCAGCTTGATGCCTGGCACGGCTCTGCCCACGGCGTACGGGATTGGGCCATGGTGGAAAATCGCCACAATCCCACAACGGTGCACCTGCGCACATTGATCACCGACCGGTACAAGCTCACCCTCTACCGCGGGACCGCGGAAGGGGAACTGTTCGACTTGGAGACCGATCCGGACGAAACCCGGAACCTATTCCACGCCCGCGACCACGCCAAGGTGCGGTCGAACCTCATGCACAGGTTCCTGCAGGCGGAAATGGAGAGGGAGTCCTCACCCATGGCACGGGTCGCCGGAGCCTGAAAGTCAGTGCCAAACCGATTGGCGACAGCCACGCGGGGGCTTTTCGACATCCAACCGCGAAACGGGCTCACAGAGGGTGTCGATCACCCGGAGGGAGTGCCTGCGTCTCCGCAGTCGCAGCTCGACAACCACCAACCAGGACCCATGCCCTCATGTTGATATTGGGACTTATGTCAGGCACGTCGCTGGACGGTGTCGATTGTGCGCTGACATCCGTCACCGGGTCGCCACCCCATCTCACAGTCGAACTCAAGGCATTCCGGTGCTGGTCGTACACGGACGAACAGCGCCGCCGCCTGGCGTTGGTTTGCGGTTCCGAACAGGCGGGAGTCGCGGACGTGTGCGAACTCAATGTCCTGATCGCCAACTGGTTCGCCGACGCGGTTCAAGCCACCTTGTCGGAAGTCGGTGCGGATGCCTCCGACATCGATCTGATCGCATCACACGGCCAGACGATTCACCACGCCGTGACTGTCGCAGGCAGGGAACCGGCCACACTCCAAATCGGGGATCCGTCCGTGTTGACGCAGCGAACCGGTATCACCACAGTGGGCAACTTCCGTCCGGCGGACGTGGCGGCAGGAGGCCAAGGCGCCCCCTTGGTGTCGTACGTTGACTGGTTGCTGCACCGATCACCGGTCGAAGCCCGAGTTCTGGTCAACATAGGCGGCGTCGCCAACCTGACCTACATGCCTCGAAACGCAGGTTTGGACGACGTACTTGCCTGCGACACCGGGCCCGGCAACATGCTGATCGACCGGTTTGTCGAACTGATGACCGGGGGCGAATCCAAATGGGACCAGGACGGTGAAATCGCCCGCCAGAGTGTGGTGGACGAGGACTGGCTGTGCGAACTGCTGGCCGATCCCTTCTTCAGGCTCCCACCGCCGAAGTCCACAGGCAGGGAACAATTCGGACGGGCACGGGCGGACGGCCTTTGGTCCCAGGCCAGCGACAGGGGGTTGGCAGAGGCGGACAGAGTAGCAACCGTCACCGCCCTGACCAGCCGGTCTATTGCTGGTGCGGTGCGCGACCTGTTGCCAGGGACCGTCGACCGGGTCTGGCTCAGCGGAGGCGGAGTGCACAACAACACCCTCGTGGCTTGGCTGCAGGCGGACCTCGCAGACATACCCGTGTCGCCACTTGCGGAAGATCCCAGCGAGTGGAACGCGAAGGAAGCCGTTGCCTTCGCAGTACTGGCCCACGAAACCCTTCACGGCCGGCCGGGCAACCTGCCCCGTTGCACAGGAGCGGACAGAGCAACGGTCCTGGGCCAACTGGCCCCAGGCCGCAACTTCCGCAAACTGTTGCAGACCGTTGGGTTAGCCGCCACCTGAAACCTTCACACACAAACAACACATTGTCCGCCACCAATCTTGCCTGCCGTTCGAAATTACCGGCGGGGAAGCCTGGAAACCGATATTCATCGACACCCGGCGGACACAACAAACTACATGGATTGGAAGGGAAATTGGTAGTTGGGGATCCCGGACCACCTTGTCCACGAGTGGTTGGAGTGCCTGGCTGCAACGCCCCCCGCCGTGCAAATGCCCCCATGCCCCGAGCCGAAAGGGCGCGGAGCGGAAGGCCCGCCCGGTCAGGATGTTGAGGGTGGCCTTGTGATCCGCGCCGGCCCGACGACCCAGGATCCGCACGCAAATGCCACCGACGATGGTTGGTCTTGTGCGCGTAGCCGCAAACACTGCAGGTCTGCGATGTGTGGGAGGGGTCCGCCTTGGCCAGGGTTCCGGCCTGGCCGCCAAGCTTCAACTACAACGATTTACGTCGTGGTTAACCGAAACCAAGTTCCTGAATGTTGAGACTGCAGCCAGCCAAAGACTATCCGGCTATGCGAACTGCAAGCAGACAAGACTTCCGCACGAAAGCCGATTTCCAACAAGGGGACCCGGCTCAAACGGCAACGATCTCCAATTAGGGAGAATCTGAAGGGCCGGGGCGGCGCCATAAAGCCCTTATGCGACGCAGAACCTGCTCGGCCAAGGTCACATCCCTTGGGTCCACGGATTCGGAACTGTATCTGGCCTTGTAGAACGCGTCCGTCAAGCCGCCCACGTCCGGTGGTGGCTGAGTCGATGGTGGAGCAACGTCCTCCCGACCATCCGAAGCCGTTCCACCGTTGGGTTCATCATGAACCTGCCGAACCTCTTCTTCCGCCAGGGCCTGGGACAGTCTGGGGGCATAGCGCCTGGGGGTTTCGCTCGGTTTGCGACCCGCGCCTCGCTCCGCTGCCTCGTCCAGCACCGACAGGTAAGTAAATTGCACCTGCTCGTCCAAGGACATTCCTTGGGCAGCCTGCCGGATTGAGGACTGACGAGGTTGGACATCAATCCCAGCAACGCGGTTGACCACGCCAGCCAAGAATCCCACTCCGGCACCGACCGTCTTGCGGAACAATCCCAGAAGCATCGCCAGGCGGGAAACAAGCCACACCCAATCAAATCCCCGGGCGGCCAGAAGGTGATAACCCATGATCACTCCGGCGACACCGGCGGCCGAATAGAACACCCACTCACCAATGTTGGGCTCGCGCCCGACCGACATCGGTAACTCCGATACCTCAAGCGGCTTCAGCATGTCGAATGTGACGGGTACCGGTTCCTCACTACCCCCCGAACCCTCCTGTACGAACAAGCCGACCAGCCAGCCGAAACTTCGGAGCAACAGGAATATGAAGGCCATGACCGCCTGCGACACGGCCTGAATGGCCTTGAACAACAGGATGGTGTCGCCAATCGGCACCAGGCTGGTAATCAGGCCGACCACCGCCACAAACGCCACCACATAGGCCATCCAGTTCCGGAACCGGCCCTCGTCCACGGCCAACCCGTCCAAGGCCCAGCGCGCCCGCAACGCCACCAACCGGGACTGGCCAATCACCAAGAAGCCCGCAAAAAAATAGATGATCGTGGACACAATGGCCCGCGGGTGAATCAGTTGGGACCGAATGGTCAGAAGGCCTTCGCCCTCGGTTGGGCGAACCTGACTGCCCGCCGCCAGCACGATCACCAGAATGCCCAGGCCAATCCACAAGGCGATGAATCGATCCAACTGGGCCCGCCGATCGCTGCGCAACGTGTTCTCAACCGGATCCGACAGCCTGCCGTAGGCGCGGGCGATGTGCTCCACTTCGTCCGGTTGCAGGGACAGGCCGATCAACATCCGGTTCATCGCCTCTGCGGCACCCCACGTCAGGAGAACCAGAATCGCGCCCACAATGAAGGCGGCATCGAACACAGTGGAGATCGGCTCCCGGACCAGCAACCCCAAGGGCGGCGTCGACCTCGTGACCAGCCACAACCCGAGGCGCAGGACCACAATCCAAATCAACGGCTCGCCAATCCGGAACTTCAGGCGTTCGGTTACGTCCTTGCCTGCCTGCCAGGTCAAGGCCCCCATGGCACAGGCCGTCAACGCGGCGGCACTGCATGCCACCACCATCATATTTGCCATCGACTCCGTGAAGCCGTTGAGCAGAACCACGAAGACATAGGTGCAGGCGGTCACGACGCACCCCAGCATCAGCGTAAGCAAAACTGGCCGCAGCAGCGAGTGTTGCCATTGCCGGTCAAATTCGACCGTGGTGAGCTCCAAATCGGGTTGTCGCACATCCTCAACCGGGATGGCGGCCATGCGTTCAGCTTGGTTCATAGGCCAGTTCCAGCAGATCCACGTTCCGCTCGATAAGCAGTACCGTGAGGCCCAAAGCCTCGCCCTGTGCCCTCAGCCGGGACAGGTCGTGGTGAGGCACCAGCACCATGACCAGAATATTCATGCCCTTGCGATATCGGTCGTGCAGGATCCAGAGCAGGTCGCCGGTAAGCACCGGAACAATCACGATCAGAGTCGTACCCCATACCAAATCGTAGGTGTGGGTACCCAACCAGTCCGCAAAGCCTTCGGCGGGTTTGGTCACCTGCACCCGGGCCAAGGCTTCCAGCAATGCAGTCAAGTGCGCCCGGCCGGGTGCGGATGGCATCACCTGCATCTGTTCTTCGGTCATTGCATCCAAGCCGTTGGTGCGCAGGCCAACCCCCTGCTGCCGTTCACTCAGATGCGACGCCAACGAAGCCGCAATCACAATTGCCCACTCACTGTGACTGACTACCCCATGCGTACCATAGGATCGGGTGTCCAGATCGATTGCCATCACCACCTCGTAGGCGATGGCCGGATCGTACTTCTTGGTCTGTGTCCGCCCTTCGCGCGCCGTGGCCTTCCAGTGGACGTGCTTCAATTCATCGCCGGACATGTACGGCCGCACCCCGGACAGGCGGGTGGGATCCTCGAAGATCCGGCGCCGGGTGGCGAGCGATCCAAACAGCATCCGGCTCTGCAGGCCGATCTTCTCCAGGGGCAGGACCCGCGGGAACACGATCATGGTTTCCGGCTCCTCCTCGACGAAGCCGCTGTCCGCGAAGCCAAACAGATCGCCAGTCGACAGCGAGAGCGGTCCCACCCGGAAATACCCCCGCTGGCGGCACCTTAACTCGTACACGAAGTTTACCGCCGAGCGTCCGTTCAAGGACACCACGGTCTGGTAGCGGTTGCGGCTGCGCAGTTCCAGCGGGACCGCCTCACGCGCCCGGACCCAGGGAACCGGAACCAGTCCCAGATTGTCAATCCGCACCGCACCCTCGGCCAGTTCGCCACTGAAGGCGTGCGAAGGGGTGGTGCGGGTAACGCGCATCCAACGGAGGTGGTACTTGGCCCACAGCAGGCTCAACCCCCAAACCCCTCCGGCCACATACACCAGGTAGTACACCCAATCAAGCCGCAGAAGGACGGCCACCACCAGAAAGATGATGAGCCAAAAGGTGTACTCGCGCATGGCGGGGCGCCTCCCGACGGCGAATCCGCGGGGTCGGAACGGGAGGCCCGCCTAATCGGCTTCGCCAACCGTGTCCGGCAGTTCCAGGTCCAGGGGGGTGACATTGAGAATGTCCCCCACCACCTGTTCGGCCGTGCGGCCGCGCAGGGCACTGTCGGCCTTCATGATGCAGCGATGGGGCAGGGCAAAGGGTACCAATTCCTGAATGTCGTCCGGCTGGACGTGATCCCGCCCCTGGACGGCCGCCTTGGCCTGGGCTCCCCGGTACAGGGCCAGGGTACTGCGCGGGCTGGCGCCCAGCTCCAACTCGCCGTGGTCGCGCGTCGCGTGAACCAGACTCACGATGTAGCGCCTGAGGCTGTCCTCAACATGCACTTCCCAGACGGCACGGCTAAGTTCCGGCAGCGCGGACCCGTCCACCGCACTGGTCAGGGACTCGATGGGATGGGCCTTGCCCAGATTGCCCATCATCGTCAATTCATGGTCGAAGTCCAGGTAGCCCAGCCTGAACTTGAACAGGAACCGATCCAGCTGTGCTTCCGGCAACGGGAACGTGCCTTCGTACTCGATGGGATTCTGGGTGGCCAGGACCATGAAGGGACGGCTGAGGCGCCGCGTCACCCCTTCCACGGTGATTTGGCTCTCGCCCATGCACTCCAGCAGGGCCGCCTGGGCGCGCGGCGTGGCGCGGTTGATTTCGTCCGCCAGGAGGATCTGTGTGAAGGCTGGACCTTCAATGAACTGGAACTCCCGGGTGGCCTGGTTGAAGATCGACACGCCCGTAATGTCGCTGGGCAGGAGGTCGGGGGTGCACTGCAATCGGCGGAAATCGATGTTGAGTGCGATCGCCAAGGAACGCGCCAACATGGTCTTGCCCACACCGGGCACATCCTCCAGCAGGACGTGCCCTTCACACAGAAGGGCGATCACCAGCAGTTCGACCGCGTCGTCGTTGCCGACAATGACTTTGCCGACCGTGCGGCGGACATTGTCGGCAAATGCCTTGACCTGTTCCATGAAGCGATTCCTTGGCTGGTGGCCGCCGCGGGTCCGGCGGATGTGAAACCGGCACCGTCTTGACCGACGGAATGGCCGGATGTACGATCCCTGTCCGTTCCTGCCCTCTTAGCTCAGCGGATAGAGCAGTGGTTTCCTAAACCACGTGTCCCAGGTTCGATCCCTGGAGAGGGCGTCTTGCAACACGCGCCGGCTGCAGTCCCCGAGCCTATGCATAGGCGGGCAGGTAGTCGGCATGGGCTTCCAGGAGTTCGTCAACCATGGACCAGATTTGGTCCAGGTCAAGTTCCGCGGCCGTATGGGGATCCAACATGGCGGCATGGTAGATGTGGTCTCGCCTACGGGTTAGGGCGGCTTCCACGGTCAGGGCCTGCACGTTGATGTTCGTCTGCATCAGGGCGGCCAGGTGGGGCGGGAGTATCCCCACCGCCTGCGGGTGCAGACCATCGCGGTCCACCTTGCAGGGAACCTCCACGCAGCAGTCCGCCGGCAGGTTGCCGATCAGATTGCCGTTGCGCACGTTGCCGTAGATGAGATCCTCCTCGCCGGTTTCCATGGCATGGATGATCTGGGAGCCGTACTCATGGCTCCGCTCAATCTCGTACATGTTCTCGAAGCCATGGCGCACCCGCGGCAGATGGTCCTCCGGGACCCCGGCCTCGGCCATGGCCTGCAGGAATTCCTCCGTCAGGTCCGCATCGGGATCCTCGATCTTGCGCTTCATATAGCGCCAACCGGTGATCTGAACCTCGCAACGGCGCAGGTACTCGTCGATCGGTACGTTCATGTCCTCGATCAGGTCGGCGCGGTCGCGCTTGATGTACCACGGAACGTACTCGGCGAAGTGCTCGCTGGACTCCGTGACGAAATATCCGGTGCGCGTGAGCATGTCGTAGCGGACCCGGTTGTCCTTCGGCACGCGCCCGTCGGCCACCACCCGATGCAGTTGCGGGTAAAGGTCCTCGCCCCCGGCGCCATTTCGGCGCCGGAAGTCGAGGTAGAAGGCCATGTGGTTGATGCCGGCACAGAGGTAGTCGACCTCCCCAATCGGCACGTCGATGTGCCGGGCCAGCATCGCGGCCGTGCCCTGCACGCTGTGGCACAACCCCACCGTCCGGATTTCGGACGCGCGGCTGATGGCCCAGCAGTTCATGGCCATGGGATTGGAATAGTTGAGGAACATGATCTCCGGACAGACGGCCTCCATGTCCGCGCACAGGTCAAGCAGGAAATGGATGGTTCTCAGGCCGCGCATGATTCCGCCGATGCCCAGCGTGTCGCCAATGGTCTGCTGCAACCCGTACCGGGCCGGGATTTCGAAGTCGTTCACGGTTCCGGGCCGATACCCACCGATCTGCACCATGTTGATCGCATAGTCTGCATCCTGCAGGGCCGTCCGGCGGTCGGTCGTGGCCACGATGCGCGGGGAGGCATCCAGGACGGATGCCACCTTGTGGGCCACCACCTCTGAGGTTGCCAGCCGTTCACGATCGATGTCGAACAGGGCGATTTCGGCATCCTGGAGGGCCGGGTATCCAAGAATGTCGCCCAGCAGGGTCTTGGCGAAGACCGTGCTGCCGGCACCGATGAAAACGATTTTGGCCATGTTCGAACCCTTGGAGGACTGGAAATTCGGGAGGAGGCAGGAGGGCGGCGACAAGCGACAAGATTGGTCGAACCTGTCGCGTCTTCACTTCGAATCAATATTCCATCAACCCCGTGCCGGGCTGAAACCGATAGACAGAACCCCGGACGACACCGCGTTGTACAGGCCCCATGCCAAGTAGCCAAGAACAGCTACGAGCAATACGGTAACAATCCACTCGCGCCGGGCCCAAGACCGCTTCAATTCCTGCCACGTGCTGCCGGGTTTCAAAACGGCAAAGACAACCGCTATCAGGAGTAGGAACAGCAGCCAGCGCAGCTTCATGGATCAGGCCCGGTGTGGGATCGCCTTCCCGCAACGCGGTGCCCGCCTGCGCCTGTCGGCGAGGCCCCACGGCTGCCACCGCTGTCCCGCCTCGGCCGCCCAGGAACCTAGCGGAGATAGAAACTGGCAACCACGATCGCGGCGAAGAGGATGGCCGAGGTGACCGACATCAACTTAAGATCCCGACCCACGTAACCGTACTGTTCCTTCCACACAGCCGCAGGAGACGGCACTGGGGACTTGACCGGTGATGCGGCAACCGGTGCCGCGACCTCCTGGACTGTTGGCACCTCCGGTCGCGGCGATGGCCTGACGACGCGATTGGGCCTTGAACCGGCAGCTTGGCCTCGTCGCCGACCTCGACTGCGTTGGCGCTTGCGTTTGGACATGGACAAGCGATCCTCAAAGAGACGGGAGCACGTGCTTCCGTGCGTGGTTTTGGCGGTGAATGCCCATTCTACATTGAATCCGGGCATCACAGGGAGGTCTGCCAAACCGAAATTGGACTGGAAGGTATGCTCCAGCCGACTGGCAGGCAACGCCACAAGCAGCCTGCCGGATGTCAACGCAACCCCGATGCGGACTGGCATGACCTATGGCAACTGCGTAATTCGATCGCCCTTTTGGACGCCCCCTCGTTGCACCCACTGTCCCGCAATACCAAGTCAGGCACATCGGTGGGCGGAACCGGTACATGTGCAGCGGTACCTTGTGTCCATGACAACCAAGGTTACTCAACACGGTTGCAGAACAGTAACGCGCTGCGTCGGCTCCCCGCGCTCCGGAACCGTTGGCAGATTTGACACTGTGCGACCCGTCGGTTTCTAGAAGAAGGGTTGTACTGTCAGGGAGCCGACCGCAGCCAAGGGAATTGGCCCTTGGCATACCGGGCCAATTCAACCAACTCGGCAGTGCGCAAACCAAGCAGGCAACCGAAGTAGACTGCGATGCCAACGCCGCCCGACAGCGCTATGTCAACCAGGTCATATCCGGCAGACGGAGACATCACCGCGCCGACTGCCCACCGAACCAAAACAACAGCACCCAGGCATAGCGAACCCCCGATAACCAGCCGCCACGCCAAGGGAACCAGTTCTACGGCCAAGCCATGCCAGGCCCCGAACCCGCGTCGCCCGACCAGTACCAACATCACAATCATGTGGACCGCATGTTTGGCAGTGTCCGCCCAGACCAGACCCAGGTAGCCGAACCCGTCAAGCAGCAGGAACGCTGCTGCGAAGTAGGCCAGGACGCTGCCCACGCCGGCCAGCGCAGGCACCAGGGTGTTTTGGCGCGCGTAGAACGCATTGTTGAGCAGTTGATCCAAGGCGGCGCAAAACGCGCCGACCAGATATATCCGGACCGCCGGAAGCACACTGGCCGTGTCCATCGCCGTGAACGCACCGCGTTCGAACAACAGTCTTACGATGGGTTCGGCCAACAGACCCATGCAGACCAGCACAGGTGTCATCCACAGCAGAACCTGGCCCAGGGACGCAACCGTTCGGCTGCGGAATTCGCTGCCGCGGGCTCCTGCGTGGCTGCGGGCGAGACCCGGCAAGGTAGCCAACCCAATCGAGAAGCTGATCAGCCCCAGCGGCAACTGTTGCAACGTGGTCGCCGTTCTCATCCAGGCGATGCTCGACAACCCGGTTCCACTGGCGAAGCGCCGGTCCATCAGCACCTGAACCTGACTGACAACAAGGCTGGTGATGATCGGCAAATAGCGCCGGAACAGTTGCAGCAATCCGGGATCAAACACGTTGCGGAACAGCCGCAGGGAGGCCCGTTTCAAGTCCGTGGCCAAAATCAGGGCCTGCAGTGCATGGCCGGCCCACAAGCCCCAAACCAAGGTCATCACCCCGTGCTCGCGAGCCCAGAGCGGCGCGATTGCGATGATGCCCATGTTCACCGTGGCGTTGGCCACCGCCGGCCAGCTGAAGCGAGCCATCGCGAACAGGACGGAATTCAGGACACCGGACACTCCGATCAACCACAGGACAGGGATCATCCACCGC
The DNA here is from genome assembly GCA_012271135.1 of Caldilineales bacterium. Classification (GTDB taxonomy): domain Bacteria; phylum Chloroflexota; class Anaerolineae; order Caldilineales; family Caldilineaceae; genus Bin34. The sequence goes on along the minus strand of JAAXGZ010000040.1, from coordinate 56,612 downwards.
ACCATGTCAGCCGTTTCGTCGAGCAGTTCGGGACTGAACCGGGCGAATCCCCCCGCCATGACCCGGGCAATGGGATCGGCAAACCACAGCATCAGGGTCGCCACACCCAGCAAAATCAGGCCAAACGCAAACAGGAGCGCGGAGACCAGGCGGCCGTAGCCCGACCCGCCGTCGTTCTCCAGCCTGGCTGCCAGGACGGGTACGAACGCCGCGCTCACATAGCCGCCGACGATCAGGTCATGCAGCATGACCGGAATCTGGCTGGCCACCACGAACGCACTGACCCGGCCACTTTGGCCGAACAGGCGCGTAATCGTGATTTCGCGCACGAGTCCCAGGGCGCGGCCGGCCAGTGATCCGGCAGCGAGCAGGCCGGCGTTGCGCGCCGTAGCGCCTTCGGGTTCGGGGGCGGCCACATCTGCCGCTGCCCGCGGGTTGGAGGACATGTCGCCCGTTGCGGCCAAGCCGCTTCAGGGTGTCCGCATTAAACGGCCGGATCCTGAACCCGGATAGGGGCTAGACGTGGACGAAGGACAACACATCCGGATCCAGTTCGCGCGGATCCGCGTGTTTGCCTGCGAACGGATGGGTTTCCAGATCCTCGATGAACTTCCCGGCCTGCATGGCGGCCGCGCAGCCCTGCCCCACACTGGTGGCAACCTGCTTGAAGACCTTGTCCTGGATCTCGCCGGCGGCAAAGACCCCGGGGACGTTGGTGCGCATGTGCTTGTCGGTCACCAGATAGCCTTCGTCGTCGAGGTGGAAGTCCTTCCGGTACAGCTCGTTGTTGGGGATGTGGCCGATGAAGATGAAGACGCCGTCGGTCTCAATGTTGCTGTCCACCCCTTCGACCGTATCCCTCAGGTCGATGTTGGTGACCGTACCCTCTTCGCCGGCGTGGATGGAAGTCACAACCTTGTTGAGGACGAACTCCACCTTGGCGTGCTTCGTAGCCCGGTCCTGCAGGATCTTAGAGGCCCGGAATTCGTCGCGCCGGTGGATAACCCGGACGCGATTGGCAAACTTGGTCAGGAACAACCCCTCTTCCAAGGCGCTGTCACCGCCTCCGACCACCACGACATCCTTGTCCCTGAAGAAGAACCCATCGCACGTAGCACAGTAGCTCACGCCGCGTCCAGTCAGTTCCTCTTCGCCTGGAATATGCAGGTACCGAGGACGCGCACCCGTGGAGGCGATAACCGAACGGGTTCGGTACACCTTGCCCGCCTCCGTGCGGAGGGTAAAGGGATGTTCGTCCACATTCAGTTCTGTCACATAGTCGAATTCGACCTTGAGGCCAAACCGCTCCGCCTGCAACTTCATCCGTTCAACCAGCTCGGGGCCGCCGAGAGCCTCCGGAAACCCCGGATAGTTCTCGATTTCGTAGGTCAGGGAGACCTGGCCACCGTACTCCTGGCCCGTGAAGAGAATCGGGTTCAGGTTGGCGCGGCCCGCATAGAGCCCGGCAGTGAATCCGGCCGGACCGCTGCCGATGATCAAAACGTCGTGGACATGTTCGTCGGCGCTGGCGCCATTGGGGGAGAAGGTCATTGAAAGAGGGCTCCTGAAGCGGCTGGGCAACGTGACCTGATGCGAACGAGATTATAAACAGCCGCTGGCCCGACGCCGGTCGGTACTGCCTGGCCTACTCCACCCCGGCGTTGGCTACTCGCGAGCGGCGAGGAGTGCGACCCAGTCTTCTTCGTGCCGGGCAAGGGAGACTTTGAAACCGTGTCGCTGCAAGGCATCCACAACTTCGGCTCGACGCCCATCGATGATGCCCGACAGCAATAAGTGACCGGTCGGTGCCACGTAGGCAGCAAGCGAATCCCTGTCCAGCAGGGACACGATCACGTGGGGCAGGATGTTCACCACGACCACATCGAATTCGGCAGGTGGGGGCAAGGATCCTGCGAACGGTACCAAGGGACCGACCGGTCCGTAGGCAACGTCGTTGTAGGAGGCATTTTCCGCGACGACGGACAGGGCGGTTGGATCCGTATCGGTGGCCACTACCCGAGCCGCTCCCAGCTTGAGCGAGCCCAGGGCCAGGATGCCACTTCCCGTGCCCACGTCCAGCACTTGCGCCCCTTGCAAACCCAGCCCTTCCAACAACACAAGGCACAACCTGGTGGAGGGATGCAGGCCTGTACCGAAGGCCATACCCGGGTTCAGCCGCAGCACGTGGCGGCCGGCCGGTGCGGCACCAGCCTCGTCCCATGCCGGCTGGATCAGGAACAACCGCCCGACCGCGAACGCGGCGTAGTGCTCCTTCCAGGCTTCCTGCCAGTCCTTGTCCTCAACAACTTCAACTATCGGTTCGGAGACGGGATGGAGGCGGGAAAGCCAGTACAGGCCTTCCCGGATACGCTGCACCACAGTCTCTGCATCGGGCCCCGGGGCGACAAAGGTCTTGACACGCAGGATCTGTGCCATGTCCATTGTCACTTCGTGCGGTTCCAGGTCGGCATCGTCCGGAAACCCGGTTGCTTCAATGACCGCGCGCGAACCTCCGGTACGGGGGATTCCATCCGGGATTGCCACCGGACTGTTCAGCTCGTTGAACAGGGAACAGACAGCCTCCGCCCCTTCGGTGTCCACCGCAACGCTGATTTGCAGCAGTCCGGCCATGGCTGAACACGCGTTGAATCGCTTGTCGGATGCCCGGCCCGATCCGGATCAACTCAGCTCAGGAGTTCCTGAATGCGCGAGAAGAATCCCCTCTTTTCGTCGTGGGCATCCTCGCCAATGGCGTCGGCGAGTTCCCTAAACAGCTCCTTTTGACGCTCGTCGAGCCGAGTGGGAATGACGACCTTCACCGTGATGAGCATGTCACCGCGTCCATGGGATTGGAGCCGGGGAATGCCCTTGGACCGTTTCCGAAAGACGGTGCCCGGCTGCGTACCGGGTGGAATCTCCAGCGGCTCCTCATCGCCCTCGAGCATGGGAATGCTAATCACGGTACCCAGGGTCGCCTGCGGTACCGTAACGGGAACGTCCAGCAAGAGGTCCGTGCCTTCGCGGGTAAACGTGGGATGGGGCCGGATGTCGAATTCGACATAGAGGTCTCCGGGCGGACCTCCGTTGAATCCCGGCTCGCCCCGCCCCGACAGTCGCAGTCGCTGGCCGTCGCTGACGCCAGCCGGCACCGAGAAGTTGACGGTGCGCGAGACCGGCGTCCGCTTGTCCCCGTAGCACTGTCGGCACCGGTGCGTGATTTGCCGACCAGATCCGCCACATACCGGGCAGGTCTGTTCGCTGACCACCGAGCCGAACAGGGGAACCTCCTGCCGCGTCCGTACGGACCCGTGGCCATGGCAATGGCTGCAGGGTTCGGGAGGGTGCCCAGGTTCGGCACCGGAACCATCGCACCGGTCGCAGAGGTCCAGGATGTCAATATCCAGGTCCTTGGTTGCGCCGAAGGCCGCTTCGCCGAAACTCAGGCTCACCGTGGCCTTGAGGTCGTTGCCGGCCCGGGCCCGCCGGGTCCGGCCGCCGGATCCCCCCATGCCCATGCCAAAAAACTGCTCGAACAGGCTGCCGACATCGCCCATGTCCACGAACGGCGAACCCGTCATCCGTTCGGCATCGTGGCCATAGCGGTCGTACATCTGGCGCTTCTGATCATCCCCCAGGACCTGGTAGGCCTCAGCCACTTCCTTGAAGCGGCTTTCGGCTTCGGCCTCCTTGTTGCGGTCGGGGTGAAACTGCTGGGCCATCTTGCGGAAGGCCCGTTTGATTTCGTTGCCGCTGGCGGTGCGCGATACGCCGAGCACCTCGTAGTAGTCTCGCTTTGCCATGGGTTCAGGTCAGAGCCACTGGGAACATATTGGGGAACCGTCAATCCGCATCGGAGGCGATGGAGATGATCCAGGTGCAAAGTGCCGCCAGTATCAAAACCACCCCCGTCAACACCACGAACTCCCGTCCCGAGGCAAAGGAGTTTCGCAGCGTGATCGCCATGATGAGGACCATGGCGACGGACAACACCAAGAAGGTCCGCAGCCAGGGAGCACCAGTCGGCCGATGCACCTAAAGCACCTCATCCGGATGCGCGGGTTTCAAGCAAACTGCTGATTCTACATTAGGACCTGCGGACACGGAGCATCGTCGTCTATGGGGCACTGTTTCACTTTCGTTGAAAGCGGCTTATACGGACATATACGGCTTCCTTTCCCTTGAAGCCGGCCGACCACCAAGACCGTGCAAAAGGAGCCGTTCATGTCCGCCTGAACGGTTTTCAACGAAAGTGAAACAGTGCCGTCTATGGTGAAGCCGCGGCCATGGAGTAGCCTGCAAAGAGGGTGCCCGACCGAGGTCCCCTTGGGTTCGGCAGCCCAGCTGTCCGCCCATGAACCATTGGTGGACGTGCCGTCAACTTCGTCATTGGCCCTGATCCAACTTTACTGATTGCACCGCGGCGGCCAGAGCGTCGATGCCCACAGGATCCGCGAGCCTTTCAACTCCACTCAGCCCGATGGATTTCTGACCATCGGGGAGAGCATCGGATCGGACCACGTAGAATCTCCATTCGGCGTGGTGGCGGTGGTCGGCAAGACCAACGTCGGCCTCCGGATGCCAAGCAAACACATAGATGTCGGCCAGTCTGTCCGTCGGTTCGATCCATCCCGCTTCCTGTGTCCAGGCGCGGGAACCCTTTGCAATGCCAAATCGGGCTTTCTTTCGCGCGGCTGCAAGGGATCGCTGGGTTCCATCGTGCCAACCTTGACACGCTGCGGACTGCTTGACTTCCACTTTCGTACCATCCGAGTGCTCGATGTCCCAGGACAGCCAAGGGTCGCCGTGGGTTCGCCATCCTTCACCAAGCGTGTCCAGCACCAGCAGCTGCACGTACTCTCCCCTGTGCGTGTTGTTCATGATCGGGATGTCGTACTGCCGTTGAATGCGCCGCAACACCCTGCGGTGCCGCGCGTCGTGGCGCGAGCGTTGGTCGACGAATTGGTTGGTCATGGCGGTTACAGGTGTTGGGACGGTGATGTCAACGTCCGACCGGCAAACGTGGACGTCCGGAGGGAATCCATGGTAATGGTTGGAGCCACCGCGCAGTGCCTGTTGCCGTGGTTTGGACAGGTCGGCGTCGGTTTCGCACTGTAAGTCCCACCACTGTCAGTAAGTTGGAGACAGGAGATGTTTGCTCGGGAGCCCCATGCGGAGCCCTGTGCTTAATGCAGAAATAGGCGTTGGGAGGAACAGGGTCAGAGGCCTGGCCAAGGGGCGCGACAAGTACCCACAGCATCCCGGACACGAGGTCCGATGGCGATCGGTCTCTGGAGCTTTCAGAAGCAGGTGGGAGATTCGGTCAACCAGACCGCGCCGACCATGTTCGTTTGCCAGCCGAAGATCCTGATGGTTTGGCGGTTGTTGACCCGATGGTGCCCTCCTGCATGGATCAACCATAGGCAGGAGATTAGTCCTGGACCGCCTTGCCCCGCGTACCGTACCGACCGAGCTTAAATGGCCGAGGAACCCTCCAGACAACAAGATGGGTTGGCTCGACAACCGTGTGTAGACGGACGGGCAAGCAGCACCACATCCCATGGAGCACGCCAACCTGCATTCAGGCCAGCCCAAGCCAACCAAGGCATCAGCTTCGAGAAGTAGCCTAGGGCGTTGACAAGAGTCGTCAACAGGCCATGACCGGCATCGGTTAGGCAGGATTCCGGTTCTCCATCTTGCGCAACCGGCGCATTGACACGTTGGACCAGCATTTTCGCTGCAGAATGTTCAGAGCGATGCACCGCCGAACCCGGAGATATCGCGGGTCGTAGTGCGGGGTGGTTCTACGAATTGGCTGGCCGTGCCGGTTACAAGGGTTGGAACGGTGATGTCAATGGCCAACCGGAGTCCACAGGTCCCAAATCACTACACGATTACACGTTGATGGGACCGTAACCTGTGGTGTCCTCTCTCACCGCCTCTGCGGTTGCTCACAAGACCAGCCTCTTTGGCCCCTGCACTCGGAAATCCGAGACGGTCTCAGCATTGGCTGTTCAATTCGGGAGTTCCATCCCGGAATCAACCGACGGACCGCCGGCCGCGGCCGATCGCTGGAATTATGTCAGGTCCGAGCACCGGACGACTGCCAAAGCTCGTCGACCTGCCGCTCCAAGTCCTGCAGGGATCCCGTGTTGGTGATCACCCGGTCCGCCTGTTGAATCTTCCATTCCTGGCTGCTCTGGTTTGCCAGCCGGGCAAGTCCGTCCTGCGCCGACATCCCACGCGTCTCCTGAAGTCGCGCCAGTTGCAGTGCTTCATCTGACGCGACAACCCAGATCTGGTCGCACAACTCTCGGGACCGACCACCCTCCAGCATCTTGATGGCTTCGATCACGACCACATCCGTGTCCGCTTCCTCCACCATGGTCCTGCCGATCCCGCCCACGATGGGATGCAGGATTTGCTCAAGGTCACGCAGATTCTCGGGGTCGGCAAACACCATCCGACCAAGGCGCGCCCGATCGATCTCGCCGGTGTCATCGAGAATCTCCCGCCCAAACCGTTCGACCACCGGGCCAAACCCGGCCCCGTTCGAACGCAACGCATCGCGCGTCACCAGATCCATATCGATCGGGGTCGCACCCCGGTCGGCCAGCAGCCGCATGACCGTTGACTTTCCCGCCGCGATGTTGCCGGTGATTCCAATCACCAATGGACGCCGTCGGGAGTTCATGCCTCGTACAGTTCGGCCAGAGCCGCCCACTTGCCATCCAACTCGTCCTGGAGGAAACGGTGTGCCTTTTGGAGCTTTCGTATGGCTTCGCCGTCCCCCGCGCCCGACGCTGCGTTGAGCCGTTCCAGGACCGCCTCCAGTTTCTGGTCCAGAAGGTCTATCTCCCTTTCCAAGTTGCGTTCGGTCTCCACCCGTTGCTGCCTGGCCAACTGGTTTGGAGCCGTGGTGTCCGCATCCTGCACCCTGGACACCGGTGTTGTGTCCGGCAGGGCTCTCCGCCGGCCATTGGCGCGTTTGTTGCGCCACGCCGACCAGGAACCGTGAAAAACCTCCAGTGTGGACAGTTGTCCCTCCTGCCCGGGAGTAATGTGCCAAACCTGGGTGGCTAGGTTGGACACGAGGCGTTGATCATGGGACACCACCAGAATCGTGCCCCCGTACCCCTGCAACGAGGTCAACAGGGCGTTATGACTGTCGAAGTGGCTGAGCGGTTCATCCAGCACCAGAAGATTGGTGTCCTGAAGAGCCAGGTGGGCAAACATCAATCGGCTCTTCTGACCGCCCGACAGGGTTCCCAAGGGGCGAAAAACATCTTCGCCGCTTAGTTGGAAGGCACCCAGGTGAGCCCGCACGTCCTGGTCCTTGAGGCGCATCTGATCCTTGATGAGGTCGAACGGTGTCTGTGCGGGGTCCAACACGGAGAAGTCGTCCCGCACGTGATGCTGGGCGAAGTAGCCGGGCCATATGCTCGCGCCCATTTCGAACTCGCCCTCAACAGGCTCCAGGTGCCCGACCAGCGCCCGCAACAGAGTAGATTTGCCGGCACCGTTGGGGCCAACGACGGCCACCCGCGCCTGACGCCTGAGCTCAAGGTCGGGCACGCGCAGGATGGGCTTGCCGGGTCCGTAACCCACCACGAGGCCGTAGGTGCGCAGCACGATGTCGCCGCTTCTGACCCTGGACGGAAAGGAAAACCGCAAGGCCGGATCGGCATGGACCCGTTCCACACCGTGCCGTTCTAGGTGTCGGGCCAGCCGGGTCGCCCGGCCGCGCGCCTGCCGTGACAGGACTCCGGCCTTGTTCCTGCGAATGAATTCCTCCGTCTTGGCCACAAATGCCTGTTGGGCCGCATATTCCTTGGCCTGCCTCTCGCGCCGGGCTGCCCGTTGCTGCCGGTACGCGGCGTGGTTGCCCTTGTATTGGGTTAGACCATGCCGGTCTAGCTCCCAGATCCTGGTCGGTACCTGTTCTAGGAACGCGTGGCTGTGGGATACCACAACCACGCTGCCCGACCAGTTCTTCAGGGTTCGAATCAGCCAAGGGAGCGAGACTTCGTCCAAGTAGTTGGTGGGTTCGTCGAGCAACAGGAGCCGTGGCTGTTCCAGGAGGACATGACCAAGGTGTAGCCTTGTTCGCTGGCCGCCGCTCAGATCCGACACGGGGGATTGCCAGCTGGACTCCGGGATCCTCAGGTTGGCCAGTGTCTCCTCTAGCCGACTGTCCATGGTGTAGCCGCCCCGTGTTTCGAACGAAGCCTGAACCCGGGCATAGCGTTCCAGCAATTCCTCGTGCCGGGGTTCTTCGACACCCGTCTCAAGCTCGGTCGTCAGGTTCTCCAGTTGCCTGCCAAGCTCCGCCAGTTCGCGGAACGCGGAGCGGAGGAAGTCCAGCACCGGGAGGCGGATGGTGCCCGGAGGTTCCTGGGCCAGGTATCCGATGGTCAGCTCCCGACTGTGGATCAGCTGCCCGTCAAAGTAGTCGTCAAGACCTCCGATGGCCCTCAGCAGCGAGGACTTGCCGCTGCCGTTCGGCCCGACCAGGCCGATGCGGTCGCCCTGGCCGATCGCGAAGTCCAGACCCGTAAAGACCAGGTCGTTGCCATACCGCTTTTCGAGGGAGCGGCCAACCACCACGCTCATGCTTGATCCCAAGTGTCGTTGTGTGGCCGGGAGCAAGTGGATGAGTCTGTCACTGTTTCCGGACGCACCGTGCCCGTCAGCCGGAATCCCGGATTTGAGGTCACCCACGGCCACCTTGTGCATTGTAATTACGTAACAATATCAACATTCGGTCGTCTTATATAAACAGGGCACCTGTACCCTGAGTCGCTGTGCTCGCATGCAGGCGCGGGACTCGCTCCCAAACGGACGCGTCCGGGCCGGCTAAAGCTTGGCGATAGACGGGGACGGGTCTGCCCCGAAGTCGGGGACATGACCGAATCATGCGGACATTGCCGAGGCAAGCACCCTGATCGTTGGAGAAACCGAGGAGTCACACGATGTTGAAATCGATTGTTGCGAGACCCCTTGCCAGGGTGTTGGCCCTCGGCGCGGTACATCTTGTGCTGTCCCTAGTTGTTATGTCAACCGTCGTCCTGGCTCAATCGGGTACGACGACGTACATCATCCGATCCGGCGACAGTCTTCGCCAGATCGCCGAGGATCACGACACCACGATTGAAGAGATCCTGGCGTTGAACCCCAGCATCGGGAACGCCAACCAGATCTACGTGGGGGCTACGATCCTGCTGCCCGGTGAGGAGGTAGAAGAGGAAGCGGAGCCCGGCACAGTCATAGCCTTGTGTCCGAATACCTACACCACGGTAGCCGGGGACACCTTCGCCTCCATTGCGGCGGAATTCGATGTGGAAGCTTCCACCCTGGCCTTGGTCAACAACAAGTCGGTGGTCTCGTGGCTGGCAGCAGGCACGGAGCTGTGCATTCCTGGAGGTACTGGCGGAACGCCGTCCAGCGGTACGCAAATCACGACCCCGTCCACTGCATCCCGGCAGGATGTTCCGCAGGCCGGACAGGGCGAGGGCCGCTGGTACACGATCCAACGGGGTGACTTCCTGGCTCGAATCGCCCTGAGCACCGGCTGCGCGACCAGTTTCCTGGCCCAGGTCAACAACATTGCCAATCCGAGCCTGGTCTACACAGGGCAACGCATTTGGCTTCCCGCTTCCTGCTCAGGACCAGTGCCAACCCAGCAGCCCTGGACGCCCGCACCCGTACCCGCTCCTGCACCCGTACCCGCTCCTGCACCAGTGCCCGCTCCTGCCCCTGCACCGACACCGGCCCCAGCGCCCGCACCGACTCCACCCCCGGCAGCGGCACCTCTGGCCGGCTACTACGGTGTGGGTCCGTGGACCGCGCAGTACTTCGCCAACACCAGTCTGGACGGCGCTCCAGTGGTGACCAGGCAAGACAACCAGATTGCCTTCCACTGGCAGCAGGCCTCGCCCGGAGCCGGCATCCCCAACGACTTCAGTGTGCGGTGGACCGGTACCTTCCAGTTCACCGGCCAAGAGTATCGGTTCATGGCGATTGCCGACGACGGCATTCGAGTCTGGGTTGACGATCAGTTGATCATCAACCAATGGCAAGGGCAGGCCGCCACGCTTGTCTACCGGGACTACACGCCGCGCTACGGCACGCGCACGGTCCGGGTCGAATACTTCGACGCCGCGGCCGATGCCACCGCGATTGTCAACTGGGCCGTCAAGAAGTAGCCCGGTCGGCAACCTGACACTCACGCCACAACACAACCAGTCCCTCACGCCTCCAGAGGAGAGACACCATGAACAGACACTCGAAATTCCCAGCCAGGTTCCTGTTGGTGTTGCTGGGCACCATCCTGATCGCAGCCGGCATGACATCCGTCGCGCTGGCGACCGAAACCAATTTCCACGGCAGTTACTTTGACATAGTCGAAAAGTCGTCCAGTACCGCCTACTTCTCAATCAACACCAGTTGCGACGACACAGACGAAAACTGCACGGTGAGGGTGTCGGGGACACCTGCCAGTAACTGGGAGGACGATCTGGAGGCCTGCAGCGACGCCAGCAGCGGTGACGGGCGCTATCAGGATTTCGAGGATTGTTGGGGTTCCGGCTTCACCGTGACCTGGCCCACCATCAACCCCGATGACGACTTTGAAATCACTCCGTACTGCAAGAGTGGTGACGACGAGTGCGCCGAGGAGCTGCGCATTTGCTTCAACGCCAACGACTGCGATGACAACAGCTACGGCAGAAAGCCGTGGACCCAAGTGGGCGACCTGTGGGACGAGGCCGGTTCGTGTCTGTACGACGATGACGAGGACGACGTCTGGGAGTGCATCGACGAAGCCTTTGATGACTGGCTCGATGACAACATGGGTCGCAACGACGACTATGACGACCTGGAGGACGAGGAGGACGAAGACCGGGGCTTCACCCTGGAGGACTACGAAGACGACCTGGATGATGTCGGTGACCAGTCGTCCACAAGCTCATCCGAGACTGTACTTGAACGGTACCAGCGGATATGGGCGTCCCGGACCCCAACCTCCATCTACGCCTCGGTGGACGATGTGGACACCCACGGGCCCAGCTTCCGCCTGACCAAGGACGAGTACCTGACGGTCAACTTCACGGCCTTCCTGGAATCGACCGGGCCGTACCAGGTCTGCAACACGACCATTGGCTGCGTGACCGTGGCAACCCACAGCAACACCTTCCGGAGCTACATGCAGAACCTGCACATCATCATCCAGGACAGTTCGGTGCTGCGCTGCATGGACCGGGCCGGATGGGACGTGGAAGATGATCACGCCATCCCCTTCGACAACGCCGACCTGATCGCCTGTGACGAACGGATGAAGACCGCCAACGAAGTCTGCCCGGCCAAGGACACCGGCGCCGGCGCCGATCTGTTCGAGATGTGGGACAACGGGCTCCTGCGGGGAATCCTCCCCGACTCCTACGCCCAGTCGCTGCGCCTGCAGGTGGAACGGGCCCGCGACCGGACTCCGGAGTGCCTGTGCGCCGCGGGATTCGAGGAGAAGAATTTCATCGTCACCCCCGAAACGATGGACGATCCCTGGGAGCGCTCCGGTGCAATGCGGACGGAGGACATTTGCGACTGACCGGACCCGGAGCCTGGCACGGCTCAAGCCCCGATGTGTCGACCGCTCCGGCGAACCGGGTTTGACTTCTTTTGTCGGACTTGACCAAGCCCCGGACACAGTTGCGCGGAACTGTGTCCGGGGCATTTTGATCGGCAACCCGGCTTGCGGCCGATGCGGTGCCATCCCGTTTCTGGTGCACCTCGCTCCGCGGACGTCAATGGGCCAACCCGAGGTGCGCACGGATCGGTCCGTGCACACGGTGAACCCACTGGGGGCTCCGCATCATTCTCCCTGGAGCAAGCGGGGGCCTCGGGACCACCGACGCGGTGCCCTGCATCGATACCGGTGAAATTTGCAGCCACAATCGCCAGCAATTGAGTCATCATCCCAGACCGGCCTTTATCCAAACCGAGTCGATCAGGAAACGCGGACGTCTGGTGCCATGCCGCGACTCGCTGTCCCATCCATCGACCTTCAACAGCCATTGGACACGCCCGTCTTGGCCTGCCAAGCCTTCAACACTTTCGCCAAAACGCCATGCTCTCTCCCTTGACCACCAGTTGTCCAACCCCAACGTCGCCGAGCCCTACGCGATCTTGGTCCCTGCAACCATGGTTCGGCGGCACAGTCGTCGGACTGCTGGCTGCCATTCTGCTGATGTTCGTGTTCGGGAGTTCCGTACAGGCTGCCTCCGCGACCGACTTCGCCGACGGCTACTTCGAAATCCTGTCCGCAACCGAGAAGACAGCCAACTTTTCGATACTGGCACCGGGCCAGTGCACCAGCCTGGACATCCACTGCTCGGTACAGGTCACGATTCGGAACGGCACGATTCCCAACCCCGACAAGAAAGATCCAACCGAGGCCTGGAGGGGCCTGCTTGAGATGTGCAGTGCCCCGGTCGCGGCCGACGAAAACAGCCGCAACGCCGCGTTCCACACCTGTTGGGGCGCCAAGCACCGCATCTACGACCTCGTCTGGCCCAACTTCACGCTGACACCGGCGTTCGAGATCTCGCCCTACTGCGAACCGGGCGACGACGAGTGTGCCGAAAAACTCCACTTCTGCTACAACGCGGCCGATTGTGCAAGCGTACTGTTCAAAAGCAGTGGCTGGACCCAGGTCTCCGAACTCTGGGGGGCAGCCGACAGTTGCTTCTACAGCAATGTGTGGGCTCTCATGTGGGAGTGTGCCGACGACGCCCTCCGGGACTGGTTCGAGACACACGTGCCGCGCTCCAGCGCCTACCGCACCATGGACTTCGTCCGGAAAGACCTGCGCGGCTTCATCCTGCTCGACTACACAGACAGCATCAGCAACGTGCTGGACGCCGACTCGGCTGCGCGCACCAACGCCAAGCTGCTGGATCGATACCTCAAGGCCTGGGAAAGCAGGTCCCCCAGATCAATCTTCCGGTCCATGCCCAGTATCGAGATTGACGGACCCGGTTTCAAACCTGTCGGTACCCCATACCTGACGGTGGATTTCACCTCCTATTTGGAGTCGTCGTCCGCGCATCCGGTTGAGGTCTGCAACACCGTGATTGGGTGCCTGAACGCCGAAGTCGACAGTGGAGCCTTCCGGGACTACATGCGCAACTTCCACATCGTGATTGAGGACAGTCACGTGTTGAACTGCATGGACCGACTGGGCTGGGACGTGGGTTCGGCCGCCGCCGTCAAGTTCGACAACCCAAACCTCGCCCTGTGCGACGAACGCATTAGGACTGCAGCCAAGTACTGTCCCGCCCGGAACACCGGGATCCTGCGCGAACTGGTGTTTCTCTGGGACATCGGACCCCTAAAGGGCTTGGTGGCCGATGAGTTGGCCCAGTCGGTCCGGCAAGTCGTGGAAGAGGCACGGGACCGGACTCCCGAATGCCTGTGCGCCGCCGGCTTCCAGGAGCACAACTTCGTGGTCGCCGATCACGCGGGTTCCGATCCCTGGGCCGCAACCGGCGCATTGCGGACCAAGGATATCTGCGAGTGACCGCGGCCAAGCACCGTACGGACTGAAACCGGTATTGGTTTGGCCATGTCCATGTCCTGACCTGTTGTCCCCAGTCGGCTCGTTGGCAGCGGACTGGAACAAGGGAGTCTGCGACGCCGATCGCCGGGGGAATACGCGCATCCACGGATAAGGCGGCCGCGTCCGGTCCGGACCTCCAATTCGATGATGCCTCGCGCCCGGCCGCCCCCACATGCTGGCATGTGGGGGCGGCTGGTATTTCAGGAGTCAAGCGCCGATTGTACGACTGCCGCCAGGGCTTCGATGTTCACCGGGTGCGCGAGTCGTTCAATGCCACTCAGACCGATGGACTTCTGGCCTTCCGGCAGGACATCCGACCGAACCACATAGAACAACCATTCATCGTGGTGACGGTGGTCGGCAAGCTCGTTGTCAACCTCCGGGCGCCAAGCAAAAACATGGAAATTATAACCAGGATTTGATGGGCTGGGTTTTCACGTGGTACGGTGCATCCACCACACAGTCGAAAAGAGCCCTCTGGGCTTCGCACCGGCGCGAACGGCGCATTGCACGCCTCCTCGCTGGTGCATGCTGTTCGGCTGTGTGGTAACGCTGTTCGCTACCACGAGGGGGCTCCCATGAAAGGAAAGAAGCTGGTTGTTGTGTCGCTGGCGTGCCTGGCGGCGCTGTGGCTGGTCGTGCCGGGCCTGTTGCTGGCCCAGGGTGATGTCAGTCTCGAGGGCCTGGCCGAACGGTTGCAGGCCTTGACGGAAAGGGTGGACGCCATCGAAGCCCTGTGGATTGACTCGGAGCCGCTGGTCATGGCGGATGGTACCTGCATCACGGGCAGCGATGGCGGCGTACAGGATGCTACAGTGCTCAAGTACAAGACAGCATTTGACGAGTGGCCCAACACGGACAATATCCGTATCTTCGCCGTGGCCCACGATCCCGAAACGGGTATCGTGGGTCTTCAGTACGAGGCGCTCTACAATCACGAGTTCGTAATCGAATTCTGGCAAGGGTGCGAGTTCCTGGATAGTACGAACTGGTGGGAGGGACGATACGATGACGATCCCTTTCGACTTCCGTTGGAGGATGGCGGATGAAGTGGCTGTTCTACCTGATCGGCTTGGCTTCGGTGGTCATGTCCGGCGGCACGCTGGGGATGATGGTCTCCGATATCCAGATCATCATCGCCGTGCAATTTGCATCGCTGGCCGTCCTGAGCTTTGGGGTGGTCAGGGTCTTGACGGCCGTGGCCAAACGTGACGGCAGCGACCCGTAGGCTTCCAACCGTACTACCCTGAAAACGAACGCCCCGCCGATGCAATGCCTTCGGCGGGGCGATACCCGGTCGTTGGACTGTAACCAGCAGTCAGCGACGGGGCAGGGCCAATGTTGACAGTACCCTTCCCACACGGTATCCTTGCGCCAATGTAAACGGACTGTGATCCGGGCTAGTAGCCTGCCAGTCTGCCTTCAGAGAGCTTCCGGCCGGTGGAAAGGAAGCAGGCAAGAGGCAGGTGAATGGACCGGTGAGTCGCAAGCCGAACGGAAACCCTCCCAATAGGCAAGCCGGAGACGCCACCGTTATCAGGGCGCGGGGAATCGGACGCAAGTCCCGTTCCCGCAGAGAGGAGTGACGGGCACGGCTCGGGCACTCAAGTGGGGTGGCACCGCGGAATCCCCGGATTTCGTCCCCGGATGTCTCGTTGTGAACGGCATCCGGGGTTTTTTGTTTTCGGGAGGTGCAGCGGTGAATTTTGTTCCGGCCTTGGAGACGGTCAAGGCACATTGGGGGGAGGCAACCCGATATCCCGTCTATCGGGAAATCCCGGCCGACATGGACACGCCCGTGTCCGTGTTCCTGAAGCTGTGCCGACACCCCAACCAGCAACTAATCCAAGGATCCCAAGCTACGCAGCCCTGCTTCCTGCTGGAATCCGCCGAGGCCGGGGAACGGTTCGGCCGCTACAGCTTCATCGGGCTGAACCCCTCCCGCAGCCTGGTGGCCTACGGGGACCGCATGACCCTGGCCGGACAGGACGGCTCGGTCAAGGAACTGTGCGGCGATCCCTTCGATGTCCTGCGCGCGCAGGTCACGTCGGAAACCGTGGTCGATGTGCCGGACCTGCCGCGCTTCAAGGGCGGTGCCGTGGGCATGTTCGGCTACGACATGGTCAGGTTCATCGAAAAGCTGCCGGCCACCGCCGAGGACCTCATCGGCACTCCGGACATGGTCATGCTGTTCAGCGACGAATTGGTCATCTTCGACCACGTCAAGCACCGCCTCCTGGTGATGGTGAACCTGGACCTGACCCACGCGGACCTGGATCGGGCCTATGCCGACACCTGTCGGCGCATCAACGCCATCTGCGATCGCATCCATGCACCGTTCGCTGAACCGGACCTGCCGGAAATTTGCGACGACTCTCCGTGGGCCTGCTCGAAGACCCCGGAGGAATACGCGGAGATCGTGCGCCGTACCAGGGAATACATCATCGCCGGCGACATCTTTCAGGGCGTGCTCAGCATGCGCCAGACGCGCGCGACACAGGCGGACCCCTTCACCATCTACCGCGCCCTACGGATGGTCAACCCTTCCTCCTACATGTTCTACCTGGATTTCTCGCACATCCCCGGCCTCAAGGGGCCGCCGATGCGCCTGGTGGGCTCAAGCCCCGAGATGCATGTGCGGTTGGAGGACCGCGAGGCCAGCCTGCACCCGATCGCGGGATCGCGATGGCGCGGCGAAACCCCTGAGGAGGACCGGCAACTGGCGGAGGACCTGCTGGCGGATCCCAAGGAACGGGCCGAGCACGTCATGCTGGTGGACCTGGGCCGCAACGACCTGGGGCGCGTCTGCGACTACGGGTCGGTGCAGGTGGCCAACGTGATGCAGATCGAACGCTACAGCCACATCATGCACATCGTCAGCGATGTCCAGGGACGGCTCCGGGATGGCATGGACGGCATCGACCTAATCCGGGCGACCCTGCCGGCCGGCACTGTCAGCGGCGCGCCGAAGATCCGGGCCATGGAGATCATCGAGGAACTGGAGGCGTCCCGCAGGGGACCGTATGCCGGGGTGGTCGGGTACATCGACCACGATGGGACCATGGACACCTGCATCACCATCCGGACCATCACCATGTTGGGTGCGACCTGTGTCCTGCAGGCCGGTGGCGGCCTGGTCATGGACAGCCAGCCCGCATACGAATACAACGAGGCCATGAACAAGATGCGCGCCCTGACCACGGCCGTCGCCCTGGCCGAAAACGCCTTGCAGCTTTGAGAGGACCGAACATGAGCGATACCAAACCCCGCATCCTGACCGGAGACCGGCCCACCGGGCAACTGCACCTGGGCCACTTCATCGGCAGCCATCGGCACCGCCTGGCCCTGCAGGGCAAGTACGAGTGCTTCTTCCTGGTGGCGGACCTGCACATGCTGACCACCAAACCGGACAAGGCCAGCATCGAAGCCATTGCCGACAACGCCCGGGCCATCGTGCTGGACCACCTAGCCATCGGCATCGATCCCGAAAAAGTCACCTTCTATCTGCAAAGCGCGGTGCACGAGGTCTACGAAATGAACTTGCTGCTGGGCAGCCTCGTGACCGTCGAGCGGATCCAGCAGCTCCCCACCATCAAGGACATGGCCACCGCCGCGGGCATGGACCAGATCCCCTACAGCCTGCTGGGCTATCCGGTCCTGCAGTCCGCCGATATCCTGATGCCCCGCGGCAACCTGGTGCCGGTTGGACAGGACAACGAAGCTCACGTCGAGATGACCCGGCAAATCGCGCGGCGCTTCAATCTGGCCTACGGCGAAGTGTTCCCCATTCCCGAGGCGATGGTGGTGGGCGGCACGCTAGTGGGCACGGACGGCAATGCCAAGATGAGCAAGAGCCTCAACAACGCTGTCTTTCTGGCGGACGACGAGGCGACCGTCAATCGGCGCGTGATGGGCATGTACACGGATCCGAAGCGGATTCGGGCCGATATTCCCGGAACGGTCGAGGGCAACCCGGTGTTTGAGTATCTGGACTTCTTCCACCCGGACGGAGCCAATCCGGCCATTCCGGAATCCCAACGCAATCCGGGCGGAACCGTGGTGGAGGACCTCAAGGATCGGTACCGCCAGGGCACCGTGGGTGACGTCGAAGTCAAGCAAACGCTGGCCCGGGCCATCAACGACTTTCTGGAACCCACCCGCGAGCGCCGGGCCCATTTTGAGTCGCGGACGGGATTCGTCGACCACTTGTTGGAGACGGGTACCCAACAGGCCCGCGCGGAGGCCCGGGAGACCGTCATGGCCATGAAGAAGGCGATGGGCCTGACGGGCATTTGGAACCGCATCCGACGCAGCGGCGAGAAGTTCGCCAAACGCCAAGCCGCCAACCGGGAGGCCTGACATGGTGATTGTGATCGACAACTACGACAGCTTCACCTACAACCTGGTCCAGTTCCTGGGGAAGCTGGGGGCATCGCTGAAGGTCTACCGCAACGACGAGGTGCCGGTGGCAACCGTGGCCTCCGACGAACCCTCCCACATCGTGATCAGCCCCGGGCCGGGAACACCCCAGGCAGACTCCGGCATCAGCAATGAGCTGATCGAAACCATGGGCAGCCGGACTCCAATCCTCGGCGTGTGCCTGGGGCAGCAGTGCATCGGCCACGTACACGGCTGCGAGGTGTCCGGCGCGCCGGAGATCATGCACGGCAAGACCAGCCAAATCCATCATGACGGGGAAGGACTGTTCAAGGGCATCGCCAACCCCTTCACTGCCACGCGTTACCACTCGCTCATCATTCACCGGCCTGTATCCCCGGAGTTGGCCGTCACGGCCTGGACCGCAGGCGGCGACATCATGGGCGTACGCCACCGCAGAAAGCCGATCCACGGCCTCCAGTTCCATCCGGAGAGTTTTCTGACGCAACAGGGTCACGACATGCTGCAGAACTTCTTGGACTTGCCCGGTCCCGATGCCCGCCCAGCCTAACCGGCACACCACCTGTCCATCCGCGTCGCCGCCCACCATGGCTTCCGAGACCGATACGATTCGGGATCCTCTGCATTGGCTGGCTCATGCCCCGGCCAGCCCGGTGCACGGCCAGGCTGTCCGTCTCACGGACACCCTGACCGGTGACAGCAATGCCTTGTGGAAGGTGGAGGCCGGTACGGCAAGCCTGGTGCTTAAGATGTTCCTGGATGCAGGCCAGGCCCGCGGGCGGCGCCAATACAATGCCCAGACCCTTGCTTGGCGGGCGGACCTGGCACCGGAGCCATTGGTGTTCGATCGCTACCCCGAGGGTCTGGCACGCCAGGTGCTGGTCTACAGATGGTGCCCAGGGTGTCCAGTGGACGTTCGCGAGCCGGCCCACAGGGAGGCTCTGGCCCAAAGTCTGGGCCGGCTGCATCGCCTGGCGACCACACCCGACACGCGGCTCAGTCCCCATCCGATCAACGCGGGGTACCAGTGGAAGCTCATTGAGGGCAGTCTACGAAGGTTGGAACGTTGGCGGCTGGAACAACCGTGCGATGAATTCAATACGGCCCTGGCCACGGTGACGCAGGAGGGGCCCCGCCAGTTGTCTGCACTCGTAACCGGTCTGGAAGGCTCGGCCCCGGCAGCGGTCGTCCACGGGGAACTGTACGCGGAACACTGCCTGATGTACGACGGGCGCGTCCGGATGGTGGATTGGGAACTGGCCGGCATCGGCGATCCGGCCCGTGAATGCGCCCACGTCATGCTCCACATGTTGAGGAATTTGACAGCGGACGACTGCCAGGCATGGCAGGATCGTTACTTGTCGGAGTTGGGTCAGACCGACTTGGCCCCGCGCGTGGAACTGTACGGCCGGTTGCTGCCCCTTGAGGGGCTGCTCAACCTGGCCCTGCTACTGACCCGGCGGCAGCCCACAGCCGAAACCGGCGCGGACAGGGTCGGACCGTTGCTGCGGGTGGCATTCCGCGAATGCATGTCCGATGTGAACCGTGCCCTGAAACTGGACTTCGCAGACGAAGAGTTGGATCAATTTGCCTGCCAATACCAACGCAGGCTACAACCTGACATGCCAATGGCGGCAGGAGGCGAATAGAACCATGGCACAAACAATGGACTTGTCCACCGCCATTCGACATGTGATGGAACGAGGCGATCTTGCGCAGGACCAGGCCCAGGCCGTCCTCAGCGAGATGGTGTCGGGCAACGCCACCGATGCCCAAATCGGTGCGTTCCTGGTGGCCATGAACATGAAGGGGCCGACCGTGGACGAAATCACGGGGTTCTGGAACTCCCTCATGGAACACGCCTCCCCATTCCCGGCCAACGGCCGGCACGAACCCCTGCTCGATGTCGTGGGCACCGGCGGCGACGGATCCCACAGCATCAACGTGAGCACCACGGCCTCCCTGGTGGTGGCCGGCACTGGGGTGTCGGTGGCCAAGCACGGCAATCGGGCCGCCAGCAGCCGCAGCGGGAGCGCCGATGTCCTGCGGGAACTCGGGGCCAATCTCGACATGTCGCTGGACCAGGCGGGAGCCTGCCTCGACGAAGTCGGGTTTGTGTTCCTGTTTGCGCCTCACTGCCATCCCGCCATGCGGCATGTGGGCAAGGCTCGGATGGAACTGGGCATCCGTTCGTTGTTCAATCTGATTGGACCGTTGTCCAACCCCGCGCCGGTAACCAATGTCCTGATGGGGGTCTACAGTCCCGACCTCAGCATCGAGCTGGCCCGGATGCTGCAGCGCGTGGGCAAACGGGCGGCGTTCGTCGTCCACGGCGCGGGCGGCATGGACGAACTGTCGTTGGCCGGCCCCAACCACATCGTCCACCTGCACAATGGCCGCATCCAGGAAAGGACCGTGGACGCGGTGGAGCTGGGTTTGCCCCGATCGGGCCTGGACAAGGTCAAAGGCGGTGACCCGGCGGACAACGCGGGATATACCCGCGGGATCCTGTCCGGTGAGGTCAAGGGCCCCATGCGGGACATGGTTGTCCTCAACGCCGCCGCGGCCCTGGCCACGGAGGACGGGGACATCGGCGCCCACCTGGCGGAGGCCAAGGAAAGCATAGACTCCGGCAAGGCCCTGGACACGCTGGAGCGGTTTGTCGCGTTTACACAGGACCAACAGGCATGAAGCGGTCGCAATTGGACATCGCCAAGTTCCAGGGCAGGGTCCTGGACAAAATCATGGCCGTACGCCGCAAGGAGGTGGCGGCCGCTAAACGCCGAGTGCGGGAGGAGGAGCTGATCGCCATGGCGCGGCTCGCGCGGCCAGCCCAGGATCTGGCCGGTGCCTTGGTGCGCGAGCCGGGTGCCAGCATCATCGCGGAAATCAAGCGCGCCAGCCCTTCGCGGGGTCTGATTGCCCGCGACTGGGATCCGGCCGCCATGGCCTCGGCCTACGTGCGCGGCGGCGCGGCCGCCCTGTCCTGCCTGACCGACAAGACCCACTTCCAGGGGGATTTGGCCTATTTGGAACAGATCGGGAACCGTCTCGAGGCGGAAGGGCAACCCGTTCCGGTTTTGCGCAAGGACTTCATTTTCGATCCGTACCAGGTCTGGGAGGCGCGGGCCGCCGGCGCGGACGGCCTGTTGCTGATCATGGCCGTCCTGGGAGACCAGGAGTGCCGATCCCTTCTGGATCTGGCGCACACCACCGGGATGCAGGCCCTGGTCGAAGTGCACGACGAGGCGGAATTGGATCGGGCGCTGGCGCTGGATGCCCGTATCATTGGCGTCAACAACCGCGATCTGCGGACGTTTACGGTGGACCTCGAAACCACACGCAAACTCCGCGATCGGATCCCCGAGGATCGGGTGCTGGTCGGCGAAAGCGGCATCACGACAGCTGCCGATGCCGCCACCATGGCCGAAATGGGATGCGACGCCATTCTGGTCGGCGAAGCCTTCAGCAAACTGCCCCAGTCCCGCCGCGAGCGCAAGGTGCGGGAATTCGCCGCCGCCGGTTCGTTGGCGGCGGTCGAAGAATAGGGCCCCAGGAGGGCCTTGAACCATCGATGAAGGTCAAGATCTGCGGCCTGACCAGGCCCGAAGATGCGGAAGCCGCCTTGGACGCGGGTGCCGACTACCTTGGTTTCGTGTTCCATCCGCCCTCGCCGCGCTTCATCGAACCCGCAAGGGCCGGTGAGCTCATAAACCACCTCGGCGCGCATGAACGCTTGGCCGACGGCAGAGCCCGGTGCGTCGGCCTCTGCGTGAACCTCACCCCGAAACAGATGAACGAGGCCGCAGCCCTCTCCGGAATCGATCTCCTGCAGGTATACGGCAACCCGGACCCGGAGGACTTGACGGCGCTCGTGCCGGAGTGCTTCATGGCTGTGCGTCCGCGTTCCCGGAATGAGGCCTCCGAGTTGGCCGGCCGCTATGGTGCAGTCTCCCGGGGTGCAGGCCCCGGCCTGTTGGTCGACAGCTACTCGCGCAGGGCATGGGGTGGAACGGGTGAGCAGGCGGACTGGTCCCTGGTACGTACCGTGACCATTTCCGTGCCCAGAACAATGCTGGCGGGAGGCTTGGCGCCGGACAACGTGGCACAAGCCGTGGCACAGACGGATCCTTGGGGCGTGGATGTGTCCAGCGGCGTTGAGGCCGCACCCGGCCTGAAGGATGTTGACGCGGTGCGCGCGTTCGTGAGCCAGGCGCGCCAGGCGGTCGCCAATCGGGAACTCGACCCGGCCGCGCAGGCGTAGGAACGGCATACCGTGGAGATCCTGGGCGGACCGCTGTTCGCCGTCGCCGGTGCAGGCGAAAGCCATGGCCCGGCCGTGACCACCATCGTCTTCGGCTGCCCTGCCGGCCTCGAGATTGAACGGGACCGAATACAGGCCTTCCTGGACCGCCGCAGGCCTGGCAGCAGCAAGCACGGCACACCTCGGCGCGAGGACGACACCGTGTTCCTGACCGGGGGCCTGTACCGCACGGAACGCTTGCTGGACGGCCCGGCCATCCGCCTCTCCGTTGCGGCCCCGGACAGCCCGGCCCTGGAAACGTACAGCGGTGGCTTCACCACCGGCGAACCGCTGTCCGCCCTGGTGTTTTCGCGCAGCCGCAAATCCGCCCACTACGACCAGTTGCAGGGATTGCAGGGGGCGGTGCGGCCCGGCCATGCGGACTTGGTCAAGTACCACAAGTCACGGGGGTTCACAGACGTGCGCGGCGGCGGCCGCTCCAGTTACCGCTCCACCATTTCCGACGTAATCGGCGGCAGTGTGGCACGGCTCTACCTCCAGCGAAAGTTCGGCACGGTGATCGTCTCGTCCATCTGCCAAGTCGGGGAACTGAAGTCGGACCACTCCGTGCTCGATCGGTTCGCAATCGGTCGCGGCCGAATTTCGGCCGAGGGCATTGCCGAACTGGAACGGGAGCTTGCGGACAACGAGCTCCATGCCTGCAGCACCGAATTCGCGTCGGCCGCCGGCCGACTGATCCGCGACACACGGGTGCGCGGCGATTCACTCGGCGCGGGCATCGAGGTGGTGGCGCTGAATCCTCCGCCCCTGGTCGGGGAACCCCTGTACCAGAGCCTCAAGCTGCGCCTGATGGGCAGCCTGGGCGGATTGCACGCGGTACAGTCCTGCGAGATGGGTTCGGGCTGGGCATCGGTCGGCCGCCGGGGCAGCGAACACAATGATCCCATTCGCGCCCGCGGCTACCAGGGCAATCACCACGGTGGCTTGCTGGGCGGGGTCACCACGGGTAGCCCCTTATCATTCCGGGTGGGATTCAAGCCCACGTCATCCATTGCCCTGCCGCAACAGTCCGTGACGAAAGGATTGGACGAAATCGACTTTCAGCTGAAACGGGGGCGCCACGACCCTTGCGTAGGAGTCCGCGCCGGCATCACCCTCGAGTCGCGCATGGCGATCGAATTGATGAACGCCGTCCTGATGCACCAGGCCGGGGACGCCGACACGGACCGTTTCAGATTGTTTCCTGAGGTTTGACACGGAAATGCCAGGCAACGGCAACATCATCCTGACCGGCTTCATGGGCACGGGCAAGACCACCGCCGGCAAGGCGCTGGCCGCACACCTGGACCGCCGGTTCCAGGACATGGACGACCTTATCGAGGAGGGTGCCGGCTTGACGGTGCCTGAAATCTTCACAATTTACGGCGAGACCCGGTTCCGCGACATTGAAAGCCAAGTGTGCCGGGACGTGGCCGCACGGTCCGATCTGATCCTGGCCACGGGTGGCGGCGCCCTGGTCAATCCGGAGAACCACCGGGTACTGGCCGAATCGGGCACCGTAATCTGTCTGTCGGCAACACCCGAACAGATTTTGGAGCGCATCCGCAACGAGACCCACCGGCCGCTGTTGGACCTAGCCCCGGACAACCGTCTGGAGCGCATCCGCGCCCTGTTGGCGGAAAGGGACGAGCGCTACAGCTCGATTTCACTGCAAATCGACACCACGGACTTGACTGTCGAACAGATTGTGGAGCGCATCCTAACTCTGGTATCCGGCGGAACTGAGGCGGAAGCGCGGCTCCCGCATCCCGCCGTGCCGGACGCAATCGGTTCGTTGCAGGTCCTTGCCGTGGACAGCCCGGACGGGTCCTATCCAATTTGGACAGGTTCCGGAGCCCTGGCAGCCACCGGACACCTGCTGCGCGAGTGCGGCCTCGAAGGGAGCAACGTCGCAATCCTCTCCAACCCGGATGTTGAGGCACTCCATGCAGCCGGCCTGGTCGACGCCTTGCGTGCGGACGGTTTCGAGCCCCGGGTATTCACCATGCCCGAGGGCGAGCAACACAAGACCCTGGAAACGGTCCGGGGGCTCTATTCCGACCTCCTGGCAGCCGGCATGGACAGGGGCAGCCCGGTGTTGGCCCTGGGCGGCGGCGTGGTCACCGACACGGCAGGGTTCGTGGCTGCCACCTATCTTCGCGGTGTGCCCTATGTGGTTGCACCAACCACCCTGCTGGCCATGGTGGACTCCTCGGTCGGCGCCAAGTGCGGGGTGGACCTGCCGGAGGGCAAGAACCTGATCGGCGCCTTCAAGCAGCCGGTGGGCGTACTGCTCGATCCGGATCTCCTGGACACGCTTCCGCCGGCCGAACTCCGGGCCGGGATGGCGGAAGTCGCCAAGCACGCCATTCTCGGGGATGAACATCTGTTTGAGATGCTGATGCGTACCCCGGCATCTCCCGCTGCCGACTGGCTGGCGGCAGCCGTGCAGGTTAAGATCGATGTTGTCGAGGAGGACCCGCTGGAACAGGGACGCCGGGCCATCCTGAACTTCGGCCACACCTTTGCCCATGCCCTCGAACAGGTCAGCCAATACACGATTCGCCATGGCGAGGCCGTAGCGGTGGGGATG
Organism: Caldilineales bacterium; assembly: GCA_012271135.1. Classification (GTDB taxonomy): domain Bacteria; phylum Chloroflexota; class Anaerolineae; order Caldilineales; family Caldilineaceae; genus Bin34. The sequence goes on along the minus strand of JAAXGZ010000040.1, from coordinate 31,709 downwards.
ATGGCCGCCACCCGCCTGTCCGTGCAGGCCGGCCTGTGTTCTCCGTCCACGGCGCAGCGCATCCGCAGTCTGCTGACAGGACTGGGACTTCCGGTCCGCGTGCGCGACATCGACTCCGCGCCGGACCTGTCGGGCCGAGCCGGCGACTTGCTGGCCGCCATGGGCACCGACAAGAAACGCCGAGGAGCCGTCCTGCGCTTTGTCGTGCTCGAGGATCTTCAGCGGCTCACCGTGATCCCCAATCCCGGCAACGAACTGGTGCTGGCGGCTTGGGAACACATCCTGAACTGACTTGGGAACTCCGCATGGCCCGCATCCAGATCGTCAACGGCCCCAACCTGAACCTGCTGGGCACCCGCGAAACCTCAATTTACGGCACCTTTACGCTGGCCGACGTCGAACGGTCCCTAGCCGCCGAATTCGGCGGGCGGCACAGCCTTGGATTCTTCCAGTCCAATCACGAGGGCGAGATTGTCGACGAGTTGCACCGATGCCGCAGCCAGGCGGATGGCGTGGTCCTGAACCCCGGTGCCTTCACGCACTATTCGCTGGCCATTCACGACGCCATCAAGGCCATTGAAATCCCGGTGGTTGAAGTGCACATCAGCAACATCCACGCCCGGGATGCGTTTCGCCACACGTCGGTTTTGGTGGCGGCCTGTCTGGGTCAGGTAAGCGGTTTCGGCCGGAACAGCTACCACCTTGCCGTGTCCGCCCTGGAACGCTACCTGCAGGCGTCGGATTAGGCGGCTCCCGCCTTGTTGGTGATGCTTCCTCAGGGAAGGGCCGTCCTGGCATTTCGAGCGGCGGCTCGACTAATCCTGCCGATGGCACTCGGCCTGGTCCTGGCAGCCTGTGTCAGGGAACCCGCACCCGGTCCCACCCCGGAACCTGTCCTAACAAATTCGGTTCCGGCAACCGCTACCCCGTTGCCATCTTCCACTTCGACGCCCGAACCCGAACTCGGCTTGTCGGGCGACATCATCCTGTGGCACTCCTGGAACGGCGAAGACCTCAAGATCCTCCGTTCGATGTTGGACCGGTTGCAGTCCGACCATCCGGACCTGTACCTAGACGCGGTCCACGTAGGTCCGTCCGAAGTCCGGTGGCGCCTGCTGGACGCCATCCTGGCCGGGAACGGCCCCAGCCTGTTGCTGGGGCCAATCGCCCGGTATCCCGATCTGGCGTCCGAGGATCTGGTCCAACCGCTCAACGGCTACATGGACCTGGTCCAGGAGGCCCACTTGCTGTCTTCCGCCTGGTACGGCAACATCATTGCCTCCAGTCTGGTTGCACTGCCGGCGTGGGTGGAGACCGTTGCACTGTATGTCAACACGAACCTGATTGCGCCGGATGAAGTTCCCCGGACACTGCACGATCTGTTGGCCCGGGCCAACATGTCCGACTCTCCGCTGCTGGGCCTGTACATCAGCCCGTTTCACCTCGGTTGGGGATTCCCGGCCCATGGTGCGGTCATGCTAGATGCCGGCTATCGCGTGGTGCTGGATCAGCAACCGGGCGCGGAGGCATGGCTGACGTGGCTGCGCGAGGCCAATCAATCCGGGGGAATCTGGATCTCCCAGGACTATGCCGAACTCCAGCGCGCCTTTCGTCACGGAGAACTGCCCATGATCATCGACGGGTCATGGGTCCTCGACTCCTTTGTTACGGCATTGGGGGACAGCCTGCGCGTGCTGTCCATTCCGGATGGTCCGGCCGGCCCGGCACGCCCCTTTGTGACTTCCGAGTCGTTCTTCGTAATCGCCGGGCAATCGCCTCGGGACACAGATGCCAGCGTGATGGCGGCCCTGACCCTGATTGAACTGGCGGCAGATTCTCCACACACCACGCGCGGGTTGCCGGCTGCCCAACGAGAGTTCGATGCCGATCCACGCGCAGCCCGCGAATTCAAGGCGTTGCTCGAGCAAACGGTGCCGATGCACGTGGGGGCCGGGGCCAAGGTGATTTGGGACCTGGCCCAGATCATGTTCGAGCGCGCCCTGGCAGGTCAGGAACCGCCTGCCGATCTTGTCGCCAGGTTTTCGCTGCTGGTCAACGAACAGACGGACCGCTGACCGGTCCCTTTCGAACGCGATGCCCGAATTCGAACGGCCCGAGTTGGCACGACTGCAAGCCAGTCCCCCCCACGTTTTCGCAGCTGCGTACGTCGACCTGCCCCATCCCCACTTCGCCGGTCCGCGGCAGGAACTGGTCTTCACACTGGGCATCACCGCCGTCAGAGGCAACATGGTCCTCCTTGGGCTGGCGGTGAATCTGTTGGCGGACCACCAGATATTGTCCGAACAGGCCTGGACGGCCGCGATGCTGCAGGCACATACCAGCCTGCCGTCCCTGGAGATCGAGGAAGGAACGGGTCTGGCCATCCAACACCTGTACTTCAACGCTCCGGCCTATGTCCGCGCGGACTGTGTGCTGGTCACAGCCGTGTTGGCTTCCGCAAACAGCGAAACCTGGAACGAGACCCTCCGGATACCGGTGACGTTTCCGCAACAGTCCACCGATCTCCGATTTCCGTTGCAGGGCAGCTGGTGGGTGATTCAAGGCAACGACTGGCGAGACCTGCACAAGGCGGAGCCGGTCAGCCAAGCCTTTGCGCTCGATTTCGTCAAGTTGGGTTCCGACAACCGCTTTTTTGGCAACACCGGTGCCAATCTCGAGGATCACTATAGTTTTGGGGAGCCCGTTTACGCTCCCGCCTCTGCGCGGGTGGCCTTTACCATTTGGGACATGCCGGATATGGCTCCGGGCCAGGTTCCCGATCCGGCCATGATGCAGGGAGACGCGCGCCGGGTGTTGGGCAACGCTGTTGCCCTCAGTCACCGCAGGGGTGAATTCTCCTACCTGGCCCATCTCCAACAGAGCAGCGTGCAGGTCAAGGTTGGGGATCACATCCGACGGGGCACTCTCCTTGGGTACGTCGGCAACAGCGGCCACTCTCCCGGCCCGCACCTGCACTACCATCTGATGAACGGCCCGAATCTGTACACGGACCAAGCCCTGCCCGTGCAATTCGGCCATGTTCGGGCATTGGGCGTCGAGCACAAACAACCCATCACCCTGACATCCGGGATGATCGTTTCCAACATTGAACCAGAACAGCGGCCCCCAGGACTCGGGTAGGGTTGGGAGATGCCCGCCGAAATTGGCACGTGGAACAAGCTCCGGTCCTCCAGCCGGATGCACCGACCGCGGCAGTGATCATGGTCACTGTCCATCACCACCCAGGCCATGGGCACCCCGATGGCCAGCACCCGGTCCAGCATGCACCGAGCCAACCCCGGACTGATTGCGAAGGGAGCGTCGAGGGCCAGGCCCACCTTGCACAGCCGCGCGGGTTACCCCGCTTGGTCGGCCGCCTCCCTCCCTCAATTGAAAGACCGGACAAAGAGTACAGGCTCTTGGCCGGCCCATTTGCAAGTCCTGACACTGGCCAAACTCGGGGCTATATTCGCGAGGACGTGACCAGCCCTGTTCCTGGTCGGGACGCAATGGATGCCAAGCCTATTGCCACGGGATTGGGCCCGTATGACGCAAACGCTCCCGCGGACCGCGGACCAACCTTCTCGGCAGGTGTCCGGCAACCACCGGTTACTCCTGTTCACCCTCCGGCAACGAGTACCGACCTCGCATCAGCCACAGTGCCCACCCACCGGCTCCCACGGCAAAGCACATTCCCAGCGCGATGAAGGCAATCGGAATCCCGCGATCCGGGTTGCCGGAGGTAAGGGCCGGCAGCACGACTCCCAAGACACCAGCCAGGTTCAACAAGAGGAACTCGGCCGACAACACGTGGTCTCGCATCGCGGCGGGAACCCGGCTGAGCAGAATCTGGGAAGAAAAGGTCCAGATCAGCACTGCCCCCACATTGCGCAACGCCACACCGAACAACAAAACCGAAAAAGGCGGGATGGGAGCCTGGAACCACATGCCGAGACCGGTCAGCAGGAAACTCATGGTCACCGCGTGCCGAAGCTTCATGTGGTCGTTTCCCGTAAACACCCTTGTCACCAACGGTGCAAAGAAACTCGCCAAGCCACCGATGCCAAAGATGATCCCTACCACGATGGCACTCGGCCCAATGTGTTCGTAGCGGTAGCTGAGCATGACCTGCAACACCTGGGTGGGCACGAAGCTGAAAACCGTCACGAAGGTCTTCATGGAGCCCACGAACAGGAAGTCGAGGTTGACTCGCAGGAACCGAAACAAATCAGGATACGTAACGCGCTCGTCCATCGCAGGCAGGCCAATGTCCCGCGGTTGACCCGGGCCTGCGTTGCGCTCGTAATGCATAAGCGTAATCAAGCCTGCGGAACCCAGGAACGTCAGGGCGTCAACCACAAAGGAGACGTTGATCCCCGCCTTGGCCGTAACCACGCCTCCCAACGACATGCCCAGCGCAATCATGGCCGTCCAACTCAGCGACGACAGGGTGTTGGCAGTCCCCAGCTCATGTTCGTTGGCCACAATCTTGGGCAGAATCGCCATGCGCACCGGCATAAACATCCCTGCCAGAAACCCCTGCAGGCCAATCATGGCGTAGAGAATCCACAGGTCTTCCGGCCTACGGATCAGCAGCAGCGCCAGTACCGAGAAGAATCGAATCACGTCGGCGCCAATCAGCAGCGTACGGCGCCGCATGCGCCGCACAATGTACGGCACTAGGGGCGCACCAAACACCGGGCTCGCAGTTCGAATGCCAACGAGAATCGAGAGCGCTAGGGGCGACGGCGCCAACTGGGCCACCAACTGCGTCGACGCAATGAAGTTGAACCAGTCGCCAAACAGGCTCAACACGTGGGAAAACCACAGCCAGCGGACGTTGCTGTTGTATCGAAGCAGGTCGCTGTACTGGGTCAAGTGTTGAAATATGCTGGTACCCGCCCGGGTTCTTTGGCATGACCGCGTATTGCGCCCGCCCGGTGGCCAAGCGATCCGCCCATGATAACGGGGACGGACGGAACCCGACGCATATTCCTGCTTCCGGCCATCATCCGCCCCGGCGGGGACGGTACACAACCCAATCCTGATACAATTCTGCTTGGCAAGCCCGCGACCCGGTCCCGAGCGTCCACTCAGTTAGGAGATTTCAACGTGTTTTCCATGATGACTGTTGCGGCTGGTGATGCCGGAGCGTCCGGCGACAGCCAGCCTCTTGTAAACAAAGTCTGCCTGTACACGTTTGTCGCCAGCTTGATTGGCGTGGTGGTGGCCACGTTCCTGATCAGCTCCGCCACCGTCGTCAACGTCGTCATCGCCCTACTGGTAATGGGCGCGCTGCCGGCACTAGGCCGCGCATTGGGCAACGGCAACATTGGCGAGGGGATTGTGCCCGCGATATTGGGTGCCGTCGGCAGCGCCTTGGGCTTGTTGGTTCTCTCCGCACTGTTCTGGAGCCTGTTGGTCGGCGCAACGGCCAAGGGCGTTGCGTTCGGACGCTTGGTCCTGTTCAGCATCGCGGGTTGTATCGTCGGAAGTCTGCTGGTGTTGGTGTTGGCAAGCCCTCTGGGACAGGATCCCAACTGGTTGCAGACCGCCTTTATCCTGTGGGGGGTTGTTTGGAGTGCCGCGATAGCCTTTCCCATGAGTCGGTGATCGATTCAAACCGTTGTAAAAGTGGTTGACGTTGGTGGCACACCGCCTTCGTCCATTCCTGAAGACGCGATCCTAGCCGCGCCGCCGCCCCAACAGTGCAAGGCGGCTCCACCCTGACATTCCGGAACACCGAGCCGGTCCCCGCTCAAGCCACCCTCCGGACAGCCGGCACCGGAGATGGGGGCCTCTCCGCCAGCCGGTGCTGCGCTGCAAGCGCCGGTCCCCGCTGCCCCGCAACCGCACCCCGGTACGTCCACACGTGCTTCACCCGCTTCCTCGCGGGTACGCTGAAGGCGACCTGGACGCCATGACCGACGGGAGCCATCCGTCGGCGTGGGATGCGCTCGGAACAGCCGAGCCCACGTCGGGCCAGCACCAGGGCTGCTGCCTGGTACACGCTGAGCCCGTAACGTTCCATGAACTTCACCCGGCCAATCACGGAACTGAAGGCCGGGTTGACCTGCTGTACCTCTACTCCCCCTCCCGGCAGCTGCGGGAGAGGAAGTATGCCTTGACCTTGCCGTAGCTGAAACTCGACAGCATCCGGCTGTAACGGCGGGACTCGCCTTCGAGCTCCGCCTTCTTCTGCCGGAAGTCCAGTCGCTCGATGACGATGGGCTTGCCTGTCTCACGGGCATAGGCCACCACGCGGGCCGCGGCGTCGCCGACAATCGCTTCGGCCTGATGCCGGGACTTGCCGCAGGTGACCAGCGGCATCCAGAAGGCCTTGACAGGGTTTCCCGAGGCATCGGTCTCGGCCACGGCCAGGTGGTCGGCATTCAGGTCCACGTCGATGGCGCCGCACCCTTTGTCTGTCACCACCGGCACGTCCATCCTGTCGGTGGTCGCGAACACCCGCCAGCCTTTCGCGTCCCGCTTGAAAAGGTAGTTGATGGCCTGCCCCAGCGCCGGGGCTCTCACCGCCTACTCGCGCCGGTACCGGACGTACTCGGCATTGCGGTCCAGCGCCGCCAGCACCTGCGCGTGGCCGTAGGCAAAGCGCACACCCTGGATCACCAGGTACTTGCCGTACCGAGCCGTCAGACAGTTGGGCAGTCGCAGCCGCAGGGTCAGCGATCCGTCGTCCGCCACGCGGGCTACGCACAGCTGGCAGCCTGCCGTCTCGTCCCGGCTACCCAGCACGAAGAACTCGTCGCTGCGGGTATCCCGCCAATCCCGGAGCCATTCCTGATGGCTGGCATGGCCGTTCTCCGCCAGATGGTGATGCTGGCGCCAGAGCCGCTTCGAACCGAAGCAGAGCCGCACCCGTCCCGCTTCCATGTCCTCCCGCAACGCCGCACGCTGCGACTGCAGGGCCGCCCACCGACGCTTCTGTTGGTGAACCTGCTCCCAGCGCCCGGACCGGACGCCATCCTGCCTTCCAGGGACACCCGCACCGCGTTGAACAGGCGCGCCGGGATCCCGTACCGCTCCCGGTACGCACGCTTCAACGACACCGCCGACACCTCGGCGAACAGCTTGCGCTCCACGCGCCCGTAGAGTTCACGCCGCGTCGCCGGCTTGGCGCTCAACGCCAACGTACGCGGACACGCGCGTCTGACAGGTGCCGGGATGCGGCATCAGCCTGCCTGCACCGCCGCCCGCGCGGCCTCTACGTACTCAAGCCCGGAATGCTCAACCGCCCCTGGGGCTCCACCACTGTCTTCCCCAACGTGTGCTCCGCGACCCGCCGCCGCCACCGTCGTCGGTTGCCATGCAGGCCGGAACCGATCCCCTTGACCACTTCAGCGAGCCGGCAGCTCGGCTGCGTTGCCCATGCTCCGACCCGGCTTACCTGCCGGTCTCGATCAGCCTTCCGGCCCGTAGACGAAACGCGCGCGTACACCACACCACATCCATCCCGCTCGGGAGGTACGATCACATGGCAACAGCCGTTGGGCAGTCGCTCCATCGGAAGCGCAGGCGGCAACCGCCCGGCATGGTGCCTGCGGGCCATGGTGGCCTTGTCCAAACCGTAAAGGCGACCCCACGCGGTGCGACCGATGCGGCGACCAACAATATCCATGGCCAACTAGATTAGGCCAAATCATCAACAGTTGCCAACCCTTCGGTTCCGCGCGGTCGGCTTGCAGTCGGACGTTGACACCGGCCCCGACCAATAGGTACAACCAGACCCGGAACGCACCGCCCATGGGCGGTGCGTTTTCTATGCAGATTGCACGGCAGCAATCTTCAGTACTGCCACCAGCGACGATCCATATAGACTACTATGAGATTGTTTTGTACTCTATGACCAATTGAGATGCTAATTCCATACGAATCAATGGTTGACACGATGTTCCAATACCTCTTTTTGTGAGGGAGGGATTGTATCATTATGCAGATTGCATATAATCAGGCTGGATGGCATCTGCCTACCATGATCCGGGCCCAATCGCAGGCCTGTTGCAGGTTGAGGAATCCGTGCCTTCGGTGCAGACCATGAACTTGACCGCCACAACTCTCGAAGAAATCTTCCATCTGGTGTTGCCGGTGGGCACGGAGTTGCTCACCCCCGACGCAAATCTGCGCGTGTCGGTCAGCTGGGCCTGCAGCAGCCGTCCCAGCCCGCCGGCATTCCCCACTCTCGAAGGCGGTGAACTCGCGCTCATCAATATGGAAGACCTGCGGGTGTTCGAGGCCAGCGGCGATTTGGGCAACGTCATCTCGCGGTTGCGCGAAGCTGCCATCTCGGGGGTCGCGGCCCAGGGCCGCCTGTCCCGTAACGCGCGCGAAACTGCCGTTCGGGAGTCCGTTCCGCTGTTTGCGATTCCGGACGGAGTGTCCCTCTTGCAGGTTGAGCGCGACATCATCCGTCTGATCGTCGACCGTTCTGCCTATGTCCTGCAGCGCGCGTCGGATCTTCAGCGGGACCTGAACCAGATCACATTGGACGGAGGCGGCCAGAAGGCAATCGCGGCCCAGATTCACCACGTTACCAACCAGCCGTTTCTGATCCTGGACGACGCGGGGCACATCGTCACGGCAGCTGGTACGGAGCGCGTCCATGGTGGCATCGCCAGTCTGCAAGCCGCCCTGCCCAACGTGATGCGGTTGCGCAGTTGGGTGGTGGGCAAACCCCCGGAGGAGTTGGCCAGCAGCGTCGAGACATGGGAACTGGGAGACCGTTTTCCACTGCGGGACTGCAACCGGGCAGCGATTGGCGCCGTAGTGGCGGCGGAGAGAATCCAGGGCTATTGCATGCTTCTGCGCCGCACCGAGGATCCGCCAAACCTTTCACCCATCGAGAAAATGGCCATCGTGCAGGGGGCTGCCGCAGTGGCCCTGGACTGGGTCACGCGCAATGCGGTGGGGGCCGCCGAGGAACGCATGCGCGCGTCGTTTCTGGACGAGCTCCTGGGTTCCAACATCGCGGACGAACAAGCTTGGATTCGCAGGGGCCGCTCGCTGGGTTACGCGTTGGACAAGCCCCATGTCGCGTGGATGGTGGAGGCTCAAGGCCTCGATCCCTGGCCCGACGTCCTGTTCACCGCGCTCGCCAGAAGAAACTTCAAGGTCCTGTCCAGCAGCCGGGACCAAAGCCTGCTCCTCTACCTGCCCGTGGGCCCTGAGGGTGACGAGGCCAATGCTGCCGGCAAGCAGCTTGCCCAGGAACTGGTGGAGGATCTGACGCGCGCTGCTCCCGGCAGTGAAATCCACATTGGCATTGGCAACGCAGTCCATTCGCTCTCGGCGTGGTTGCAAAGTCAGCAGCAGGCCTGGGAGTGCCTCCGGGCCAACAAACGCTGGGGGTCATCGTCAGTGACCCAGTTCGAGGACCTGGGACTGTACCGATATCTGACGGCACTCCGCTCCTTTCCCGAAACGGAACACTTCTACCAGTCAACCCTCGTGGATCTCATCGCCTATGACAACTCCCACAAGGCGGGCCTGATGCAGACGCTGGACGCCTTCTTTGCCTGCCACGGCAATATCAGCCAGACGGCCGCCTATCTGCAGGTCCACCGCAACACACTCACGTATCGACTGAACCGCATCCACACCATCACCCAAATCGACCTGGAAGAGGCTGATGCCCGATTTGGCCTGCAGCTGGCGCTCAAGCTGCGCACCCTGTACGTTTGAACGGCGAAGCCGGTACCGGCCTGCCGGGAACCGCAACCACGCCGCTCAGCCGCGCATGGGCAACACCAACTCGGCGGGATAGTTGGTCAGCCAAACGAGTTCGCCATCCTCGTCGAGGGCCACGGCGTCTTCGTGCCGCACCCCCCATCCCCGGTCCGGATAGTACAGGCCGGGTTCCACCGTGATTACATGGCCCGGCCGAAGCACGTCCGTATTGCCTTGGGCCAGGCTCAGGTTGGGCCCCTCGTGGACATCCAGTCCGATACCGTGCCCCAGGCTGTGAACGTAACCTTCATGGGTACCCGGATGGGTACGCGGCGTGGGGTGGCCCAGCCCCTCGTAGAAGTCGCAGGCCTGTGCCTGAAAACTGGCGCAGGCCTCTCCGACCCTGAACCTGGCCATCACCTCGTCGAACAGTTGCTTGGTGGCGGTCCAAGCCTCGGTCACGTGATCCGGAGCATGTCCAAGGCACCAGGTTCTGGTCATGTCATGAAAGTAGCCTGAACGTCCCTTGGGGAAAATATCAAAGATGATGGGCGAGCCGGTGCGCAGCCGAACACTATTGGTGCCGGCATTGTGCGGGACGCCGGCTTCGGCGCCTTGGGCGAATATGGTCTGATGATCTTCCGCCAGTTCCTGCAGTTGTAGGCGGCCCCGGAGGAACGTCCTCACGTCACCAATGGTGAGTGGGGTGCCATCCTCCTTCACCACGTGATCGCCGGCGACGGCGTGGCCGGTCAGGAAATCCTCGACCTCGTGCACGACCGTGCAGGTCCGACGCCCAAGCTCGGCCAATTCGGCCAATTCACGGCTGTCCTTGGTCGCACGCGCCTCCGCAAACAGGGTCTGGCCAAACTCGCCCTTGATGTCGATCCCCTCTAGCCGGTCGGCCAGGTTGTTTAACAGCGTCCATCCGGCTCCCACGTCCTGGGTGCCGTAAAACCCGACCGTGCCCTGCATGCCGCTGTCACGCAGAACATCCAGGAGCATGTGAACAGAGGCATCCAGCTGGATGCCTTCATGGCGTTTAAGGTATTCGTACGCGTTGTAGACCTGGTCGCGATCGACCAGCCGGTATCCGGTGCGGGCGGCGTTGTCCCGCTCCATGGATCCGTGAATCAGCGTAATGTCCCCGCCTACCGGCTTGTAGATTACGGCGCGTTCAAAGTGGACATGACCCACCAGGTACTGCATGACCGGATTGCCAGAGCTGTCCCCCATGACCAGCAGCCCATCCAGGCCGCGTGCCACCATTAAGGCATCGAGATCGGAGAGCATGTGGGTTTCCAGACTGGTTGACCGAGGCTACCCCCCATCCTATCACCGGCATCCGATGCCGACGCCGGGATCCCGGCGGGGCTTGCTGCCATCAGACGCAGCTGCCAGATGCACGGTGACCGGAAATCGTACAGGCCGTTTCGATCCCCTGCGCGCTCAAACCAGATATCCGCCATCCAGCGGGATGTCGGCTCCGTTGGCATAGGCAGCCATCCCTGAAGCAAGGAACAAGGCCAGGTTTGCCACTTCCTGCGCCTCGCCGGCGCGTCCCAGGGGCGTCGCCTTTACATAGGACGCGTGCGACAGGTCGTTGACTTCCGGGTCGGACCCTTTGTCCATGTCGAACAGTGCCCGACTGAAATCCGTTCGCACGAGACCGGGCGAAATGGCATTGACCAGGATGTTGTGCGGTCCCAACTCCCTGGCCAGACAGGCCGTGAGCATGCCCACCCCGGCCTTGGAGATTGCATACAGGCCCAATCCCGCGGCCGGCCTGTGGCCCGCGATTGACGACACATTGAGGATCCGACCGCCACCGGCTTCAATCATGCCGGGTGCAAAGGCCTGTGCAGTCCGGAAATATCCCAGGAGATTGGTGTTCAGCGTAGCCTGGAAGACCTTTGTATCCGCCTCGAGCACCGGACCGAAATGGGGACTGGTGGCAGCATTGTTGACCAGGATATCCACGTGACCCCAAGCATCCGCCACAGTGTCGCGGACTCTGGCAACCTCCTCGTCCCGGCTGGTACTGGCGGCCACGACCAGTGCCTGCCCACCGGACCGTTCGACCTCCCGGGCCGCCTGCGTCAACACATCCTCCTTGCGCGCCACCATGGCCACCCGTGCCCCAGCCAGTGCGAAAGTCTTGGCGATGCACAGACCAATGCCCCGAGAGGCACCGGTGACCAGCGCGGCACGGCCGGAAAGGTCAATTTGCATGGACATGTTCGCCCCCTCTGTCCGAAGCGAAGTTGCCGGGGATCCGGCCGGCCGTTCAGTCAAAGACGCCCAGACTCACATACTTGCTGCCGTCATCCGGAAGGATTGTGACAACCACCCCGCGCTCAAGCTCCCTGGCGACTTCCAAGGCCGCGGCCACGGCGCCACCCGCACTCAGCCCCATGAAAATGCCCTGTTCGCGGGCCAGGCGGCGCGCCAGATCCCAACTGGCTTCGGGGTCCACGGTCATCTCCGACGTGGCCACACCGGGATCATAGATGGGCGGCACAATGGACGTTGGCAAATGCTTGAGCCCCTCAATCACCGACAGTTCATCCGAGGGCTGGACGGAAACGAGCCGGATGTCCGGATCTTGCTCGCGCAGGTAGCGGCCGACGCCCACAAACGTTCCGGTGGTGCCCAAACCGCACACGAAATGGGTGACGCGACCCTCGGTCTGTTGCCAGATTTCGGGACCGGTGGTTTCGTAGTGGGCCTTCCAGTTGGCAGGGTTGGCGTACTGGTCGGCGTGAAACAGGCTCGGATCCTCGGCAACCAGCCGGCGCACCACGCGGATCGCACCGTCGGACCCTTCCAGGGGGTCCGACTCAATCAATTCGGCACCGTAGGCCTGCACCATTGTCTTGCGTTCGATCGACACGTTGGCCGGCATCACCAACTTGACGCGGTAGCCCAGCGCCGCCCCGATTTGGGCGTAGGAGATGGCCGTGTTGCCCGAACTGCTGTCGATCAGGCACCGCTCTTTCGCTAGCGCGCCCGATTGTAAGGCATCCCGGAAAATCCAGGCAGCCGCCCGCGCCTTGACCGAGCCGCCGGGATTGAACCACTCCGCCTTGGCCTGTATACGGACCGCGCGGGGCACACCCTCCCCCCAGGCCCACGACGAAAGGTCCAGGAGCGGCGTGCCTCCCACGAGGTCCAGGATCGACCGGGATCCCAAACCTCCCGCGGCCGATGTGTTGTGAGCCGCCACGGCCGCTGCCAACCTGTCTCAGGCCGGTTCGGGCACCGCTTCCGGATGGTCCGCCAGGCTCGGAAGTCCGCAGAACTCCTCGTAGTCGATCAGCTCGGTGACTGTCGGCCGACCACCGCACAACGGGCAATCCAGGGCCGCATCCACACGCAGCGTCCGTACGGTCATGTCGGCCGTGTCGATCATCAACAGACGGCCTGACAGCGGCTCGCCAAATCCGACCAGCAGCTTGATGGCCTCCAAGGCCTGCATCGAGCCCACAATACCCGGCAGCACGCCCATGACACCAGCCTCGGCGCAACTCGGAACCTCGCCGGGAGGCGGCGGGTCCGGATACAGGCATCGGTAGCAGGGTCCCGTACCGTCATAGACCGTAACCTGACCCTCGAACATGAAGATACTGCCGTCGACCAGCGGCTTGTCCAGCAGATGACAGGCGTCGTTGACCAGGTAGCGGGTCGGGAAATTGTCCGACCCGTTGATGACCAGGTCGTACTCCGAGATGATCTCCATGGCATTGAAACTCTTCAACGGCACGTTGTAACCCACCACCTCGACATCCGGGTTGATGTCCTGAATGCGGTCGCGGGCCGAATCAATCTTGGGACGTCCCACATCCTTCTGCCCGTGCAGCAACTGCCGCTGGAGGTTTGAAACGTCGACTGTATCGAAGTCGATGATGCCCAGCTTGCCAACCCCGGCGGCCGCCAGGTACATGGCAGCCGGACTGCCCAGACCACCGGCGCCAATCAAGAGGACGCTGCTTTCCAGCAAACGGATCTGGCCGGCCTCACCGATCTCCGACAGCATCGTATGCCGACTGTACCGGATCTGCTGCTCGTCGTTCAGCACCACCGGAACCTTGAACTCCAACCCTGTGTTCTTCCAGCCGTTGAAGCCACCGATCAGGGAAATGGGGTTGCGGTAGCCCATTTCCTTGAGATTGCGCGCCGCCAAGGCCGAACGAACCCCGCCCGCACAGTAGAGCACAACCGGCTCGTCCCGGTCCGGCTGGTGCTGTTCCACCTGAAGCTCCAGATGGCCGCGCGGAACAAAGGTTGCATCGGGCACGTGGCCCTGCACGAACTCGTCCCGTTCCCGGATGTCAATCACCGTCAGATCTTCGCCCTGATCAAGGCGCGCCTTCAATTGATCCGCCGTGATCTCCGTAATCTCGCTCTTGGCCAACTCCACCAGCTGGTCCCTGTTCAAGTGCGCCATGTCCTGTTTCTCCTGATTCCCAATCTGCTTCAGGCTGTTGCCGCACCGCCCGCCATCGCGGGGACGATGGATATGCGATCCCGTTCCCCGACCGGGGTATCCAATCCTTCAAGCGAGCGGATTTCATCATCATTGCAAAACACGTTGATGAAGCGCTTGACCTCGCCGTCGGCATCCAGAATCTTGGCCGCCACCCCCGGATGCTGCGCATCCACGGCCTGGATGAGTTCGCCCACCGAACTGCCTTCCACCTCCAGTTTGGAGGCACCGGCCGTCAGGCGTCGCAGGGGAGTGGGAATGTAGACAGTGGTCATGCTGGTTATGTCAGCTTTCTGATGAATGAAGTCCAGTCTTGGGCAGGTGTCTGCCCATTTCGCTCGATATCTTAGCACCGGGAACCAAGTTCAATCATTGGAGATGCGTTAGGGGCAGGGCAATTGCATTCTAATTTGACAGGACCTTGAGCAGGTACTCGTTGTTCCAGCCGGCCTGCTTGCACTGGGCGGTGATGACACCCTTGGCCATGGTCTCGCGGCGCAGCAGCAACTTGCATGTTGTATTCGACCTGCAGATTGGGGAATCTGTGGGGTTGGGTGAGAGGGGCGCGGGGCGGCGGTCCTTTGTCCTGCGGGAGGGTGCCAAGGGTCCCCAGGCCATCCTCTGCGCCGGCCCAGCAGTGCTTCCGGAACGGCAAGCAGCT
>JAAXGZ010000040.1:0-16868 GCA_012271135.1 Caldilineales bacterium | reverse complement strand
AAAAAACACTTCGGCCTGACCGTGCCCCAGACCTGTCTGCTGGTGGATGCGTCCTTGCCCCGCACCGGCTCCCCGACCGACCGCGCCATCGCCATCGTGGACTACCGCCGGGCGCCAACGCGGCCGCCCGCCGCGCCAATCCCAGCGCCCAAGGAGGTACTGCGAGTACCTGTTCCGGCAATATGAAGTTTCGTTGCACTACTGAGTCGTCACGGCTGACCCTTCTCCTCCGTGATCTGGATCAAGTTGCCGCATGAATCGTCGAAGACCGCGGTAATGACGGTCCCGAGATCCGTCGGCGGCTGCACGAATCGCACGCCCTCGGCCACGAGACGCTCGTGCTCGGCTTCGACATCATCGACCGCGAAGCTGGCCAAGGGGATCCCGTCCTCCACAAGCGCCGTCCTGTATCGACGGACTGCGGGGTGTTCGGCAGGCTCGAGCAACAACTCCGTCCCCTCCGGGGATTCCTCGGATACCACGGTGATCCACGCATACTCTCCGAGAGGGATGTTGTGCTTCAGCCGAAAGCCGAGCGTTTCCGTGTAGAAACGAAGTGCCTTCGCCTGATCGTCCACGGAGACGCTGGTCAGGTTGATTCTCATTCTTCGATGCCCTCTTCTGTTGGGTTGGAAGTGTCCTCGTCCGTCGCGATCGGCCACCGCTCGCCTATTGCCTTCAGCGGGGCGCCCACGAACCAGTGGAGCTTCGACCTCCCCTCGCGCCTCGTGCGAATGAGCCCGGCGGCTTCCAAGACGTCCAGGTGTTGTGAAATCGCCTGCCGCGAGGAACTGATGCCGTGTTTCATGATCAGGCGCCCACAGAGTTCGAAGAGCGATTGACCCGACCGATCGACGAGTTCATCCAGGATGGCCCGCCTGGTTCGGTCAGCGATCGCGCGATAAATGTCCACATGGCGAATTATATGCAAGCATGGACTTGCATGTCAATTCCCGCAGGTCGATAGTGCCGCGAAGTGCCCACTCCCGCCCGAGCAGATCGCGGACGTGAAGGACGAGAGCATCGTTTCCAGCGACATACCGAAACTGGACGAGGAATGCTGGGACCGGACGGAAGGTGCATGCGCTGTCCCCGCAGGGACTGGAGCTCCTGGCGGTGCTGGCCCGGGCACTGTATCGGCGGCGGGGGCTGTTGCTGGACGAGGGGCCGGTGCGCACGGTCGGGGAAGCGTCTACCAGACAACCCATCCGCAATACCGACAGGCAACGGCGGACAGGTATAGGTTCTGGAGACCGAAGGCTGTCGGCGGGAACCGGCAGGGGATCAATGCGATTTGATCCTGAATTCCCCAATGCAAACCACCCGCACCTCGGGCTCGTCGGCCGGATCCGGCTGGAACCACACCACGTAGAACGGATCCCGGGCGGGAAAGCACGTCCGATCAAGTGCCTGGGGCAAGGGCGTACCGGTAGCCCGATACCAGGCAAAGAGGCCAGGCCGCGTTTCGTAGAACGATGTCTGTTGTTTGAATGCCGTCAAGTCGAAGTCGGCTTCGATGTCCAGCAGTTCAAAGCCCCGAATCACGGGCTGCAATACCTCCAAGGAGCAGATTAGGTAAACGGACTCCGGATAGGCGGCCGTCCAGGCATCGGTGGCCGAGGGATAGGCCGCAGACTCGGGATGCGAGTGGTAAATGGCCACCATGGAGTCGCCCGCGTCTTCGAAGGCGAACTGCTGCATCAGCACCGATGGTTCCACGAGATAGTTGATGGTCCGTTCTTCCGCCACGTTCCGTGACGGCACCAGCGCCGTTGCCTGTCGATCCCGGCCCCTGACGATGCCGCAGATCTCCTCGGGTTTCCCCGCGAGCGACTGATCGATGATTTGCAGTTGCAGCGAGAAGGGAAGCACCAGTTCGCGGGTCATGGTCAACGTCCGGGTGGCCGTACTTCAGGTTGGCTGATCACGGGTCAGACCTGGGGCAGTCGGGCATTACGGATACTGGCGGTCAGTTGATCGTCCATTGTTGCCAGAGCGGTTTCCGGCAGGACTGCCCCCGCGAACACCGCTCTCCAATTGGGTTCAACCACTGTCTCCAACAACTCCCGGTGGTTGGAGCCCAGGGAGTTGTCGCCAACCCTGTCCGCCGTATGCGGCAAATCCACGAACACGGAACCGCCTCGGGTACGACGCTCGTCAGTCAACCACAGGTCCGGCCTTCCGGCTACCGGATTCGCGCTGTCCCGCGCCATTCGCTCCGCTCCTTCCCCAGTGGTCATATGCACCAACAGCTTGGCTGCCTCGTCGGGGAACCGAGTGCCGCTGGCGACGGCAAAGCCGGTGCTCCAGACCATGGTGGCGCTGGGACCGTCCGCATGTGCCTTGGGCACAGGGACCGCTTCCCAATCCACTCGATCGCGTTGGTCCTCCAGAAGCTGCACATCCAATGACGAGGCCATCCACATCGCGAGGTTGCCGGACAGCTTCAGGGATGCCGGACTGCGACTTCGCAATTGCTCGGGACCGGGAGCCACCTTGTGCACCAGCCACATTTGGGAGAGCCATGCCAAAGCCGATTGATTGGCATTGTGCGAGGCGGTCGGGTTGGCAAAGTCCGCCGCCGACCGGTCAAACAGACCGGGACCGCCATTCGCCCACAACCAGTGTTCCGCTCCAGCCACATCAAGTTCCGTACCCCATCCCCAGGTTGCGTCGCTGCCTCCCCGGCGTGTCAAGGCATAGGACAACTCGAGGCAATCCTGCCAGGTCCAGGTCGCTCCAGGCAGTGGCTGGCCTGCGTCTGCAAACACCGTCCGGTTCAGGAGCACGGCATGGGACACGAACTCAAGGGGCAGACCGTACTGTGCCTCCCCCCATGCATAGGCCTGCAACAGCGCGGAGGGGAATCCATTGGCCGCGGACTGCAACGCATCCGCTAGCCAGGGGTGCAAATCCAGCAACTGGTCCGAACTTGCCCAAAGTCTAGGCAAACCGTGAGTAGCGATCGGCAGGAGATCGATGCGATTGCCCGAGGCGAGAACCGATCCGACCCGAACCTGCATGTCGTCCCAGGCGGAATCAATTTCAATCGCCTCGATGTCCAAGTCGGGAGCAATCCGCTTAAACCGCCCGAACGCCTCGATCCGCGCCTCATCCAAGGGGTAACCGACGTACAAAAGCGCATCCACCTCGGTACCACCGGTGGCCGTGGCTGCCGGAGCAATGGCGGAAGGTTCGCAGGCGGACAGCAACAGTCCGGTCGCAGTCAACGAAGCCTTCAGGAACGTGCGGCGGGAAATGATGGCAGGCATGAACAGACGGACAACCAAATCCGATCAGGGTGGGGGTTATTAAGTGGAACAGGTTCGGTAGGCATGCCTACAGGCCCAAAGATAATGGTATCGTGACCACACGGGTTTGGGGGCAAGCCAGACCGAATCGGTTCCCGCTGGAAAGGGTGTGAGCCACACGACTCACTGGGATTCGCCGGCCAACGCGACCGTCACTGCTAGTTGAAACCCGGATCATTTGGGACACGTCGCGGGCATCGGCGCGTGCGATACTGCCGGGGTACGCAACAGGTTGACTCTTCACAGACACCGAACGTGGACCTCGGGCTCCGCCATCTACAAGACTGGACGCGGCATCCAATCGCGGCTGTGCTGCTGCTGGCCGTGTTGACCACATATTTCGCGGGCCGAGCCCGTCTGGCACCACAGGACCGGCCTGCCCGGTACCAGGTAGCCGTATTTGTCCTCGGGTTCGTGTGCCTTTGGGTCGCGTTCGTGTCACCCTTGGCAGAACTCAAGTTCGACTACCTGTATGCCCGAACCCTCCAACAGGCATTGGCCGGCATCGTGGTCCCGCCCTTGCTGTTGTACGGTCGTTGGCTGGACATGCTGTGGCATCTTGTGTCCGCCGATCGTCAAAACAAGCTGCAGACTCGGTGGCGCGGCCCATCCCGGTGGTGGATGTCACTCCGTTGGGTTACCGGCCCCGGACCGGTCTGGCTCCTGACCGTAGGTCTGTTCGCACTCTGGCACGACAGCGCGACCGTCAACTGGTTGATGGAACGGCCCCGCTGGGCCAACGCCTCCCTGACACCCTTCTGGGCGGCCTTCATGATGTTCTGGTGGCACGCCATGGCTGCATCTCCCCACCTGCACCGTCCGCTTCCGGTTTGGCTTCGGTTCCTGTATCTAATCGTGGGAGGCGAAGTGGCAAATATGATCACCGGTGTGACGCTGGCCTTCCGGCAGGAAGCCACCTACAGTTACTACCTGTCCGCGAACTCCCTGGAACGTTTGACCGCTGTTCAGGACCAAATGATCAGCGGCGGCATCATCTGGGTTACCGGCAGCTTTATCTATATCGGCGTGGCGGTCGCACTACTGGGCCAGGTGCTGGTGCGCCGTCGGTTTGAGCCGCATGTGCCGCCGCGGGACTGGCAAACCGCAACCTTGCTGACGATTGCCCCGGGCCTGGAGGACAGGGTTGGGGAACAACCGGTACCGAAGCCTGCAAACCGAGGCTCCTGAGTACGGGATCTGATTGGTACGTGATGCGCTTGCCCGACCCACCTCTGTCTACGGTTGTTTCACGTAGGCAGCTGCCTACGACAAGTGGGTTCGTCCTATATGTCGCATGGATTTGGTTTCCCGCAGCACGGGGACAGTACCGCATGGCCGGATCATGATCCTCCAAGTCTCCTGAAGATTCCTCCAACACCGACTGTACGGGGGGGTGTTTTCGGCTATCTTGCCGACGATGGGGGCACCAGGACAGGAGCAGGTGGCTGACGGTTGTGTCCCCTCGTGAATTTCCGTCCACATTGCCGGCGATGGTCATCCACAGTGATGGGAGGTATCCAGCGCACGAACTTGGTGCGTCCCTCTTGATCGCCGCGTGGCCCTTGCCAGTAGGTGTGACGGTGGGGACACCGAATACGGGGCCGTTGCGACTGCCTGGCGGTACGCTTGTTGACGGGGCCCGGGCTCGCGCTTCGTTCGCCGATACAGGTACTGCCAGGCGGTGAGCGCGGTAATCAGGAAGCCCAACTGGACGGCTGCCTCCGGCTCCACACCAAGGCCAGGGAGGACTACGGAGAAGCGGGAATGCCGTACAGCAAGGCGCAACATGGTCACGGTAGTAGGCATCTGCCGGTCAGACCGTCATTTGAAAGCCATATGTCCACACCCTCCCATTCCAACTGCCGTGTTACGATTTTAAAACCGGACCTGTTTTCTGTTTGAGACTGCTTGTGGACTGTCCATCCTGCGGTCAGCACAACCCTGACGACAAGCGGATTTGCTGGAAGTGTCAGGGAGAAATCCCGCCTCCACCACCGCCGCCCAAACCACCGCGCACCTATCTCGGACTTCCCGTGTGGGGGTGGGTCGTGTTCGCCGCCATGTTCATCGGTTCGTTCCTCGTGTCCCAGTGCAACCAGGCGAACCTGCTGGGCGGTTGATCCACGGCGTTGCTCTTGAATCTCCGCGGCAAGGATCCGCTCCGGGACTTTGATTGACAAGGTGGCGGACTGGCAATTGGCCAACGCCGAACCATTTCCCTGGCGTTCCGCGCCCCACGGTCTCCGGAATCCCTACCAGGTCTGGATCGCCGAGGTAATGGCGCAGCAAACCCGGCTCGCGACCGTTGTTCCCTACTTCAATCGCTGGATGGCAGCCCTGCCATCCCTGCGAGCTGTGGCGCAAGCGGACGAGGAGCGGGTACTCAAACTCTGGGAGGGCCTTGGCTACTACCGAAGGGCCCTGAACATTCATCGGGCAGCCAAGCAGATGGTGCAGCACCACGGGGGACAGGTACCGGGCACCAGGGAGGAACTGCTGGCACTTCCCGGCATCGGCCGCTACACCGCGGGCGGCATCCTGAGCCTGGCGTTCAACCAACCTGAACCCGCGATCGACGGGAACGTCGTGCGCCTGTATTCGCGCCTTCACAAAACCCCGTACAAAGCGCAGCGCAAGGCGAACCTGGACACAATCGACACTCACATTCGGGAGCTGTTGGCCGCCAATCCCACTGTTTCACCGGGCTTGATTGCGGAAGGCTTGATGGCGTTGGGCAGCAAGATATGCAAGCCGGTCAACCCCGACTGCCCGAATTGTCCCGTGGGAGAGCATTGTGCTACCTATTCATCGGCCCGGCCTGCACCGCTGCCGGGCCGCAGCCCTGCCAAATCACTTTCTGCCAGACACCATGTCGGATATGTGCTGCTCACCGCACAAGGGGGCCAACAGCGGGTATTCTTGGTCCGCAATCGGCGTAACGACATGCTTGGGGGGTTGTGGGGGTTTCCGGCACTACCGGTTGAGGAGCTGCCCGCATCCGACGTATCCGCGGCGGCGCGGATCGCCCAAGACCAACTGTGTGTGGTCGTTGACCAAGTCCGACACCTTGGCCGACAGATCCAGGACTACAGTCACTTTCGGCGCCTACAGGACACCTACCTGGCGGTCTGCCATGATGCGGATCCCGCAACCCCGCGCTGGCAAGAGGGGCGGTGGGTTCCGATGGAGGAGATGGGTGACTTTGCCCTGTCACGCATTGACCATAAGATTGCGGCCCTGTTGACAGCCAACACCGAGGCAGCGGCATGCGCGGACTGACCCACAAGGCTCGTACCCGATCCACCTTCGCCTCCACACGCCATCGGCCGGAACCGTCATGACCGACTCGCCCGTCCAAGCCGCCCTCCTGCGCATCCTGGCACTGCAGTCCGCGCCCCACGTCCAGGAACCATGGGCCGATCTGTCCGGCAGTGAATGGGCCGACTTGGAGCAGACAGCCAACACACAACGGGTAGGCGCACTGCTTCACTACTGCCTGCAACAGGTGCCAGAGACATGCGCCCGACCTCCGGACTTGGTTTGCCAGAGCCTGGCGGATACGTATCGGCTGAGCGTTCTGCGCAATCTTTTCCTTGCCACAGAACTGGAGGAACTGGCCCAGGCCCTGCAGGCCAGAAACATCCCCTGCCTAGCCCTCAAGGGCATGCACCTGGCCCATGATGTCTATCCGGAAATCGGCACGCGCCAGATGGACGACATCGACCTGCTTGTACCCAGAGAGTTGCTCGCAGAAGCAGTACAGGCGACCGAGGAACTGGGGTACATCACACGGGAACCGATGGACGTGGAGACCTGGTCGGCGGATGTGCACCACCTGCCGCGCATGTTCAACAACAACAACACCATCCTGGAACTGCACTGGAACATCACGTGGCCCAAGGACCGGTACGCCCTGTCGGACCTGGACGGCCTCTGGGACCGGGCTGCGCCAATCGAAGGTGCGCGCGGTCAGGTGCTGGGCCTGTGTCCGGAAGACCTGATCCTGCACCTGTGCATCCATGCCTCCTACCAGCACCTGTTCTATACGGGATTGCGCCCGGTGTGCGACATCAGCGCCACGATTGCCCGTTACGGCGATGCACTCGACTGGGATGCGTTGTCGGACCGGGCCCTGGGTTGGGGATGGCAGTCCGGCGTGTACCTGATGCTGAACCTGGCGCACACCACCCTGGGCGCCCGGATCCCGAACCGCGTGCTGGAGGCATTACGCCCGGACATTCCCGAAGAAGCCGCGGGAGCCGCGCGCTATCTGCTGTGGAACATCACGTCCGATGCGATCGCGCTGCCCCGCAACATGGCCCGCATGTGGTCCCGCGGCAGCCGCCGAGAGAAGCTGCGTGACCTGGCCGCCGCCATGTTGCCGAATCGCTCCCGGCTGGCGAAGGAATACGCCCTCAATGCCGGCTCGCCGTTCGTCTGGCTCCACTATCCCCGCTTCGTCATCGATCTGGCGGCGCGCAACTACGGTGCATGGAGAAGCCTGCAACAGGCGGACCCGAACACCCGGCGCATGGCGGTGTCCAAGAACCTGCTCATGGCAAGTCTGTATGGCGAATAGCATGTTCGGAGGCCGCCCGATGCGATCGCCCAGGACCGGTGCGGACTTGAACGTTGGGTACGGGCCGCATGCGACCGCGAGCGGCGGCACAGGGGCAAGACCCCGCAATCGGCAGCGGGGTTGCGGGTTGGAAGACAGTGGGCGGTCGCGTGCCCTGCGTCACCGGCCCCACACGGCCTGACGCGCGGACCGCCCAGGATGCCATGCGATGGGCAACTTCCTGCGCGAACTGGCGGGAGCCCTGCGGCTGACGCGCCGGCGCACTCCGAATGCGGCCGCGTTTTGGGAACTGGACGCGTTGCGCGGCGTCGCCATCGTCATGATGGTGACCTATCACCTGCTGTTCGACTTGGATCGGCTAATCCCGTTCACCGCCGCCATCGAACACCCCTTCCTGGACATATACCACCCTTTTTGGGACCTGTTTCAAAAAGCCACGGCCTACACGTTCGTCACGTTGGCCGGTGTCTCGTCCGCGGTGGCCTACCACTCCGCCGCCGGCAGGGCCCGCCCCCCGGCGCAACGCCGGGCGCGGCAATACAAGCGGGGACTGATTGTCTTTTGCTGGGGCATGGTTCTGACTCTTATCACCTGGCTTGTGTTCCGCGGAGGGCCGTACATCCAGTTCGGGGTTCTGCACATGATTGGACTGGGTCTCATAACCTGCGCGCCGTTGCTCGGCAACCGATGGCTTGTGTTGGCAACCGGCGCGCTCAGTGGAACCGCCGGCCTGTGGCTGTCCCGTCAAACCTGGAACGGATGGCTGGCGGAATTCGGCTTCTGGCTGGGTTTTCAGCCGGCCGGCTACGCCGCCCTGGACTATGTGCCGTTCCTGTTCTACTTCGGCCTGTTCCTGTTGGGATCGTTTCTGGGCATCCTGCGATACCGGGGCCGAACACCGCCTCAGGTTCGATCCCCGGTGGCACAGACGGCACCGGTGCGGTGGCTTGAAACGCTGGGCCAGCACTCCCTGGTCATCTATCTGATTCACCAACCCGTTCTGCTGGCCGTGCTTCTGTTGTTGTCCCTGATCGTGGTACTGCTGTGACCACCGTACCCGTTGCCATGAACTACGCATCGCGCCGGCAGAGGCTTACGCCGTCTACTCAGTGGCGGCCTGCATTTCCGGCCCGTGTGCCCTGACCCAAGCCCTCTCGTCCTCAATGGACCGGAGCTTCCCGGCCAAACGCAGAACCTGCAGTTCCTCCAGCACCCGGCCCAGGGTCCTGCCCGGTGTGTACCCGAGTTGAATCAGATCCCTGCCGTCAAGTCGGGGCCTGGGATCGGCGGCCCGGGCCATCAACTGATTGATGCGGATGTGCAAATGAGGAAAGTACACCTGCAAACTTCGTAGGACAAGGCTGTCCCGGGATACAGATCCCAGCCGGCGGGCCAAGGCTAGATCGGACAAGGCGCCGTTGGACAATGCCGGATCCTGAAGCAACAACCGGAATGCCTTCGCCCGGGCCTGCATCCTCGGTGGCAGGCTCAACGCCTGCCCGGCGGTGCTCGGCTCGACCTCCGCCGTACCCAACAACAGCAGCCAGCCCATGCCGATGCGGCTGTCATCGACTTCGGACATGCGCCCGCAGGCCTCTCGACCTTCCTCGGCGCGGGAGCCAGTCAGACCCATCTCCACCAACAAACCCAGGTGGGCAAGTCGGTTCAGGACCGCTGTGACATGCGATTCCAGAAAGGCAAGCTCCACTTCGTGGCGGATTCTGGTGCCGGATACCGTGGCCGGGCAGTTTCCCGCCACGGCACTTCGGAACAGGTCCATAGTCTGCCCGGATATGCGGAAACCCAGACGTTGTTCATAGCGAACGGCGCGGAACAGACGGGTGGGATCGTCCACGAAACTCCCCGCATGCAAGACCCGTATGATTCCCTGTTCCAGGTCCTCCAGGGCCAAGGGATGGTGGTGAACGAGGCATTGGCTGGCACCCGCGCACAAATCCGCCGCTGCCTCCAAGTCCAGTGCCAGGGTGTTGACCGTGAAGTCGCGTCGGTGGCAATCGTCTGCGAAGGATCCGGATACCCATTCGGGCAGTTGTCCGGGCTGCGGGTAACTCTCGGACCGCGCGGAGATGAGGTCAACGGGAGGTGCCGACAAGTGTTTGGGAGGGTGCCAGGTCGCATTTGCGAACTGCCTGTGTGCAGTCAATGCACCGCCATGGATTTCCTGCAGGCGCATGCCCGCGGTGACGGCGTCGAATTCCATGACCAGATCTACATCCAAGCCCTCATGGCGCGGGACTCGATATCCGGTATCCCGGGCCGTGAGCAAAGCCCGCGGCAACCCGCCAACCAACCGCACGGCGGTAGGCGACAATCCGATCTCCTTCAGCAACGGCAGTACACGACCCAGCTGAACCCGAATGTTGCGGGCAGCGGGGGTGTTGGGAATCCCAACACGGGTGGATACTGTAGCGGGTTGTGCCATGGATATTCCACTGATGCAGTGCGTGGATTGTGTCAAACCGGTTGGGCAGTTCCACAATGTTGCCCGGATGTGCTCCAACGAAATCCGGACTGTGGGGTCCGGCACCCAGTCCTTGAGCCTTGCTGTAGGCCCGATGTTCCGGCCCATGCCATGCGCGTGTTGATTTTGGGAGCCGACGGCCTGTTGGGCCGGGCACTGCGGAAAGCATTCCGCGGGCACGATCTCGTCTCCTGGGGACGGGCGGAGTGCGACATCTCCGACTACCGGTGCATTCGAACCATTCGCGGCACCGACGCAAACATTGTGCTGAACGCGGCTGCCTGGACGGATGTGGACGGAGCGGAGAATCCGGCCAACGAACCTGCGGTTTGGACCACCAACCGACAGGGACCGGCCCACGTTCGAACCGCGTGCGACCAGTCCGGCGCCAAGCTGATTCACTTCAGCACCAACGAGGTGTTCGCCGGCGTTCCGGGCAGGTTCTATGCGGAGATCGATCAGACCGGACCCGGCAACACCTATGGACGCAGCAAACGGGCCGGCGAGGTGGCCGTGCTCGCAAACCAAAGCCGCCATGCAGTCGTCAGGGTAAGCTGGCTGTACGGATCGGGCGAGGCCGATTTCCCAGGCAAAATCATGGGTGCGGCCCACTGGCTGGGACGGTTGCGCGTTGTGAACGATGAATTCGGCTCGCCCACCTGGACTGCCGACGTGGCCAAGCGCGTGGAACTGCTGAGCCGAATCGACTGCCGCGGTGTGTGGCACATGACGGGTGCCGGTGTGGCCAGTCGATACGATTGGGCCGTGTTCTTGCTGCGGCACGCCGGCCTGAGCGATGTACCGGTCGATGCCATCGGCAGCGAGGATTGGCCCAGGGCCGCCACACCGCCACGCCACGCCGTGCTCAAGGACACGCGCCTGACGGGTGCCGGCCTTCCGTCCATGCCCGCCTGGCAAGCCTCCGTGAAGGCTTGGTTTGCCGACCACGCCCGGAATGGTTGAGGTGCCGGCTCAGAGTTGCACCGTCCCGGCCCGGTTCCGGCTTGGCCGTTGGGTGGCAGTGGCGGCCGCGGCGGTGCTGTCCGCGTGCCAGATTCCGTCTGCGGATCTAAAGGAACGTCCCCACGCCGAACCGGTAACGGCAACCACCTCCCCTGTGGTGCGCACCGGGTATCCGGAACAGCTTGTTCAGACGGTCCCCCTAGCGGGTCCATTAGCCGAACCCGAGGTGGAAATCTCAGGCCTCGACTGGTTCGGGGATGTACTGGTGCTGCTGCCCCAATACCCGGATCGGTACGGCCACAACCTGTTTGGGTTGCCGCGTCAGGCCTTGGACGCGGCGCTGTCAGACCCTGGGGAAGCCCCACTCGAACCGTTCCCCATACCGCTGGTCAACGGATCCGACCTGCGCAGCCTCGAAGGCTATGAGGGCCTCGAGGCCATCGTGTTCGCCGGATCCCGGTTCTACCTGGCGGTGGAGGGACGCTCCAAGGGCAGGATGCTGGGCTACCTGATCCCCGGGAAGGTCCTGGGCAACCTGGAAGGTCTGGAACTGGACCTTGCGGATTCCATTCTTCTGCCACCGCAGACATCATTGATGAACAAGGCCTACGAAACCTTGGTGATGCAGGACTTGCAGGTTGTCGCCATCCATGAACTGGCAGGCAAGGAGACCAATCCGGAGCGGCACGCCCTGCTGTTCTCGGCGGAACTGGAGGCTGTGGGCACTCTCGATGTGCCGGAGGTGGAATTCCGCATCACGGATGCGACAAGGTTGGACCCACATGGCAGGTTCTGGGCCATCAATTTCCACTGGCCAGGCGAAAAGCAGTTGCCCACGCAGGGCGACGCCATTCGGGAACGGTGGGGGGAAGGCGATTCCCACAAGGACGTCGCGATAGTTGAGCGGCTGTTGGAAATGGAGATTCGGGACGGCCGCATCGATCTAGTGGACCGTCCGCCGGTCGAACTGGTTCTTTTGGACGAAGTCGTGGCCCGCAACTGGGAAGGGATCGTGCGCTGGGCCGACGAGGGGGTGCTGGTGGTTACCGACCGCTTCCCCACCACGATTCTGGCATTTGTTCCTTTCCCGGAGGAAGATTAGACACCAAGCCCGATCCGGTCAGCGAGCTTGGTTCTCGGAAACGGACTGGCAGTTTCTCAACTTGAGGACGGTGCGCCAATGGATTTCCGGGCGCTTCCAGTTGCGGATGCGCCAGATCCACCCTACCGGATACCCCGCCATCTTGGCTATGTCGCCCAACACGCGAATCAAAGGCACCATGGACATGGCGGCCAACAGTTGCAGCGGCGTCATGCGGTATTGGCCAAGCTGCATGATCCGCGCTAGTGGCCGACGGCAGTAGGCCGCGATGCCGGCTGCCAGACCCGTCCAGCCCAGGCGACGGCGCCAGGAACCGCCGCCGATGAGGGACAGCAGCAATGGAATCAGCACGAGATAGGTCCCGTAGCGAATCGCATGGCGGCCGCGCCAAAGATCGGCCTTGCCGTCGCCACGGGCATAGAGGTAGTACTGTTTGAAGAACGCCCTCAGGGATTCCCGGGGCGGAACCCGTACCACGGACAACTCGGCCAATGGCAGGCCCTTCACTCCGTCCGCCGCCAAGTCCTCCATCTGGAGATCGAACACCAAATCCTCGCAGTAGTCCAGCCACTCGGGAAAGCGACCGGCCTCTTGCCATGCCTGCCGCGTAAACAGCATCGAGCGACCGGCGGGGAGGAATGTTTCGGAATCAACGTCCCTCCTCAACGGCTGCGTGGTACCGGCCAGCGCCGTGTCCAGCACCCCTTTTACTTCCGGCAGAAAAAATCCGGCGACTCCCTGGACCGACGGGTCGCTGTCATGGGCTGTAAATGTTGCCACCAGCTGTTCCAGCCAGTCCGGTTCCGGCCGAATCCCGGCATCCGTGACCGCGATCAGGTCGTGGGTCGCGACCTCGATGGCACGGTTCCGTCCTTCGCTAATGTTGGCGCCCTCGGCCACCAGTAGGGTCAGCTGCGTGGCCGTGCCCTCCATGGACTGTTGCAACGCCCTGAGGCTGGACATCGTATTGTCGGTACTGCCACCGTCGCAAATCACGACTTCCGCCGGTACGTGGGTTTGGTCCAGCAGCGCCGAGATCACGGTCGGCAACGAACGGCCCTCATTGAGAACGGTCATAATGACCGACACATGCGGTGCTGTAGCGTTCATCGAATTCCTGGGGGTTGCTCTCCACCCAACTCAAACAGCGGGACCAAGGCGGATCCTAGGCTACAGTTTGGCACACAGGTGTTCCCGGTTGCCGCCGCGCAAGCCGTTTGGTTGCGGATTTCCATCCCGTCCGCCCACGATAATCAGCGGCCTACGGTGCCGAACAACCGCCGCGCATCCGGCCGGGCCGCGTCCCTCCTCCCCCACCTGACAGCCGCTCGATTCCAACCCGACAACACATGAACCTGGACCAACTGGATTTGTTCGCCGAAGAAGCCAACAGTGAACCGTTGGCCGCGGTACAGGCCAGTCGCACCGTTTTCGCCGTGCTGGACCTGGAAACAACTGGGCTAAATCCGCGCGACGACCGAATCATCGAAGTGGGCGCCGTCCGTTTCGACTGGGGAACCTCCCTGGAAACACTTGATGTGGCCGACCGCCTGGACACATTGGTCAACCCCGGAATCCCGGTTCCGCCCGACGTAACCTCGCTCACCGGCATCACCGATGCGGATGTGACCAACGCACCGCCGATCGAACAGGTAGCCCTCAGGATCAGCGAGTTTCTGGCTTCCGCCACCTGTTTTGTGGCCCACAAGGCGAGTTTCGAAACCTCGTTCCTTGCCGCAGCCGGTGTCGAGGTGGGCCACATGCAGATCCTGGATACCCGCGATCTGGTCGTGATGTGCCAGCCGTCCCTGATCACAACGTCGCTGCCGCGCGTGGCACCGTCCCTCAACCTGTCCGGCGGTGGTCACCGGGCCTTTGCCGATGCCCTGCAAACCGCCCAAATGCTGACCCTGTTCCTGGGCCGGGACTATCTGGGAGGCCTGAGCAAAAACGTACTCCTAACGATTCTGGGGCATACCCCCGAGACTTGGGGCCCCCGGCTGCTTTTTGTGGAGGAAGCCCTTGACCGCGGCATTGCCGGCGCCCGGGCACCCGGGCGTCTGGGCGCGGCGGACTTCGAACCAAAGCCGGAAAGCGCAAACGTGGCGGCCAAACCCGCCGTGCCCTTCCTCGACGCAAAGTGCGAGGAGGCGGTCGCAGCAGCCTTGGACGCCGGCCAGGCCCAGGTGCTCCCGGTAGTCCCGGACCCGGCCGCTACCCATGGCCTGGCCAAGGGGATATTGACCTGGGCAGGCCAGGACGATCGCCGCGTGCTGGTCGCCGTACCCGCCCTCGCCGGCACCGGTGTCGTCGGGTCCCTGTGGGATGCAATCGAAACTGCGGGCACCGGTCCTGCAGTGGCCTGTCTAATTGAACCCGAACGCTACGTGGACTTGCAACGCCTGGAAACCTGGTTGGCCGGACGGGTGCTGGACAACCGCCCTGCATCCAAGGATTTTGGCGAGTCCAGGATGCTGGTGAAGATCCTGAGTTGGATGACCCACATGGCAAGTCCCGGACGCCGTCAGCTGCGGTTCCTAAACCAGCACGACATGCCCATGCTGGCACTGGACCGGGGTGTGCATTGGCCGGCCGTCAAGGGCGATGCCGCGTCGCAGGCCGGATCCCTGGCGCCGTCCAGCCTTGCCAACCTGCCCGACCATGGCCATGCCCCCGAGGACGCCAATGTGGTCGTGGCAGACCATGCAACGGTCATCCACACCGCACTGGCAGACCCGGAATTCGCAGGCGACTTCGACGCCATCGTCGTGGAGGATCTTTGGCATCTGGCGCGCATGGATGCCGAACGGGATCAGGAAACCCACACCTTGGGGGAACTCTCCCATCTGATGGATCGGGTGAGGGATGCGTTCGGGCCGGATGTCGACACTCCGACGGCCGCTTGGCTGTCGGAGCGGCCCGACCTGACCGCGTGTCTGCGGACCTTGGACGATTTGCACCGGGCATCTGCCAACGCGCTCACCCGTCTTGCCAATGTTGTGGCAGCAACCGCCTCGGAATTGCGGGAGCTGGATGGAAAGCGCGACAAGCGATGGCCTTCGGATCAGTCGCTCGACAGTTGCCGAATGGCCGCGGCCTGGGGCGAGCTTGTCAATGAAGGCCAGACACTGATGGCCGCCCTCTCCAAGCTAACCGCCACACTCGACAATCTGCACGGATTGTTCGGCAACGCCGCCGACAGCGATTCCCGCGTATCGGGTTTGTGCTCCCAGGCCAGGCTGCTGAGCGAACAGATCAAGCAGCTTGGGGACTTTCTCGAAGTGTTCCTGGCAAGGACACCGACCGCCGCCGAACCCAATGCCGTCTACTGGGTTACGGCCCGCAACGCCAATGCCGGCGACGACGAAACCGATCTGCTCGAACGGCTGGGTTTCAGCCGCACGGCGTTGTTGCCGCCTCAATTCCTGACGGAGGAACTGGAAACGCAAACCGACTCGCTCGTGTTGACGGCGCGTACCACCGCTTCGTGGGAGTTCGGGGATTTCGTCGCGGATCGCCTTGACATCGGGAACCTTCCGGTTGTGGTTCCGCCGTCGCCCCCCCGGCGCGCAACGCTGCTAGTCGGTCCCACCGGACTGGCCGCGTCCAGGATCAACCGAATCCTCGCGGAACTGCTGCTCCGTCTCTATCCGCCAACCGGCCGGTTCCTCACAGAAGGCTGCACGATCGTCGTACCGCCACCGACCCGAACCGACGATCCGGAGTCGGATCCGTTTGAGGGGATCAGCCAGGACCTAGTCCGTGTCGTCGCCAGCAACATGGCGCCGTTGGCGGTCCGCCAAGAGCTTCTGCAACCGGGGCCGCACCTGTTGACCGGCTCCGTGCGCGACCTTGCATCCCTCGACCTGGAAGGCGTTGATGTCCGCCTGGTCGTGATCACACGGCTTCCGTTTCTCCCTTTCTCGCATCCCGTCCAGGAGCAACTGGCTCGCAAAATGAGCTCCGGCTACTCGAGCTTCATGGACTACACACTGCCGGAGTCGATTGCCACCGTCCAGCGCCTGGTCGACCTGACACAACACACCTCGGGTGGAAAAGCAGCTGCAATACTCCTGGACCCCCGCGTGGAGGAGAAGCGGTACGGACCAGACTTTATGGACAACGTCGCGGCCCATCGGACCTCCTCGCCGCCGGCGTCCCACGTCGTGTCCACCGTACTGGACTGGCTGCAAGGATAGGGGCAATGGAAGGGACTTACCAAGCAATCTTGACAAATCGGACCGGTTCGCTTTTAGCAAGGTCGGCGCGCCTGAGGCATAATGGCGTTCATAAATGCGAGAGTCCGACTGGTGCCGGACTCTCCATCGGACACGGAACTGGCACTTCCATGTCCGACACCCCCGATTCTACAACGCAGGCCCCGGACACCGTGCACCGCACGGTGCGGCGGCACTGTTTCACTTTCGTTGA
>JAAXGZ010000120.1 GCA_012271135.1 Caldilineales bacterium | reverse complement strand
GAGCCGGTCTCCGCCCTCGACGTGTCCGTGCAGGCCCAAATCCTGAACCTGCTCCAGGATCTGCAGGAGCAGTACGGGCTCACCTATCTGTTCATCGCCCACGATCTGAGCGTGGTGGAACACATCAGCGATCGCATCGCGGTCATGTACGTGGGCATGCTGGTGGAGCACGCGCGCACCGAAACGCTGTTCACGAATCCCAAGCATCCGTACACCGAGGCGTTGCTGGCCTCGGTGCCCAAGCCGGACCCCAGGGACCGCAGCGAGCCGATTGTGCTGGAGGGCGATGTGGCCGATCCGGCCAATCCCCCCGCCGGCTGCTACTTCCATCCCCGCTGCCGGTACAACGACGGCGATCGCTGCGAAACCGAGACACCGGCCCTGGAGCAGGTCGAGCAGGGGCATTTTGTGCGCTGCCACTACGCGGCCGAACTGGACCTGCACGGCGTGCAGGCTTGAGAGCCTGTTGTGGCCGTTTCCCCTGTCATTGCCCTGAACGCAAGGCGGTCGGCCAAGGCCTCCCCGCGCCAGGAACTGCCGAAGGTCGCGGATCTGCCGCGGCCACCGCGGGTGGCACTGCTCTTCCCGCCCAACTGGACTCCGACCATGCCCCACCTGGCACTGCCGTCGCTGACGGCCTACCTGCGCCAGATGGGGGTCGCGGTGATGCAGCGCGATCTCAATGCCGAGGTCTTCGATTACATTCTGACCCCGGAGTATCTGCGGCGTTCCGTCGCGGCGGTGCGCCGCCGGTGGGGTTCGGGTTCCGCGCGGAGCCCAGGAGTGTTGGAGGCGCCGAGCCGGGAAACGGTGGACTGGGCCCTGACGCGCGGTCCGGAACTGGTGCGTTCCGTGGCGGCCGCCAAGGATGTAGTGCGCAGCCCGGCCTTCTACGACGGACCGGAAGGCTTCGCCAACTTCCAGATCCTGGCCGACTGTCTGGAACTGGCCTCTCTGCCCTTTCATCCCGCCCATCTTCATCTGCAGAGCTACGAGGCGGCGCGGCCGGTGGACAGCAGCCGTAACCTGCTGTTCGGGGTCTCCGACCGGGACCACAACATGTTCCTCGACATCTATGAGGAAATCGTGCTTGAGGACCTGGAAGCCTTCGAACCGGATGTGGTCGGCATCTCCATTCCCTCGGAAGCACAGGTTCTGGCAGGGTTCACCCTGGCCCACCTGGTGCGGGAGGCGGGCATCGCCTGCCACGTCACCGTCGGCGGTCCCCACATCAGCATGCTCCACGATGTCCTGCCCAAGCAGCCGGCGCTCTTCGACCTCATCGACAGCGCGGTGGTGTACGACGGGGAGATTCCCCTGTACCAGCTGGCTTGTGCGGTGGTGGATGGCGGCGACCTGGACAGGGTTTCCAACCTGATTTACCGGAAGGGCCGGACGCTGCAGGTGACGGAGCGCAAGGAGCCGGAGAAGATCCGCAACCTGCCGCTGCCGGACTTCGACGGTTTCCCCCTGGACCGCTACCTGGCGCCGGAACTGGTGCTGCCGCTCATGACGGCGCGCGGCTGCTACTTCGGTCAGTGCGCCTTCTGCAACGTGGGCTACGGCGAGGCCGAGTCCTTCAGTCAGCTGACGGCCCGTTCGCTGGCCGACCAGATGCTGACCCTTAGGGAGAAGTACGGTACGCGCCACATCTTCTTCGCCGATGAGGCCATCACGCCGCGCAACCTGCGGGGCCTGTCGGCCATTCTGCGGGAAGAGGACGAGCCCATTCACTGGGGCGGCTGCGTGCGGTTCGAGAAGGTGATCGACCAATCGTTGCTGGATCAGATGTGGGCCGGTGGCTGCCGGATGATCATGTTCGGCCTGGAAAGTGCGTCGCAGGCCATCATCGACCACATGATCAAGGGCACCGAACTGCCCCACATGAGCCGCATCCTGAAGGAGAGTGCCGCCGCGGGTATCTGGAACCACACGTTCTTCTTCTTCGGATTTCCGGGCGAGACCCTGGACGATGCCCAGCAGACCGTCAACTTCATTTACGCCCACGGCGACCAGATCAATTCGGCGGCCATGGGCACGTTCCTGATGGAGCGTCTCTCACCGGCCTATCGCTATCCCGCCTCCTTCGGCGTTTCGCGTATCATCGAGGACCCGGCGCGGGACTTGGCGATCTACTTCCCCTACGAAGTGTCGAACGGCCTGGACGAAGCCATGGCCGAACGGGTGCACGATGGTGTTCTGGACAGTCTTCCGACCAAGCCGTTCCCCCACTTCTATGTCAGCGATGTCTATCGATTCCTGTATGCCGGCCGGCTGAGTCTGGACGGCCGGCCCAACCCGGCTTGGCTGGCTCCCGCCACCGCTGTGTGATTCTTCCGGTACGGCATCGCCTGTTGCCGCGTGCTGCCCTGCATTGTTCCGAGGTGTTCTCGTCATGTCCGAAGCAATCGCTCTGCGCCAGGCTGCCACCGACCGGTACAGGCCCGATCCGGTCAAGGTCCTGTTTGTGGCCGAGTCGCCGCCCGATGTCGAGGAACGGCACTTCTACTTTCCCAACGTCCCGCGCGCGGACACGCTTTGGGTGGAGCTGACCAAGGTGCTCTACGGCGACGACTTCAGTGTGACCAAAAATGAACGGGTCCGCAAGGCTGAGTGGCTGGCCCGTTTCCAGGCCGACGGCTATTGGATGATCGAGGCCGTACCGGAGCCAATCCACAAAAAACGGCGGGAAGCGCACGTCCTGGAGTACAAAGACCGCGTACTGGGGACGATCGCCGACTGCAGTCCGTCCAGCGTGGTTCTCATTGCCACGCCGGTGTGGCGCGCCCTCGAGGAGCCCCTGCGTGCGGAGGGTGTGCCGCTTGTGCAGACGGGGCCCGTGTCGTTCCCGGGCCATGGTCAGCAGGGTAGGTTCCGGGAAGCCATGGCCGCCATCCTGCCCCTGCTGGCGGACTGAACAGCCGCCGCGTTGCATTAACCTTCCGCGATCGCGGGTCAAACACACTACAGACGTTTTTCCGCCCGGTCTTCTCCCACAATTCCGGCAGTCGCAAAACGCCGAACCAATCAGAGGGAGAAGGCAAATGTACAAGCTGATTCACCGACCGAGCCTCTTCAATGCACCGCTCCGCCGATCCTTTGCCAGCAACGTGTCGATGGGGTTCCCCGTGGACGTCGCCGAGGAGAGCGGACGGTACCTGGTGCAGGCTGCGCTGCCCGGCGTGTCCCCCGAGGACATCGAGATCACGCTCGAGGGCAGGACGCTCACCATCGCCACTGAAGAGGACAAGGAACAGGACGGCGAAGGCGCCAACTACATCTGGCGCGAACGCATGCGGGGTGCCTGGCAGCGGAGCTTCCGCCTGCCGCAGGCCGTGGACACGGACGGTGTGGAGGCCGAGATCGATCAGGGCATCCTGACGGTGTCGATCCCCAAGTCCGAGGTTGTCAAGTCCCGGCAGATTGAGGTCAAGGCGACCGACAGCTAACCCGGCATCAACAAGCCAGCACGGGACCCGGCAACTGCCGGGTCCCGTGCTTTGCTGCCTGCAGGGAGACAATCCGAACAGGGCGAATGTTGGCCGTGGCAGTCCCGACGTAGCCATCCGAAGTGAAGTCCCACGGCTGATCTGCCCAGTCCGGCCGTGGGCACACGCCAAGCCCTTGGATTCCATGCCAGCCGCCGCCGGGGACAGGAAGTTGCGCATCCCTGCCACCGTCTTCAGCCCTGGGCCAGCGGCGCACGCGGCTTGAAACGGACAAATCAGCTTTCCAGCCGGCTGGTTCCGATGAAGCTGTCGCTTGTCTTGCCTGCCGCGGATCAGGTCGGCGGGCAGATGCTTGGCCTTCCGCATACCGGGACCTGGCATTCTGCGCGCGACACCGCCAACCTGGTACGCGTGTCGCGCGCAAGGGGCCCATTGGGATGAATCCGGCATCGAATCCCGCCCTTTTCGCCCTCTCGGAAGCTGGTCGGCGTGTAGAGAGAACGTACCCAGTCGGCAGATTCCGGACCGGCATCTTCCGGTTCGGCGAACCCAGCGCGCGGGCTCAAGGGGACTGCTAGAATTTGATGAATACCGGCAGCAGACTTCCTTGCGGTCCTGCTGCTGGCGGGACGTTGTCCTTGTCCTCCCAGGTCGAGCCGGGAAGGGCGCGCGGCAACGCCACACCATACGTCGCAGTACTCCAGAGCCGCCGTCCCCCGTTTCCATCTTGGAAAACATAGTACTTTTGTACTATCATATATAACGGTACCGGTGCGTGCCTGTAGTACGCGGTGTGCATGTTAGTTGGGCGAAAGGGCACAGTCATGAAAGTCGGACAGATGGGAACAGGCCAACTCGGGATCGACCGTTTCGGAGGTGCGGTTCCGACCGTGCAGGCCGTCGTCGACCTGGATGCCGTCCGGGTGGCCAAGCGCGACCCAGCGGACGGCATGGTTCCCTATGATCGACAGCGGATTCGCAACGCCATCATGAAGGCCTTCCTGGCGGAACGGCGTAGCCTGCAGGGCGAGGCACTCGACCACAGGGTGGATCCCATCGTGGATGCAGTCGAGCAGCGGGTGGCGCAACGGGCCCTCGGTCGCCCCTCGTTGTCCGTGGCCGTCGAGGAAATCCAGGACCAGGTCGAACTCGTCCTGATGAAGTCGGACCATGAGGAGGTGGCCCGGCGCTACATCATCTATCGCGAGGACCGCGCCCGGGAACGGGCGGCCCAGGCCGAGACGGCCTCGCTTTTGCTGCCCGTGGAGTTGATGGTGGCCTTGCCCGACGGCACGCGGGAACCTCTGGATCTTGAGCGCCTGAAGGTGCAGATCGAGGAGGCCTGCCACGGCCTGGACGGCGTCTCCGCGGATGATGTCCTTGAGGTTCTGGCGCGTGACGTGTACAACGACATCACGCCGAAGGACCTGCGCACGGCGCAGATTATGGCGGCGCGCTCCCTGGTTGAACAGGAACCCGACTACTCGAAGGTGAGCGCGCGGCTGGTCCTGCGCAAGCTCAAGGACGAGGTGTTCCCCTTCATCTGTTCCGACGTGGCGGGCATTCGGGAGTTGACCGACCGCCAGCAGTACCGGGCCTACTTCCCGCGCTACGTGCGCACCGGCATCGACTGCGAACTGCTGCAACCCGCGCTGGCCGAAATCTTCGACTTGGAACGGCTGGCCGAGGCCCTGGCGCCGGAACGGGACCAGCAGTTCCAGTTCCTTGGGCTGCAGACCCTCTACGACCGGTACTTTCTCCACTCGGGTGGCACGCGCATCGAACTGCCGCAGGCGTTTTTCATGCGTGTGGCGATGGGACTGGCGCAGCAGGAGGCCGAGCCGGACGAGCGGGCCATCGAGTTCTACGAACTGCTGTCATCGTTCGACTTCATGTGCTCGACACCGACCCTCTTCAATTCTGGAACCGTCAACCCGCAGCTTTCATCCTGCTTCCTTTCGACCGTGCCGGACGATCTGGCGGGCATCTTCAAGGCGATCAAGGACAACGCCCTGCTGTCCAAGTTCTCGGGCGGCCTGGGAAACGACTGGAGCCAGGTACGGGGTTTGGGAGCCCACATCAAGGGGACGAACGGAGAGTCCCAAGGGGTCATTCCATTCCTCAAGGTGGCCAACGACACGGCCGTGGCCGTCAATCAGGGCGGTCGCCGCAAGGGGGCGGTCTGCGCCTATCTCGAGGTGTGGCACATCGATATCGACGAGTTCCTCGACCTGCGCAAGAACACGGGCGACGATCGTCGCCGCACCCACGACATGAACACCGCTTGCTGGGTGCCCGACCTCTTTATGGAACGGGTCCAGGAGGATGGGAACTGGACCCTGTTCTCGCCGGACGCGGTGCCCGACCTGCACGAGATCACCGGTCTCGAGTTCCGGGACCGCTATCTCCTGTACGAACAGCAGGCGGCCGAGGGCCGGCTGAAGGTCGCCAAGCGCATCCGCGCCCGCGATCTGTGGCGGCGCATGCTGACCATGCTCTATGAAACCGGGCATCCCTGGATCACGTTCAAGGATCCCTGCAATCTGCGCTCGCCGCAGCAGCACGTTGGCGTGGTGCATTCCTCCAACCTGTGCACCGAGATCACGCTGAACTCCTCCGAGGATGAGGTCGCCGTGTGCAATCTCGGTTCGGTGAACCTGTCCAACCACGTTGAGAACGGCCAGCTCCTGCACCAGAAGCTGGAGTGCACCGTGACCACCGCGATGCGCATGCTGGACAACGTCATCGACATCAACTACTACACCATCCCGGAGACGCACACCAGCAACCAGCGGCACCGGCCGGTCGGCATGGGCATCATGGGCTTCCAGGATGTCCTGCACAAGCTGAACATCGCCTATGCCTCGGATGAGGCCGTAAGGTTCGCGGACGTCAGCATGGAGGCGGTCTCCTGGTATGCCATTTCGGCGTCCGCCACCCTGGCCGAGGAACGCGGCAGCTACCCATCGTTCGAGGGTTCGCTCTGGTCCCAGGGTAAGCTGCCCTGGCACTCGCTCGACGATCTGGACAAGGCGCGCTATCGGAAACTTGAGGTGGACCGCAGCTCCACCCGCGATTGGGACAGCTTGGCCCACCGGGTCCAACGCACGGGCATGCGCAACTCCAATGTGATGGCCATCGCGCCGACGGCCACGATTGCCAACATCTGCGGTGTCAGTCCGTCCATCGAACCGGTGTTCCGCAACCTGTACGTCAAGGCCAACATGTCCGGCGACTTCGTGGTGGTCAACCCCTATCTGGTGGACGACCTGAAGGAGCTGGGTCTGTGGGATCCGCTGATGATCAGCGATCTCAAGCTGCACGACGGCAGCCTGCGCGACATTTCGCGGGTTCCGGACCGGTTAAAGGAGCTGTATGCCACGGCCTTCGAGATCGATCCCACTTGGCTGGTCAAGGCAGGGGCCCGGCGCCAGAAGTGGATTGACCAGTCCCAGTCATTGAACCTGTACGTCTCCACCACCAGCGGCAGGGAATTGGACGAACTGTACCAGCTGGCTTGGACCCAGGGCCTGAAGACAACCTACTACCTGCGGACGCAGGGTGCCACCCAGGTGGAAAAGAGCACGCTGCAGGGCACGGACGGACGACTCAATGCGGTTCCGGTGGCCCCGGCCCCACCCACGCTCTACAGCGAACTCGAGACCTCCGTGAACGGGTTGATCTGCAATCTGGACGACGAGGACTGCGAAGCCTGCCAGTAGATCCGGATCGCAGCCAATCATGGGCGACACAGGCGGTCAACTGCCTGTGTCGCGGCGAGGCGGCCGGTGCAGACAGCTTGACGGCCGACAGATGTGTGCAGCGCGCCGGCGAGGTTGGCCGAGCTCCGAGTTGGTCTGGCTCAGCCAAGCACAGGCTGCATGACCTTGGGTGAATGCCCGGGTCCGTATGCCTTGGCGGAACAGAACATGCCTTGACCGAGGACCACAGGGCTCCCGAGGGCAGTTCAAAGAGGGATGGGTGCCGTTGCAACGATGAGCGCGCCTCCCGAAGTCGGCTCCAGGCCTTCAGGGGAGCGGTCTGACCGTTTTGACTGTCAAATGGGAGGATGGAAATCCATGACAAGCCCGCCTGGTTGCCATTGACCAGACGAGCCCTGCCGCGGTTGTCCGGGTCCGGCGCGCGGGAGGGGGTAGAATGAGGGAGTGGCAGATTCGGGAGACGGAGATGGATACGGCTGTAATTCGGGAGTGGACACAGGCGGCGTGCCAGGGGCGCCTGCGTCCGTTGCCTCCCGACGCCGACCCGGTCATGACGCGGGAGGCGCGTGCGGCACGGACCGCTTGGCGGCTGCAAAACCTTGATGAATGGCTCCGCGGTCTCGAGACCCTGGTGTATTACGACCCAGAATATGCCTACGATGTCGTCCACGAGTACGAGGACGACTGGACCACCGACCCGGACCATGCCGGCGACGGCATCCACTTCTACGAATTCGACGAGGACGGTGTCTTGGAACCCACCGACGACCGACGGACCCTGCTTGAGGGGGCCATGCTCATCACGCTGCGGAAGTTGCTCGGCAACCGTGCGGAGTCCCAGGGGCGCCTCTATTTTGGAGGGGAGGTAGCGGCTTGGCTGAAACTCCTGACTCGAGGGGGCAACCAGAGCAGCTACGTGAAGCCGGATCTGATGGTGTTCCCGTCGGCCTATGCGCTGTCGGCGGATGCACACCGGGACCGGCGGGACTGCTCCCTGCGCCTGCATGAAGGTGCGCCGCCGCCGGAGCTGGTGGTGGAGATCCTGTCGGTCTCCTCGGTGGTGCGGGACTACGGTGTCAAGGCACAGCTGTATGCGGCCCTGGGCGTGGCCGAGTATTGGGTGTGCGACGTAGGCGGTATCCGCGGTCCGGATTCGCCGGTGGAGCTGTCGGTGTTCCGGCTGGATGTCGACAGGCTTTACGCGGCTGTTCCGGCTACGGGGCAGCCGAATGGATCCGGGGCTCCGTCGGATTCCCCGGCATATTGGAGCGACGTGTGCAGTGCGCCTGTCCGTCTGCATCCCGGCGCGTACGAGCCGCGCTTTCAGTGGTGGGACGCGCGTCAGGGCCGTTGGCGGGACACCGTGACCGATGCGCAGGATGAACGGGACCGGATCCAGCGGGAAAGCCGGGCGGAAGGCCTAGCGGAAGGTTTGGCGGAAGGTCGGGCGGAAGGCGTGACCATGGGCGAGGCGAAGATGGCCATTGCCGCGTTGAATGCCCTGCTGTCCAACCATTTGCATTCCGGGTACCGGGACCAAATCGCGGTGCACTGGCGTGAGGCAGGGCCGCCGTCGGACGTGATGGACCGCATTCTGCAAGTGCAGCAGGAGCCGAACGAGTGGCGGTCCCTGTTGGAGATCCCGGACGGGAACGGCGACACTGGCTCCAGGTAATATTGTGGCTTCGTTCGTTGGACGGATGCCGAACCATCCGGTACGGACGGCGCGGTCCTGTTTGGCTCTTGCGGAATATGATTGTTCGCCCACGGGCGAACTAGTTTTCACCTTGTCCGATTGGGGTTGACGCGGTCATGCACCGGCGCGGAGGCTTGGGACGGTGATTGGGGGCCCGAATCCCGCGCACCTGAAACACTGCTGGTCGATGATCGCGTTCGATTTCAAGCCTGAAACGGGTGTGGGATCATGCTGTGCGCCTTCGAATGGCAGCTGGCTTGCATCAGGTAGCGAATGTCGTCCACAGTCGGCCGGTCGGATTGACGTCGGCTATGGCCGATGGGCTCCCGGATGGCGTTCGGAACTCGGTGGTCGACGCGCACGCGGTGCATATGTACATGTGGTGGGGACCTGCCAAGTGGGGACTGGTCGGCCTCCCAAACAAAGGGGTGCCGACGGGACCGCCTGACAGCCTCGGGCGGCCGCGCGTCCTGGTCTGAGGCTGGCGGCGATCCGGCTCTCCTGCGCCCGGTGTTGTTGGTGGCGACAGTGGCCACACAACGCCGGCCGCATCACCTACCATTGCCTATTGGTGAGCAATGCGTTGATCGGCAGGACTGCACAGTCCAAGCGCAAACACGAGATTCGTTGGAGCATTGCCGCGATGGTCTTGGGCTTGGCCACTGGAGCCAGTTTGGTGCCCCATTGGGTCACAGTCAGAGAATGGCTTGCCCTGTTGACACACAGGTGCGACCGAAACTCCGGTTGCTTTCGGCGTGCTGGGGGAGGGATGGGACGAAGTTCGGTTGTGGCCACGTCTCGCCGCGGGTCGATAGTCTTCGGATCGCATTCCGGCAGGATGGCATCGACACTACTCCAAGCGTGCTGATCTTCAAACTCTTTGCGTCTTTGGTCACTTTCAGGTAAACCTAGGTGCGGAAACAGGTCGACGAGGGTCCAAACGCCTTGTGCACGGGGATGCCTCTGGAACTATCCGCTCGCCCTTGAAGGTGGCTGGTGGCTGTGCGTAGCGGAGCAGATGTTGAATGGCCAGTTTCTCCTGTGGAAGATCACCCGCGTCGCGGACTTGAGCAAGGAGGCGCTCCATCCTGACGGCTTATCAAGCTGTGGATCTTAATCATGAACATCCAGGCTCCCGTGGCAAGCGGCTTTCCCACATCTCGCTTGCCGGCTGTCAATGTGGCTCAGGTGCCCCAGCGCAGTCCCCTGCGTTATCCCGGGGGCAAGACTTGGCTGATCCCGCACGTGCGGGCTTGGTTGCGGAAAGTGCAGCCTACACTGCTTGTGGAACCCTTCTGTGGTGGTGGCATTGTGTCCCTGACCGCGGTGATGGAGAACCTCGTGGAACATTGCGTCATGCTGGATCTGGATCCCGATGTGGCGGCTTTCTGGCATGCGGTGTTACGAGAAGGCGAGACTCTGGCCCAGCGCGTCGAGGCTTTCCAGCCGACTAGGGAACGGGTGGAAGCCCTGATGCAGACAGTGCCTGTCAGCATCCTGGACCACGGCTTCCGCACCCTCGTGCTAAACCGTACGCGCCGCTCCGGCATCTTGGCTCCAGGAGCGGCCCTCATCCGGCGGGGCGAAAAAGGTCAGGGCCTGCTTTCGCGCTGGTATCCGGATACGCTGGCGCGCCGCATTCGTGCCATACAACCGTTCGCGGCGCGCATCGCCTTTGCCCAGGGGGACGCGATGTCCTTGTTGCCGCCCCTGTTGCATGGCTGGGGTCGGCGTGTCGCCCTGTTTGTTGACCCACCCTATACGGCCGGTGGTAAACGGGCTGGTCAGCGTCTCTACGCCCACCACGAATTGGATCATGAACGGCTCTTCGACCTACTGGCCTGTGACGGCGGTTCGTTTCTCCTGACCTACGACGCGGCTCCCGCCATTGAGAAGCTGGTAATCCACCATGGCTTCCATGCTGTACGGGTAGCCATGAAGAATGCCCACCATGTCCACGTGCCCGAGCTGGTGATAACGCCGGAACCTCTGTTCACATGACCCGTCCCCTTGTGCCGCGGTACGGCATTGCGGAATGGTATGGTCAATCATTCCGTGATCTGGATTCGTCTCAGCGACAGACTCTGGCCCGGATCGCTCGGGACGATGACGCAGAGCCGCCCACTTGTCCCTTCCAGCACCGGAGGCCCTGCAGCAAGAGAGGCGGTGTCTGCTCCTTGCAACGTGTCCAGTGGGCAGCACCGGATCGCATG
Organism: Caldilineales bacterium; assembly: GCA_012271135.1. Lineage (GTDB taxonomy): Bacteria > Chloroflexota > Anaerolineae > Caldilineales > Caldilineaceae > Bin34. The sequence goes on along the minus strand of JAAXGZ010000120.1, from coordinate 1,106 downwards.
GGGCCATCAGCGGGACCTCGGGTCGTCACTTGTCCCCACCGTTTTGATGAAGCCGGAGTGGTGGTGCGATGGCTGGCGGAAATCGTGGGCTTCGATCCGGCCATCACACAGCTTGCACGTGAGGTGCCCTTCATGCAAGCAGTGGCCAATCCAGACCGGGCTGCGGGCCGTATCGATCTGGTGTTGGCCCAGACAGCAGGCGACGCCTTGGACTGGTATGGCCTTGAGATTCAGGCTGTGTACTTCTCGGGTCCCGGAATGGGCTCAGAATTTGACCGCTTGAGTCATGATGTCCAACTCCAGCCACCCTTCCCCAACAAAGTCCGGCGTCCGGACTGGCGTTCTTCCAGTGCCAAACGTCTTATGCCGCAGCTCCAGGTCAAGGTACCCACCCTGCGGCGATGGGGCAAGAAGCTGGCTGTAGCTGTGGATCGTGCATTCTTTGATGCCCTGGGTGGTCCCAGTACCGATCCAGTCCAAGACCTCGACGAAGGTGAGGTGCTGTGGCTGGTGCCCGCCATCGACGCGGATGGACGGTTGGCGCGCGGGCATTGGGAAATGTTGTCGCTGGATGAATCCAGCCAGAAGCTTCTGGCTGCCGAGACTGTCCGCCGAATCGAATTCGAGCAAGCTCTGCAGTCCCGCCTGCAACCCCTGCTTCACTCACGCCAGTAGGGCTCCAGACAGGACACGGCCAACATGCAACTTGAATGCAGAGATTGACGAAGAGCCTATGAACACAAATCCAGGTAGCATCCCGCTGCCTAACGAGGCCGGTGAGCACCATCAAAGCGAAGGGAAGTTCGTGGAAGACGGGGAAATCGAGGGCGGAAAGGTGACCGGTGTTGATGTAGCCGAGGAAGGTGATCCTCTTGCCAAAAGGCCAAATCCCACGCTGGAGGAGATGCTCACCGCACGTGGCGAGAAGGTTCCTGAAGAAGAGTGGGCGCAGCTTCCCGATGATCTCATAGATCGGCTGGATTTCTACACGTCAGGTGCGGACGGGCACTGTTTCAATCTCGTTGATATTGGTTGCGGGCCGTCAGGGGCATCCTCCGTACCAGTGGGCTGCGTGCGTCGCTTCAGGCCATGCTGCGGGCCATCAG
>JAAXGZ010000009.1 GCA_012271135.1 Caldilineales bacterium | reverse complement strand
GGCGCGTACAGTGCGACCGCCCTGGTGGCAGCGTGCCTACATGGACGTTTTCCTGTTGGTGCCCGCGGCCTACGGCATCTACCTGCTGCAGCAGCAGGGCAACATCGCCGGGCCCGGCCCCTTGACCGGCGCCACGCTCTTCGACAATCCGCTGCTGTTCCTGGTGCCGGCCTTGGGGCTCTTCGCCCTGACCCTGGTGGCCCTGCGCTTCCTGCCCTATTTCATGGCCCTGGTGGCCTGGGTCGTGTCCCGCACGCGCGGGGTCGGTATCCTGCTGGCAACGCGGCATCTGTCGCGCAACCGCGGCCTCTACACGGCACCCATGGTGCTGCTGGTCCTGACCCTGTCCCTGTCCACGTTCACGACCTCGCTGGCCCAAACCCTGGACAACCACCTGTGGGACCAGATCCACTACGAGGTGGGTGCCAACTCTCGTTTGGTGGAACTGGGCTACTTCCCCGACGCCGGCGGGGGGCCGGGCGGGGGCGGCGTGGATGCCGCCCTGGCGGATCCGAACGCACAGCAGAGCTGGACCTTTGTGCCGGTGTCGGAGCACCTCCGGCACGAGAACATCACCAAGGCGACGCGCCTGGCCGAGTTCGAGGCGGCCATCCAGCTGCAGGGGGACTGGCGGCCCGTGCAGTACCGCGGCCTGGATCGCCTGGATTTCCCGACCGTGGCCTTCTGGCGCAGCGACTTCGCGTCCGCCAACCTCGGCTCGCTGATGAATTCGCTGGCACTTGATTCGGCCGGCGTGCTCATGCACGGACCGTTCATGCGACGCAACACAATTCGGGTCGGGGACACGGTGCGCATGCGCTTCATCCGCTATGGGATGCGGGGCGAGGCGGACATGACGGTCCTGGGCGAGTTTGACTACTTCCCGGGCTGGTACCCGGAGGATGGTGCCCTGATCGTCGGGAACCTGGACTACCTGTTCGAAACCATGGGCGGTCAGTTTCCGTACGATGTGCTGGTTGAGACGCTGCCCAACACCGACTTCGAAACCATGCAGCGCGACCTGTACAAGTTCGACATCAATGTCCTCAACTACTACTCGGCGCGGCAGAACATCGCATCCGAACAGGCACAGCCTCAGCGCCAGGGTCTGTTTGGGGTCCTGTCGGTCGGCTTCGTGGCGTCCGCCATCCTGACCATTCTGGGGTTCCTGCTGTATACGCTGTTTTCCTTCCGCCGCCGCTTCATCGAACTGGGTACCCTGCGCGCGGTCGGATTGTCGCGCCGGCAGATGAGTCTGTTTCTGGCTTGGGAACTGGCGTTCCTGATTGGCGTCGGCATCGGCATCGGAACCCTGCTGGGCTACTTCATGAGCGATTCCTTCATCCCCTACCTGCAGGTGGGCACCAGCCCGGAGGACGTGACGCCGCCCTATCAGGTGGACATCGCCTGGGACGCCATCACGCGCGTCTACGCCCTGTTCGGACTCCTCTTCGTCTCGGCGCTCATGGCCCTGGTGGTTTCGCTGCTGCGCATGCGGATTTTCCAGGCCATCAAGCTGGGTGAAACCGTCTGACGGAGCGGATCATGTCTGGCAATATCCACAACTACATCGTCTGCGACGGCCTGGTCAAGATCTACAAGATGGCCGAACTGGAGGTGGTGGCCCTGCAGGGCCTCAACCTGACGGTTGGCGAGGGCGAACTAATGGGCATCGTGGGCGTGTCGGGTTCCGGCAAGTCCACCCTCATGAGCATTCTGGGCGGCCTGGACCGTCCCACGGCCGGCCAGGTCAAGGTGGCCGACACCGACCTGCTGAAGCTCTCCGACCGCGGTCTCAACCGGTACCGCCGGGAACAGGTCGGGTTCGTCTGGCAGCAGAGCGCCCGCAATCTGGTGCCCTACCTCAACGCCATCGAGAACGTGAAACTGCCCATGACGCTGGCTGGCATCGGCGGGCGCGTGAAGCGGGAGCGATCCGAATACCTGCTGGAGTCCGTCGGCCTTGGGGATCGCATGCGGCATTCGCTGCGGGAACTGTCGGGCGGCGAACAGCAGCGCGTGGCGATTGCGGTGGCCCTGGCCAACGATCCGGTGTTGCTCCTGGCCGACGAGCCGACGGGCGAGGTGGATTCGACAACGGCACAGATGATCTACGACACGATCGCCCACCTTAATCAGGAATTCAACCTCACGACCATGATCGTGAGCCATGATCCGGAAATCGCGCGTCAGGTCAACCGGGTGGTGGCCATCCGCGACGGCATGCTGGCCAGCGAGACGCGGCGCCAGATGGTGTTCGACGGGGAGATCGACGAGGAAAGCGAACCGGGCATGGTCTTCGACGAACTGGTCATTCTGGACTCCGCCGGCCGCCTGACGATTCCCAAGGAAGTGCTGGAGCACTTCTCGATCAAGGGTCGGGCCACCATCGACATCTCCGACGAGGGCATCCTCATCCGGCCGGCCGAAGAGCACATTGACGCCCCGGAACTGGAAGCACACCTGGAGGACGAGCGACGGTTCCTGGAGGAAGCCACGATGGGTACCCGGCGCCGCGGTTTCTTCGGCCGCATGTTCGGGCGACGCAGGCAACAGGCCGAGACCGGAGCGGGCGCAGCCGACACAGGACAGGAATGACGGACATGAACGGAGATCACGGCACGGAGGGCACTGACCCCGCCATCCTGACGGAGGAGCTGACCCGTACCTACCGCATGGGGGGACAGGACATTCCGGCTCTGCGCGGCGTCAACCTGGTGGTGCCGGAGGGACGCTACATGTCCCTCAAGGGCCGCTCCGGCAGTGGCAAGACCACCCTGCTCAACTGCATCGGCGGTCTGGACACGCCCACCTCCGGCGTGGTGCGGATCTTCGGTGAATCCATTGACCAGTGGACCGAACGCAAGCTCACCATGTGGCGGCGCATGACGGTCGGCTTCGTCTTTCAGTCCTTCGGTCTCATGCCGTCGCTTTCCGCCTACGAAAACGTGGAGCTGATGCTGCGGATGTCCGGGGCCAAGGGCCGGCAGCGCCGGGCCAAGGCTGTGGAGTGTCTCGAACTCGTGGGACTGACCCGCTGGATGCACCATCGGCCCTTCGAATTGTCCGGTGGACAGCAGCAGCGCGTGGCAATCGCCCGCTCCCTGGCCAACTCTCCCCGGTTGATTCTGGCGGACGAGCCCACCGGGGAACTCGATACGCAGACGGCCCGCGAAATCCTGGGCCTGTTTCAGAAGATTGTGCGCGAGCAGCAGGTAACGGTGCTCATGGTCACGCACGACGGCCTGTCCGATGAATACGTCGACGAAATTCTGTATCTCAGCGACGGCGCAATCGCCGAGCAACAGCCGGCCGTCCGGGAACGGGATCCCGCGATTCCCAATCCTGCCGATGTTAGGGTCCTGCCCGTCTCCGATGTGCAGGCGGCCGCGCCCGACACCGAAGAGGCGCCGGATCCGCCGTCCGCGCCAGCCGAGTCCTGAACACCAACGCCGTCGGACCCGATGGGCTGGCGCTGTTTGATCCCGACAGGGGCAGGCACCTGCCCACGCTGCTCAATCGCGGGCGGCATTTTCACGAGGCGTTCGGGCTGGTGTTCGCCACGCCCTTCCCCTGCCCCGAGCTGTTTGCGATCCCCCCGTCGGAACCGGATGTGGAGGTGGTCTACGGACCGGTGCCATCCATCACCCAACCGGTGTTCAACGGCTCTTGGAACCAGATCCAGTTTGTTGACGGGGCTTTCCTGTACAACAAGACCGGTGTCACGAGGGCACTGGTCAGCGACGGTTGCCACATTGTTCTGCAGCGCGTTCCCTGGGTGCACGACGACGAGGTCCGCTACACGTTCCTGTCCATCGTCATGACGGCCCTGCTGCTGCAGAGGGGCATCCTGCCCATGCATGCCAGCGCGGTTGCGGCACGCGACGGAGCCGTCCTGTTCATGGGACCCTCCGGCGCAGGCAAGTCGACTCTGGCCGCGGAGCTGGTGCGCAGGGGCCATCCCCTCCAGGCCGACGACATTGCTCCCATCGTCCTGGACAGTGGCAGACCCGAGGTGGTGCCGGGATTCCCGCAGTTGAAGCTGGCCTTGGATGCCGCGGAACATCTGGACCAGCCGCAGGCCGGCGTAGCCCGGGTCCGTCCCGGCGAGGCCAAACTGAGCGTTCTCAGCCATGATCAATTCCACCGCCGGCGGCTGCCTCTGAAGGCCGCCGTGTTGCTGGAGCCGTCCGCCGTGGACCGTGTGCGCATGCACAAGCTGGATTCCGTGGCGAAACTGAGGACGCTTGTGAAGTACACTTTCAATCAGTCGTTTCTGGATGGTCTTGGCCGCCGCAGCCACCACTTTGGACAGGTGGCTGCCGTGGGCAATGCCACCGACGTCTTTGCCGTCCAGCGTCCGGACAGGGGCTGGCAGTTGCCGGCCCTGGCCGATTTCATTGAACACGAGCTTCTCGCTTCCTGAGTGCCATGGCGCCGAAACCGGAGATTCACCTGGCCACGCGGGTACAGCAGTCCCCGAATCCCATTGCGACCAGTCCGGTCGACGAGGATTTGATGATGTTCAGCCAGGAGCGGAACAGCTACTTCGCGCTGAAGGGACCGGCGCGCGCCATCTGGGAGAGCATCGCGCAGCCGATCGTGGTCGAGCAGCTGTGCGAGGAGTTGACCGCCGAGTTCGACGATGTGGACATCGACGAGTGCCAGCGGGACGTGATCGCCTTCCTGACCGAACTCCAGGATGAAGGGCTCATCCAGATCATCGATTGAGACCTGGCGCCTCCGCCTGCGCACCCTGAGGTGGTGGGACCCCCTGCGGCGCACGCTGGCCTGGCAGGCCTTTTGGTGGCTGGGCTGGTACCGTCTTCTAATTCTGACGGTCGGTTTCCGCCGGTTCGCCTGGTTGCACGGCTGGTACATGGCGGAGACGTTGCGCGGCGTTGCACCCGCGCAACGGCATCTGGCATCGGAAATCGGATTCGCCGTCCGGCGCATGGCCGACCACACCCCTTGGCAGAGTGCCTGTCTGCCCCAGGCCCTGGCTGCGCAGCGCATGTGCCGACGGCGCGGTCTCGACAGCACCCTCTACTTGGGCGTGACCAGGAGCGGGGACACGGAGATTGAAGCCCACGCCTGGCTGCGCTGCGGCGATGCCGTCCTGACCGGGGAGGAGGAGATGGAGGATTTCGTCCAGGTAGCCAGCTACGCCCTGGATGTTGGTGTCCTGTACCGGCCGCGGCGTGTGCGTTTTGGCGCCCAAATCGGGGAGGTGAGTTTATAGTTGGGGACGGTTCGCTTTCCCGGTACAAAGCTAAGGAGCACATCATTCATGCAGGCCTTGGTCGATCGCCTACTTCGGGACGGGGTCAATCTGGGGAACAACATCCTTAAGGTGGATGGGTTCATCAACCATCAGCTGGATCCTCACCTGACACGGGAGATAGGGAAGGCCTTGGCGCGGAAGTTCCGGGACGCGGGAATCAACGACGCCACCAAGGTGGTGACGGCCGAGGTGAGCGGCATTGCGTTTGCCCTGCAAACCGCCATCGAACTGGACATCGAAACCATCTTTGCCCGCAAGGTGCGTCCGGTCACAATGCCGAAGGATAGCTACACGCGTCGGGTGAACAGCCCGACCAAGGGCCAGGAAGTCGAGATTGTGCTCAATCCGGAGTACATCGGTCCCCGGGACCGGGTGCTTCTCGTGGATGATTTCCTGGCCTCCGGCGAAACCCTGGCTGCACTCTACGACCTGGTGTCGCAGTCCGGCGCGACGGTCACCGGCTTCGGCTGTGTTATCGAGAAGTCGTTCCAGAACGGTCGCCGCGTGCTGACCCCCTATGGCCTGCCAATCGTTTCGCTGGCCATGATCCAGTCTATGGACAACGGCGCCATTAGGGCCGTGGCCACGCCGCCCGAACTGTACCGCGCACCCGGGATGACGGCAGCGGCCTGATACAGTCGTCCACACGTTCAGGACTCCGTTGCGGCAACTGTTGTGACCGGGCATACCGCCAGTCTCCTGCGGTCCCGCCAGCGCGGGCACATGGGCGACTCCGTGGTCAGGCACGACGCGGAGGCCAAGGTAACGGGCAGGGCCCGGTTTGCGGACGATGAGCGTGTATCGGGTGCCAACTGGATGGAGGTCGTGTTTGCCGGTGTGCCGCATGCCCGCCTCCGCAAGCTGGACCTTGCGCGGGCCCAGCGCATGCCCGGTGTCGTGGCAATCCTGACCGACGCGGATGTGCCGGACAACCGGTACGGTATCGTCTTTCCCGACCAACCCGTGCTGTGCGGACTGAACTCCACGGCCGCGGCCCGCACCGCGCGCTGGCCGGGTGACCGTCTCTGCCTGGTGGTGGCCAGGACCCGGCGTCAGGCCCTGGAGGCGGCTGCGGCGGTGGAGGCGGAGTGGGACTTCCTGCCCGTAGTCTCGGAGCCGACCGCGGCCCTGGCTCCGGGCGCACCCGAACTGCACGACTACGACGCGCGGCCCGTCCCCACCCTGGCACGCGGGTCAAACCTGCTGTGCCGGCAGAACATCCGCCATGGGGACTGGGAAGAAGCCTTGGCCCGTTCGCCCGTGACCGTCTCCATGCGGGGCAGCACGCAGTGGCAGGAACATGCCTACATTGAAACCGAGGCCGGCTCGGCCTGGCTGGACGACCGGGGCCGGATCTGCGTGCGAACCGGCGGCCAGTGGCTGCACGACGACCGCCACCAGATTGCGGCGGCCCTGCAGCTGCCCGAGGATCGCGTCCAGGTCTCCTATGCGGCCATTGGCGGCGGCTTTGGCGGCAAGGAGGATGTGCACCTGCAGGTGGTTCTGGCACTGGCGGCATGGAAAACGGGCGAACCGGTGCAGGCGGCCTGGAAGCGGCGCGACAGTCTGCAGCACACGCACAAGCGTCATCCGTTTGTCTTTGACGGCATTCTCGGGGCCGACCGCGACGGCCGGTTGACGGCCCTGGAGCTGGACATCCTGGGCGATGCCGGTCCCTATGCCAGCACCAGTCCCGCGGTGCTGGGCAACACGGCGGTCTGTGCCGCCGGTCCCTACAACATTCCCGCGGTTTGCATCACGGCGCGCCTGGCCGTGACCAACAATCCGGTTACCGGCGCCTTTCGCGGTTTCGGTGGTCCGCAGGGCGCCTTCATGATCGAGTCCCTGATGAACCGACTGGCCTGCAAACTGGGGATGGATGCCGCGGAGTTGCGGCGGCGCAATTTGTGGTCGGACGGTTCGCTGATGTGTACCGGGTCGCCGGTGCCTCCCGGCTGCCAGGCCGCCGAGGTGTTGGAAGCGGTGGTGGCCGCGGCCACCCGCCTGCCGCCCCCGGATCCCCTGACCAGGGACTGGGCGCCCGGTCCCCGGCGCGGGCGGGGTCTCGCGCTGGCCGTGAAGAATATTGGTTTCGGTCATGGCACGGTGGACGAGTGCCACGCCTGGGTGGAGCTGCACGGGGGAGTCGAGGTGGAGGATGTGCATGTGGGCACGGTCGGCGCGGATCTCGGTCAGGGTGCGCACTCCGCCTTCCGGCAGATGACCGCCGACCTGCTGGACATCGACCTGGAGCGGGTCCACCTGCATGCGGCCAGCACGGACGACGCCGAATCCAGCGGCAGCGCCTCCGCCTCCCGCCTGACGGTATACACGGGCGCGGCCCTGCACGGTGCGGTGCGACAGGCCCTGGCGCAGTGGGAGGACGAGGAGCGTCCGGCTCGCGGCGAGCATGTGTTCAGGACGGACAGGACCACGGCCATGGATCCGGAGACGGGCCGCGGAAACCCCTTCTATACGCTCGGGTACTGTGCCCAGGTGGTGGATGTGGACGTTGATCCCGAGACCGGCAAGGTGCAGGTCCTCCAGATCGTCTCCGCCAACGACGTGGGCCGGGCCGTGAATCCCCAACAGATCGAGGGTCAGGTGGCCGGCGCCGTGGCCCAGGGGCTGGGCTGGGCGCTCTGGGAGGACCTGCGTGTGGAGAACGGGCGGGTCCTGAACCGGGGGCTGGAGACCTATCTGCTGCCGACCGCCTTGGACATGCCCCCCCGCATCGTGCCCGTGATCGTCGAGGACGGCGCTCCGGAACATCCGCTCGGTGTCAAGGGCATGGCCGAGATGCCGCTGCTGCCCACGGCACCGGCCCTAGCCTCCGCCATCCGGGACGCGGTGGGGGTGAATCTCGGTGATTTGCCGTTCACCAGTGAACGCATCCGCCAGGCCGTGACGGCACTCCGCGGGTCCAAACCGGTCGGGAACAGCAGTTGTCAGGGGCTGTAAGTGTAAGATTAAGTGTTAATCCGCGTCACCAGCCAGTGAGGCTGACGAGTTAAATGACCTTCTCCGCCACGGGCCCCTTTCCGCGTCGTGTTGTGATTACCGGTTTGGGCGCCCTGACCCCCATGGGGTTGTCAGCTGTCGAAACCTGGGACAATGTGCTGGCCGGCCGCTCCGGCATCGGGCCCATGACCCGGTTCGATCCCAGCGAAATCAAATCCAAGATCGCCGCCGAAGTGAAGGGCTTCGATCCTCTCAACTTCATGTCGCGCAAGGAATCGCGCAGTCTCGACACCTATTCCCGCTTTGGCGTGGCAGCCGTCCAGGAGGCCATCAAGGATGCGGGCCTGGAGTTCTCGCGGGAGGACATCCAACGGGTGGGGGTCACTATCAGCAGTTGCGTGGGCGGCATCGAGGACTACACCAATTCGGTCAAGACCCTGCTCAAGCGCGGTATGCAACGGGTGTCGCCGTTTCTGGTGCCGCGCATGCTGGTGGACAGCCTGGCCTCCCGCATTGCGGTCCGCTACGGACTGCAGGGCCCCACAATGGGGGTCACGACCGCCTGTTCCACGGGCCTGACGGCCTTGTGCCAAGCGTTCGACCAAGTGCGCTTCGGTTCCGTGGACGTCGCCATCTGCGGCAGTTCCGAAGCAGCCATCGTGCCGCCGATGGTGGCCGGTTTCGATGCCATGGGCGTGCTCAGTGCCAACAACGACATGCCGGAGGAGGCCGCCAAGCCGTTCGACAACGAACGGGATGGGTTCGTCATCGGCGAGGGTTGCGGGATCATGATCATGGAGACCTTGGAACACGCCCGCGCCCGCGGCGCCCGGATTTACGCCGAGGTGGCCGGCGGGGGGATGAGCAACGATGGCAACGACATGGTAGCCATGGAGAAGAACGGCATCGGCATCCAGAATGCCATGCGCGTGGCGCTCCACCATGCCAAGCAGCTGTTGGGGATTGATGCCCGCGATGTGGACTACATCAACCCGCACGGCTCCGGTACCAAGCTCAACGACAAGGTCGAAACCCACGCCATCAAGGGTGTCTTTGGCGAGCATGCGTACGATGTCAACATCAGTAGCACCAAGAGCATGATGGGCCACCTGATGGGGGCCGCCGGTTCCGTGGAAGCCATCATGGCGGTCAAGTCGGTGGACGAGGACACGGTGCCTCCGACCATCAACCTGCACACCCCGGATCCGGACTGCGACCTGAACTACACTCCCAACGTTGCGCAGCAACGGCCGGTGCAAGCCGCCATGAACAACAGCATCGGCCTGGGCGGCAACAACTCCAGCATGATCTTCAGCAAGCCGGACTGAGGTGCCTGGGCGCCCGGTTCGGCAAGGGCTTTCACTATGGCCGTCATCCAAAACGGAACGGGACCCGCGGACGACACGGTGTCGGTGCCGATGGTCAACGGCGCCAACGGCGCGTCCACTCCGGTCGCGCAGGTCCGGACGGATCCCCTGGCCACGTTCCCGGCCCACGGCCCGTACGCCCAGATGGTGGGTTGGGGCTATGTGACTCCCAGGAAGGTGGTTACCAACAACGACCTGGCCAATATTGTCGACACGTCCGACGAATGGATTCGGCAGCACACCGGCATTGTGTCGCGCCACATCGTGACCGACGAGTCCGAAACCTCGGCTACGCTGGGAGCCCAGGCGGGACGGCAGGCCCTGGACGTGGCCGGGGTCCCGCCGCAGAAGGTGGGCCTCGTCATCTGTGCCACCAGCACGCCGACCCATGTGTTTCCATCCACCGCCAGCCAAATCCAGGACGATCTGGGCTGCATCAACGCCGGTGCCTATGACCTGAGTGCCGCCTGTTCGGGATTTGTCTATGCCCTGGCCATGGCCAGGGCGGCCATTGTGGCGGGGGATGCGGAATATGTCCTGGTTGTCGGGGCGGAGGTGATGAGCCGGTTCGTCGACTGGACCGATCGGTCGACCTGCATCCTGTTCGGTGACGGCGCGGGGGCACTGTTGATTGCGGCCAGCGATGTCAAGGGCGGCATCGGGGCCTGCGAACTGGGCAGTGACGGATCCGGGGGGGATCTGCTGACCCTGCCGGCCGGCGGCAGCGCCCGTCCGGCAACTCTGGAGACGGTCAGCAGCGGTGAGCATTTCATCCGCATGGACGGTCCGGCCGTGTTCCGGTTTGCCACGCGGGTGATGGCGGATGCAACGCGGTCGGTTTTGCAGAAGCAGGGCTGGACACTGGACGACCTGGATTTGGTGATTCCGCACCAGGCCAACAGCCGCATCATTCAAAACAGCGTAATCAAGCAGCTCAAGATCCCGCCCGAGAAGGTCTTCATCAATATTGCCGAGTACGGCAACACCAGCACGGCTTCGATACCGATTGCCCTGTGTGAAGCCCTGGCCGAGGACCGGATCAGCCCGGGCAAGAATTTGGTTCTGGTCGGGTTTGGCGGGGGCCTCAGCTGGGGAGCTCTGGCCGTGAACTGGTCGGTTTCGCAACAGGATGTGTCGCGTCACTGGTGGCAGGGGGCCCGGCAGCAGGCGGCCTACCGCGCCGGCGCCGCGCGCAGCATGTGGCGCCGCGTGGAACGCAGGTTTGCCTCGCGCCGCGATCGCAGCTGAATTGTCGCCGGCCGCATGGCCGACGGTGCCGGAGGTTCAACCGGGCACAGGTACCCGACGGTGGGTTCGCGCGCGTCGGGGATATTGTCTGATTGACCCGTAATGTCGGCGTTGAGCCGTCGGGATCAGCCTGCAAGCGTGGTTGGAAACGGATCTGGCCGCTCGCCGGACGAACCGACACGAGACCGGGTCAGGTCCATTTGTAGCGTGCCGGCTGCACCGCAGGCAGATCGGTCAGGTCCGCGACATCGTGCTCGTCAGCCTTGAGGCCGGCTTTCTCAATGATGAGGCTGGCCAGTTCTGCACGGTAGCGGGTGTCTTCCCGTTGCAGGATGCCGGGGTCCAGTTCGTCCCCGGCATTGTGATAAACCTGCAGATAGATGTTCTCGTAGGTGGGATCGAATCGGCGAACCCAAATGTCGACGCGTTCGATCTTGTCCCACGTCCAGAACTTGTTCATGGCCCACAACCGGAACGGATTGCGCACCTGCAGGCCCTCGCTGGACACGATGAAGGTCTCGTTCATTTCCAGCAGGTTCGAATAGAGCAGCAGGACGCCCCAAGCGAAAAAGCTCCAGGCAATCGCCTCCGCGAAGAAGGTGTCGGTCAGGTTCATGGTGAACGCAAGGCCGCCGCCCAGGATCAGGCCCACCGATGCCGCGACGTTGCGCTTGAAGCCGGTGAAGCGAATTGGTTCCATCGAGGCTGCTTCGGAGGTGGGGGCGGACATGGCCATGGGTATGGTCTGTTCCTTAAAACTTGTTGGTTTTCAGGTTATTCGCTCTCGGTTGACAAGGGCTTGCAGTCCCTTGCAACTCGAGTCCGGGTGGAGCAGTCGCCACCGCGGCCGGGTTGAAACCGGCGACACACAACCCCAGGCCCTGCGCGCGCCTTGCGGTAAACCGGCGAACCCGGCGAATCCGACGACCTGCCACCGTGCGTCCGTCGTTCGGTCGATTGCGATGCATGAGCATGGTCGTGGCCATGTGCCTGCGGCAGGAAACCTTCCTGCCGTGTGGTGGTGGCGGAATCTCCACCACCGGCTTGGAACATCCAAGCCGCGGAGGCTGTGACAGTGGGCTCACAGCGAACCCTTGGGCGGTATTGGCTCTCCTCTTCATCATTAAGTTGCCGCAAGGGTCAACAAGAGACAGACGGTTCATTCAAGCTCTCAACCGGGCCGGATTATAGCCGACACCCGGCACCGAGAGCATGCCGGGGACGCCCGTCACGGGCGGTACACCCCTACGCATCACACCTCCTGCGGGATTGCACACGGTTGGTACGGTCTTTGCACCCGGCTTCAACAGGGCCGTCCGACACTCCATGTCGTTGGGGTCTGGTCAGCAGAAAGGAGCAACACATGAATCACCTGGACCAGTACGTCGCTCGGGAAATGTACGAGGAACGGCTGAAGGCGGCTGCTGCACAGCGTAGGGCCCGAGAGGTCCAGCGTTTGCGGAAGCCACCGGTTGCGTCGCCCTTGCGGCAGTGGACCGCCCGGCTTTTGATCGGCATCGGTACCCGCATCCAGGGACCGCGCCCCATCTCGCCGGTACCTGTCTGATATCGGCGATCAAACCATTCCCGCTTATCGAGCGCCGTCCCGCGCATCCTGCAGCGGCCCCGGTTATCCGGGGTCGCTGCGCGTCCGGGCTTCAGCTTGGAGGCGGCATGCCAAACTCCCTTTCGAGCATGGGCCAGCTTCCGGCCGGATCCGCCTCGATCAGTGGGGCCAAAACCGGCAAGAGCCCCCGTTCATCCCGGATGGGCGCCGGTTCCGGAACACGGCGGAGGGGGGCGATTCCGCTTTCGATCCATGGTTCGGGCCAACCCAGGGTGGCCGGTGCCGGTCCGGGACCGGGGCTCCACACGGGCCGCCAATCCGAGGGATTGGCGGCAGGGTGGAAAAGGTCGAACCGCTGGTCAACCCCGTGCCAGACATTGCGGACCGGACAAGGCTGCCCGGTGGCTGTCAGGGTTAGTTGGCACAGGCGGGAGAAGTTGGACGTAAAGGTATGGGGTGACGCGGCCGGCGTCAGGTGGCGCACTAGGATGTCCTTCAGGCGCAGGGCCCGGGCATCCCGGGAACGAACCTGCACAAGAGCCTTGTGGACACTCCCGGCCGAGGCGGCGGCATCAAAGCGTATGGGACTGTCGGCCTCGGTCACGGGTGTCCGCGGCGATGCGTCCTGAACAATCCGCGTGAACGCCGCCCCGGCCCTTCGGTTGCCGGCGAACAGGATCAGGGTGAAGGACGGTCCGAGTTCTGTCAGGGCGACACCCAGGAGTTGGGCCATTCTGATCAGGTTGGGTTGCATCTCCGTCGCAATGTCGTAACCGCCGCAGCACAGGATCAGATCGGGAGCCGCCTGCTCAAGGTCATGGACAAACTCAAGAGGCCGCACGGTGTCGGACATCAGGGTGGTTCCCAGCAAATGGCCTGCCGCGGACTGGACGATGGTCTCGGCCGGCTCCTGCCAGACGGGCGTCAGGGCACAGAGCCAAACGCGGAGCGGAGGCAATGGGTCCAGCGTCAGGTAAAGGCGATCCATGCGCCATGCGCCCGGGACGGTCCTCGGCTCCGCATTCGGCTCCGGCCGGCGGATCTCGGCTCCCACAAGACTGCCGACGTGATCCAGCACCGTGGCGACGGATGCCAGGGCAGGGTCTGTGGCCGACGGCATGTTGCGCTCCGGCAGCAAGGGCTGGTCAAGGTCCAGGGCGTGCCAGGTGATCAGTTGCTCCTGGTCCCCATGCTTCTCGCAGATTGCAGCGTGCACGCGATGGGCTTCGAGCCCAAGGCAAAGGGTAGTCGTCATGGAGGCGATCGGCCCAGGACGCGTACGGGGTGCGGCATCGGGTCAACCACCCAGTCGAACCAGCCAATCGGTCAGCGACAGCAAGTCCAACGACTCAAGCAGGCCTTCCAGAAAAGCACCCAGCAAGGTCATGCGGGAGGTCATCAAGCGGGCGAACACCATGCCGGCGGTCAGCATCAACAGCGGCTGACCCAGCGCAGCCACGCTTTGGACCACCCCTGCCACCCTGTCCGGCAGGTTTTTGATCCTGTGCCCCGCAGTTGCGCCGGCCAGCAGCGTCAGACCGGTAAGGAGCGAGGTGGCCAGCAACTGCCACCCGGTTCGGGTAGCAACGGTCATCTGTGGAATCAGGGTGCCCACCAGCATCCCGCCGACCAGGGTTGCCGCGGTGAAGGCCAGGATCGCGGTGGCCGCCAGGGAAGCGGCCGCCTTCAGGATTCGGATCGGCACTGCGTAGGGGTTCAGGAGACTGGTCGGTGCCGGAGGATGGGGCAGACAGGTTGCCAAGGCCAGCAGCAGGAACAGCGATACCGGTACGGTAACCGCCGCCTGCAATTCGCCCGTGCGGACGGGGACCGCAATCCGGGGCTGGAGCAGGGATGTCCAAACCAAAACGAACAGCCAGCCGACGGTTGCCCCCACCAGTACATATTGCAGCAGCCTGGCAATGCGGTGTTCGCGCCAAATCATGCTGAACAGACCCAGGGACATACACAGGCCGACCCAAAGTCCGATTTTCTCCATGCCGTCCGGTTCCATTGATTGGGACCGGTTTCACGATTGCGGTGCCATGCCGCGCACCAGGAGTGCGCCGAGGACGACAAGCACCAAGGCGATGGACAGCCAGCTTTGGAAACGCGACATGACAAGCGTGTGCCGCGTCAGGTCCTCCGCTGCGCTGCCCGCAAGAGGTTCCGCCAGGTGGTGCGCGTCGCCGATGCCGCTCACGACTCCCGCCAGTTGGCCTGTCTCAAGATAGGGGCCAAGCAGGGGAGCCGCCGCCGCGCTGGTTACCGCCAGGACCGGCACCTGTGTTGCGGGTGAAACGAGTTCCAGCCAGTGAACGACGTCAAGGGCCTGATCGGTGACGATGAGGTGCAGGTTGTAGTCCGAAGCCCTCAGTTGCCCCCGTACCCCGGATCCGGACGCTGGATTGCCACCATTTTCGTTGGCCACATCCGTACCGCCGTTCGATGCCATGGCGGGGAGAGCAGCGGGTCCTCCCGGCCAATACGCCATTGCCAAGACCGTTGTCATGCCGACGGGCATGGTTCCTTCAGGCAAATTCCTGAGCAATGCAGTGCGGACATCGTTGAGTACGGTCTGGACCCGCGGCAGTGCCAAGGGCTGTTGACTGAAAAAGGCCAGGGATGTGGAGGACCGCAACAATACTGACAGCACGGGTGCAACCGCCGTGTCCAATTCCCCGGCGACTCCCGGGTGGTTTTGCCAAAATACCAGCACGCGTGACACTTCGTTGAGTTCGGTGAGGTGACGGGCCGCGGGCGGGCTGCCCCCATATTGGTAGGGCACGCCCTTGCCGATGCCGGGGTCGAGGATCGTTGTCAACAAGGCTGTCGCCAGCAGGAACAGCATGGACCATCGGACCTGTGCAAAACGTGGGAAGACCCCGCGCACCGTGTCTTGGGTGGCGCCGGCCGGAACCCCCACCCTGGGAAGGCCCTGCAGGCGCTGGACAGTTTCCGGGCTCAAGGCTCTGTCGTCGGCGACGGGATCCTGCCATGCAAACGGGTGCGGAAGTTCCGGTCGCGGCAGAAGACCTTCCAGATCCGAGATGACCGGACGGCCTGAAGTTTCCTCCTGCCGGGGTGGCTCCTCCACGGGTTTGGTCGGCACCGCAGGTGGTGTCGGAGGATCCACCGGAGGCTGCATGTCGTCCGCCCCGGTCGTGTCTTCCCTGCCGACGTACTCCAGACGGGCGCCGCATGCGAGACAGTAGGGCTCGCGGACGGAATTTTCGTGGCCGCAGTGTCGGCAGCCGATTTGCCGCATGGGCATGGCGGCTCAGGTCTCCGAAGTGTCATATTGAGGTGCCGAAGCATCATCCGGGCCATGGTGTCCAGCGTCGGGCATCAGGTGCTGTGCCAGGAATGCGCAAGCGGCGATGACGGTACCCAGGAGCACGCCCCTGATGACCGGAGTACTGAACAGGGCGAAGGAATCATCCAGCCAGCGTTGGGCCAGCTGCGGCATGAGTGGCTGCAGCCACGGCAGTTGCAACGCCAGGACCGCCAGGAAGCCTATGGCAAACCAGCGATGGCCCGTTCGGCGCCTGCGCAGTGCCAAGATGTAGGCCCCGGCCAAACTAAAAAACGTGGCCGCCATCAGGGCTTCTTCGGCCGGGGCGATCACCCAGCGGAACACCCAACCCAGTTGCAGGCTCGCAACACCCTGTCCGCCGAACATGCCCATGGTTATGACGCCAATGGTCGCAGCCAGCAGGATCAGGCTATAAAGCCACTCTTCCTCGGCCAGCCATACGCGGCGCACATGGAAAAGGCATACCTGAACGAGCCCGGCCAGCAGGGCCAGGGCGGCCAGCGTTACATAACCGGAGTACACGGGTACAAGAACAAGCTGGGTTGATCCCAGTTGCAACGGACCAACCAGCCGGTCCAGCAGAACCCATGCGGCCACGACGGCGAACACGATCCACCGGGACGCGTGCAGCCATCCGGATCGAAAAGAGTGCCGAATGATGGGTCGCCCCTATTGGCCGGCCATGAAGCGGGCCAGATTGCTTGCCAGCCAGATCAGCGTGATCACAAGCCACACCCACCGTACCCACAGGTGGGTCCTGGGTGCGGGGCCGTGTCTGTCCGGAAAGGTTTCCGGACTCCATGCTGGAGCCCGGGCCGAGTTCAGCATCACCTGGCGATCGTGCGCTGTGGCCGCGGCCAGGGAATGTTGCAGATGGGGCGGATCGGGCTCCCTGCCCTGCAGGATCCCGTTGACCATCCCCCGTCGTGATTGTATGTTCAGGGCCGAGGTCGCCATGCCGCGTGTGGGGCCGCACCAGGCGACGCCGGGCGGTGAAGGGTTGCGAAGCCGCGGTGGGGCTCCCGGCGATGTGGATTCCAGGGCATACGAGGCCAGCAGCCAACCCAGTCCGTCGCCTCCGCAGCAGAACGCGGCTCCGGTGTTCCGGGCTGCTTGGCGGTGCCATTCTTCCAAAGCCGCATGCACTTGAAGTTGTCCGGCTCCGGTCAGATCCCCTGCAAGCCAAAGGATTGGCTGCCGGGCAGCCTCCATTGCCTCATAGCCGGCACGGCACCAAAACGCCACCAACGACGATCTACGCATCATCGGGATGGGATTGCTCCGGGTGGTGGACCATGGGGGGCAATCCCATGAGTTGGAGGATTCTGGCCCTGGGTACCGACACCCCCAGCACTGTCATCAGCGGCTGCAACGCCAGGAGCAGGTGTCCGGCGGCGAATGCCAGCGGGGAATGGCCCGCGAGCATGAGTTCGGCCAGTTCCCGCCATGCCGAGACGTCCGATCGGACGGCATCGGAGGCGGTATTGTCCGCCATCGACTGTGGCATGCCGGTATTCCGGTTGTTGTTTGACATGTTAAGGGATTCGGCCTTCACTGCCTGAATATAACCGACTCTCGGCTGCCGGCCGTCAAGATGGCATGACATCGACAGCAGCAGTGCCCGGAGCGAATGCCGGGTGTCGGCTGCTGTGATACGATTTCCCGCGTTTCGCCGCCTTCATCACCCGGTTTGCGTCCCTCCGGTCAAGCCCGCCTCCGCAGCGCGGGGCAGGCACGCATCCACGCAAACCCCAACAATCCTTCGTGCGAATCACTTCCCAGCTGTTTCATCCGAGCCGGCGTGCGAAGAGGGGCAGGTTCCCGCCTGATCTTTTTGTGTGTCCCCGGTCTGGATGGGTCCGGTTTGTCGTCCAAATCCTGGTTGTAGCCTGCCTGTGGCCAGCCACAGGCCAGACTGCTGTGTCGTTGGCCCAGACCGGGGTCAGCGGCTATACCTACTATGTACAGCCCGGCGACACCTGGTTCGCCATTGCCCAGGCGACCGGACAAACTATTTCCCTGCTGCAGCAGGTCAATCCGCAGGCAGTTCGCAACTTCGATCTTCTGTACACCGGTGAGCAAATTTTGGTACCGTCCACCGGGCAGCCGCGGTATCACGATGTGCAGCCGGGAGAAAGCCTGGCATCGGTTGCCAGTACGTACGACGTATCGGTTGGACTGCTGGTGGCCACCAATCCCCAGTTGGGTGGCAGTGCAGGATCCCTGGCGGTTGGAGTGCGGCTTCTCGTTCCGTTGCTCAATGCGGAGGCAGACAGCCGGAACTCCTTCGAGTTCGACCCGTCCGTGGCCATGGCAAGCCTGCCGGAAGGCGTGGTGGTTCCGCAGAGCTACCGGGTTAAGCCGGACGCGCCGGGCCTGCAGTCGGAGGACGCTGTCGGCGGCAGCCTGATCCCCGATCCCGCTCTGCCGCCGCCGGTTTGCACGGCTCCGGCCGGGTACACGGACTTCATTCGCAGTGCCCTCGACTACTGGCAGGGCAAGGCACAGGGTATTGCCCGCAGCGCCGGTCTGTGCAATCTGATCGTGGGCGAGTTGTTGGACGGCCAGGACATCAACGGCGACGGTTTCAACGATCTGCTGGTCACGTTGGAGAGTGGCAGTTCGGAGCCCGATGCACCGGAGCGCACCGATTTGCTGCTGCTGCATTGGCTTGGGGAAAACCTGCAACCGGCGTTGCAGACTAGGGCTTCGGGACGCGTGTCGTTGCTCGCGGCCGGGGATGTCAACTCCGACTTGCGCCGGGATCTGGTCTGGACGGATCAGTCCTGCGGGGCGGTTGCCTGTTACACCCGCGTCCATGCCATGAGCTGGGATCAGAAGACGGCGACCTGGCGCGACTGGACCGAGACGCCGATTTCCATGGTCAACGCGGATGTGCGTCTGATGGATGCCGACGTTTTGGGTGATGGCCTGGCGATTCGCCTGCAGGGCGGTGTGCATCAGGCCGAGGGGGCCGGCCCCCAACGAGCGCGCACGGAGATTTGGGCCAGCCGCCAAGGACAGCCCTTTGCGTTGCAGGCCCTGGAATTCGGTCCCACTACCCACCTGTACCATGTGGTGCTTGAGGCGCATCTGAAAACCGTGCAGTCCCCGTACCAGGACCTGCACAGTGCCCAACAGCTGTACCGGCAGGTCTTGGCGGATGACAGCCTGCAGGTTTGGCACGACGCCACGGAACAGGATTTCATGCGGGCCTTCAGCCTTCTGCGGTTGGCTGTCATCGCGTCGTATCAGCAACAGCCCGATGTGGCGGCGGAGATTGTCAACGTGCTGGAGCAGGCCTATCCGGCATCGCCGTTCACCGGCCTGGGACGGAACTGGCTCGCGGCCTATACCGGCGCGGACGATCCCATCGTGGGCTGTGCCGCCGCGCAGGCCTGGGCCAAGGCGCATCCGGCAACTTGGCAGCCCTTCGGCCTGTTTGGCTGGTCAAACCCCGGCATGACCCCGGATGCCGTGTGTCCGGTGATCGAAGGCGAGTTTGGACAGCGTCTTGACATCGAATCGGCGGTGGATCCCCAGGTATCCACACCTCCGGCCGGGTTGTCCCTGTTCCCCAATGCCGAGGAACTGCGCAACCTGTCCCCCGAAGCATTCGCGGCCTCCGATGACCTGCCCGAGTGCCCGGGCACGCTGGACGGCTATCCGCGCATGATTGAGAGCCTGCTCAACGGACTCCAGGGGGATCTGCTGTTGGTGGAGACATGGCTGCGGTTGTGCGAGGTGGTCTCCGACAGCATCGGGACTCTGTCGCAGTTGGATTTGAACGGTGATGGCCACGACGACACGGTGGTGATCGTGGGGCGCAAGGAGACCAACGGCCTGGGACCCGAGGGCTACGGTGGCCGCCTGGCTGTCTACTACGGGTCGTTCGGCAACGCCTCCAACCTGATTTTCGAACCGGCCGTGGTTGGTCTGCCGTCCCTGTTGGCGCTGCAGGACCTGAACAACGACACGAAGCCGGAACTAGCCTGGGTGGACGAGGTGTGCAACGCGGTGTGCCTGTCGACCGTGGAAGTCCTTACCTGGAACGGGGACACAGTCAACAACTTTATCGGCAAGGGAGCCGTCATCACCAACGGCACGGCGAGGCTGGCACCGGTGCCGGACACCAATCCCGGCGACGGCTATCAGATTGTCCTGGAAGGCGGTGTGTCCGGTTTGCTGGACACCGACGTTCAGGTGAGCCACGTGGAGTTATGGGAGAGCATCGACGGCTTGCCGTTCCACCGGGTTTGGTTTGAGTATGACCCGTTGGACCCGGACAGCCGCTGCCTTGGCCTGAACCTGGTTGAAGCGGACTATCTGTTGGCTGGGGGCCCCTACTACGGCTACGGTCCCGCAATTCAGATGTACGGCGACATTCTCGACAACCCAACCCTCACCACGTGCAGCATTGTGGGCACCAATCCGGATCGGGAGAAGGCACTGCTGCGCGGCCTCGCCTGGTTCCGCCTAGTCCAGGTGCACGGGCTGGCAGGGGACATGCGGTCCAGCATATTGACCCTGGAGGACATGAAAGGCGATGTGGGCACCGAGGCGATCCATGTCCGCATCGCGGACGCCTGGCGTTCGGCCTACGCGCAACATGCCGACCCGGTGCTGGCCTGTCAGACCGCGCTGCCCATCATCCAGCAGGAACCCGCTTCGTGGCAGGTGACGGACCTGTTTGGTCTGGATCACCCGGCCGAAACCGAGACATCGCTCTGCTTCGTCCCGGGTGAGGATTAAGCCCCATTAGTAGCGGCTGGTGACAACCGGCGTCCCGGCCTGCATGGCTTCGGCGACCGGCAGGCCAAACCCTTCGGCCAGGCCGGGAAACAGGAATGCCAGCGACATGCGGTAAAGATCCCACTTGACCGCTTCGTCCACCCGGTCCGTAAGGAGGACCTGGCCGTCCAAGGCCAGGTCCCGGATCAGCGGAGCAGGATGTTGCAGGACGGCCGTATCGCGGACCGGAAGCCGGCCGGCCAGTACCAGCTTGACTGCAGGGTCACCACCCAGGTTCAGATAGCAGCGGTAGGCCTTCAGAATGGCAGTCACGTTCTTGCGGCGTTCGAAACCACCCAGATAAAGGAAGAACCGCTCGGGCAGTCCATACGTCGAGCGCAAATCGCGGATGCGTGCCGGATCGGGTGGGGCTGAGGGTCCAGACGACGCACCGTTGAGGGCAACGGCAATCTCACCCCGGAACTCCGGCACGTGTCGATGCAGGGCGTCGGCACCGGCATGGCTGACGGTGATGACCGCCCGCGCCTTGCGCAACCCCAGCAGGTTGAGGATCAGATAGATGCGTTGTCGGG
Organism: Caldilineales bacterium; assembly: GCA_012271135.1. Taxonomy (GTDB): domain Bacteria; phylum Chloroflexota; class Anaerolineae; order Caldilineales; family Caldilineaceae; genus Bin34. Next base: position 3,634 of record JAAXGZ010000009.1, on the reverse strand, counting down.
GGTGCTGCCGGTATTCCGGGCGGAGCAGTGGTACTACGTCGTGAACGGTTACGGCCACCGGTACCGGGTTCCAGAGAGGTGCGGACCAGTAGGGATTCCACAGGATCGCGGCCCGGTGCCGCAGGCACTGCAGCGGCAAGGCAGCCTGTTCCCACCAGATCTTGGCTATGGGTTCGGGACCCGGAGGCAACGGGACGGGCAGGAACTCCATGCCGTTCGGCAAGTCCGGCGGCGGAGTCCAACTGCCGGCCCGAGAGGCCGGCAAGGGTACGAGCGTGCGCAACCGGACCTCGGTTTGCAGGGCCGGGAATTCCCTCAGCAGTGCTGTCAGGTACTGACCCGATCCGGTAGTCGGGCGCTGCAGGAACCAGCCGTTGACGAGAACCAGATGGCGACGGGTCAAGGGCATCGTTCGGGTTTACCCGTTGACCGGCAGGTCGATGGTCGTAGGCATGGGCAGGGCATTGCAGTGGAGCCAAAAGGCCAGCTCGTGAAAGCGTTCCTCGCGGAATCGGCGTTGGTTGCAGCCAATGGTAAAGGTACGATAGCCCAGTTCGCGGAAACGGCCACCCGCAATGTCGGCGACGCTCTTGTACACCATAACCACGCAAGGTCTGCATGCAAGGGCGGCCACGCGTTGGATCAGGGAATCGCCTCCCTGCCGCCATTCGTCGGAGCGCAGTTGGCTGGCGCGCGCGGTCGGCCGCCGCACGAGGTCCATAAAGCCGAAGCCCTGATGGAACAGGACCGAGTCTTCCTGGCCGCGGTCGCTCTCGAGCAGGTTGCCGATGCCGGCGACGCGCATGCAGCGCCACAACTGGCGGCCCAGCCGGCCTTGGTAGTAGTGTCCCGCTGCCACCGCGGGCGGCGGTGGATTGATGCCGACGATCAGCGTGTGGATGGAGGGAGACACCAATTCCTTAAGGGTGAGGACGGGCTTGCCGTTCACCAGCACGGTTTCGGTCAGGGGCACGGGGCTGTGTCCCGCCGGCAATCCAGGTTCAGAGGTCATTGGGCACGGGCAATCGCTGAAACATAGAACATTATAATCATAATATAGGGGTAGGTTAGATGGCCAGCCAAATTGTGGAGCAGAGCAGACAGCTGTTTGTTGAGGTGGTACAACCAATTCTCGACACGCGGTTTCCGGAGGTGGCGGCCGAGACGGCGTTCGGCCTGTTTGGTTACGGTTCGGAGGCGCTGGGCCTTGACGACGAACACTCCCGCGATCACCAGTTCGGCTTGCGCATCGACGCCCTGATGCCGGAACGACTGTTTCAAGCCCATGCCGAGGAGCTGCGGGAGGTCGTCTCGCGTGCGTTGCCCGAGATGTTTCTAGGCATGGCCTTGCGGGAAGGACATGTGGCGGGGGCGGGCTTGGCTCCGGACAGCCTGGAAGGATTCATGCAGCGGACCATTGGCCTGCCGGGGGTGCCGGAGACGTTGGCCGAATGGCTGTCGATTGCGGAGGAGGAAGTGACCCACGTGACCAACGGGTGGGTCTGGCGGGACGACTCCGGGCGCTTCACCGAGATCCGGCGCGCCTTCGCGGACTACTGGCCTGAACCTGTGCGCATGCGGCGGCTGGCCCATTGGTGCCGCTACTTCTCCGGAATGGGAGTGTATGCCTTGCAGCGTGCCTTGCTGCGGGATGATCACTACTATGCCAACATCACCGCCAGCCGCAGCATACGCTGGGCCGTGCAGATGGCCTTCATGCTGGAACGCAGGTTCTACCCGTACGACAAGTGGATCATGCATCGGTTCCGCGACCTGCCAACCATGTGGCCGAAGATGGGTTACCTGGTGGAGGCGGCGGTGCGGCCGGGGACAACGCCTGAGGAGCAGCTGGGGTTCCTGGAGGCGATGTCGGATGTCCTGGATGTGAAGTTGGTGGAGCAGGGGCTGATTGCATCCCATCCGAAGTTCGGGCGGTCGCCCACGTCCGGGTATCGGGTGTTGGAGCATGCCTATGCGGAACTTCTGCAGCGGTGTCCCGAGGAAATCCGCACGGTGGTGCCCGAATGGGACCAGGTTCAGCTGGAGTCGTTCCATAGTGGCTGGGTGGCCGGATTGCCGCTGGCGGAGTGGGATGCGATTTTGAATCTGGAAGCCGCGTGTCCCGGTATTGGCTGACGGTCCCGGATGCGGTTTGAGGGGAACCCCGCCTCAGCGTGGCATCAGCGGTATTCTTCGGGGACGAAATCCCCCCTGCCGAGCCCCGCGTCTCTTGAGAGCTGAGTGGAGGTGCCAGCCTTAACCATCGGTCGGCTGTGACTGCATATGGCAATCAGGTACCCGGACCGGTGGCGGCAGGTGGTGTCCTCACCGCGTCAGACCATACAGCCAGTTGTGGACCCTTAGCCAAGTCGTGGCTGACCCGATGGGTTGTCCAAACAGTCTGGAGCCGTCACCGTTACGATACGGCAGGTTACAGAATTCCCGCCAGAACAGTGCCCAAGCAGGGCGCGTCCAGGAGTAGTGGACTACTGGATTGAGACCAGTGTCTATCCTCTCCGGGTGTTGGATGTACGTAGATGTTTCAGGTGGTTGAACATGCCTGAAGCTGTGCCCGTCGCATGGTGTACCACGCATATTGGGCACGCGATGGCGAAATGGCTTGGCAGGGCTGTTGACCAACCTGCGCTAAAAGGCCACTGAGCGTGTCGGTAGGCGGTCACAGGAAAGTGCCCGCGCCCCGGCCGAACAGTCTCAAGGCTTTGTATTTGTGTGGAACCAATGCGTGACCGTGACCCGATGGTGTTCTTCCCGGTCCGCTGCCTGCTCATCCATTTGGGAACAACCAGGCGGTTCGGTGTGGTGCCCTACCGAACCGCTGCTTCGAGGATGGTTGTCAATTCCTGATTGTTGCGCAGCTCGGCCAGTTGAATGGGGATCAGACCATTGGCCGCAACCGCCTCTGGATTGCCTCCTGCGGCCAGAAGCATTTTCACGACCTCAGTGTCGCCTTTCTCCACCGCTCTGTGCTACGGGGTCCAGCCGTTGCTCCCCTGCGCGTCGTCCTGAGTCCCGGCAGCCAGCAGTACTTTCGCGACTTCGGCATGGCCTCCCGCAGCTGCCGCGTGCAAGGGGGTCCAGCCGTTGCTCCCCTGTGCGTTGACCCGGGCCCCGGCAGCCAGCAGTACTTTCGCGACTTCGGCATGGCCTCCCGCAGCTGCCGTGTGCAAGGGGGTCCAGCCGTTGGAGTCCTGCGCCTCCACCTCTGCACCACCTGCGAGCAGGGTCTCGGCAACTTCGGCATGCCCATACCACACCGTCATGTGCAAGGGGGTCCAGCCGTTGCTCCCCTGTGCGTTGACCTGGGCCCCGGCAGCCAGCAGTATTTTCGCGACTTCGGCATGGCCTTCCGCAGCTGCCCTGTGCAAGGGGGTCCAGCCGTCGGGGTTCTGTACGTTGGCATCCGCCCCGACAGCCAGCAGGACTTTCACGGCTTCAGTGTCGCCTTTCTCCACCGCCCTGTGCCACGGGGTCCAGCCGTCGACATCCTGTGCGTTGACCTGGGCCCCGGCAGCGAGCAGCATGTCTATGACTTCTGCATGCCCATGCCACACCGCCCAGTGCAAGGGGGTCCAGCCGTCGACATTCTGTGCATCGACCTGGGCCCCGGCAGCCA
>JAAXGZ010000146.1 GCA_012271135.1 Caldilineales bacterium | reverse complement strand
GCAAATGAAGGCCGAGCGCGAGAAGCGCGCGGCCATCCTGGAATCCGAAGGTCAGCGGCAGGCCGCCATTCTGCAGGCGGAGGGCGCGGCCGAAGCCGTGCGCCTGGCCGCGGACGCCAAGCGATACCAGGTCGAGACCGAAGCAACCGGCGAATCCAATGCCATCACCGTGGTTTTCAACGCCATTCGGGAGGCCCAGCCGGACGATCGCCTGATTGCGGTCCGCTACCTCGACACCCTGGAGGCCATTTCACAGGGTGATTCCAACAAGATATTCATCCCCTACGAAGCCTCCGGCGTTCTCGGAGCCCTGGGCGGCATCAAGGAACTGTTCAACAAGGACGACGCGAACACGGCGTCCAGTTGATCCAAGGCCTGAACCCGGCCTCACGACGACAGCTCCACAATCCTCAGGCGCATCCGAGCCTGAGGATTTTTTGGGGGAAGCACCTTCAGGCGGGGCTTCCACGCGTTGCGCGCCATGCAAGAAGGCTGATGCCGCCCAGTCGGCGGTCAACATCTGTTGACAGGGAGCGGCCCGCATTCCGATCGGCGTGACTCGGACCGGTCCCGAACCAATCCCAAACCGCGGCCTTGCCTCGGGTTGTACGAGCCGCGTCCTCCGGGTTTGGGTGTCAAGTCACTGCTCCACGGAAGCCTCTGATCGCAGGTGTTGGCCCTGCCTCCGGTCCCACAACCCGGACCGACTGCGTTCCCGCACCACGGAATCCGGATGGGATCAAAGTCGGCTTCAGGATTCTGCAACCATCAACACTGTAAGTTGCGTATATTGCAGTGATAATGTTATATTATCAATGTCGACTTCAATATTTTCGAAGAATAGGGAGGCAGACATGGAGATTGTGGAAGTGCCGTATCAAGACCGTTGCGTTTGCACCGGGACCATACGGGCGGCTCTCGGGCCGGAGGCCTGACCATGCCCGAATTGCCAGCCCAATGCCCCATCACCGGGGGGCCCGTGATCGTGACCCGGTTCTACAGCCCGGACGGGGATGTCACATTCGACGGTCGCTTCGAGGTCAAGTCGCCGTTCCTGGCACTGGACCAGAACCAAATCGAGTTTGTGCTGACCTTCATCCAGTGTGAAGGCAAGTTCAACCGCATGCAGGAGGAACTCAACCTTTCCTATCCGACGCTCAGGTCCCGGCTCAAGGAGATCATCCAAGCCCTGGGACTCGAAGCACCATCCGGTACCGACGGGTTTGACGCCGAACCGGACCGTATGGACGTACTTGCCCAGGTGGAATCCGGCCAGTTGAGCGTTGACGAGGCGTTGATCAGCCTGGGATCGCGCGACCACCAACAGAACCGGGCCTGACGAACTCCAACACAAGAGGATAACCATGAACACAACCTCGCTCACGGTCAACAGCGACAGCCCCAAGCTGTTCATTCGTTCCGGCAAGAATTGCTCCCTGGTCGTCCGGGGCCGGGACATTGAGGACGTGCAGGTCAGCGGCAAGGGAGCCAAGACTCTGGAATGGGAGGACCGACACGAGACGTTCCACCTGCGCATCCGACGCGATGCAACCGTGGAGGTACCGCGCCAAAGCCGTGTGGACCTTGAGGACTGCCGGGGCCATGTGGATGTCTCCGACCTGCCCGAGGGCGTTACAGGAGGCGCGATCGGCGGCCACGCCCATCTCGGGAGCTTGGGCTCGGTGTTCCTGAAGGACATTGGCGGCCACTGCTCGGTGGCACGGGTGGAACAGGACGCGTCCACCGGATCCGTTGGCGGACACCTGAATGCCGAAGCTGTCGGCGGAGACCTTTCCATCCCCCATGTGGGAGGCCATGCCCGAGGCCGCGGCATCAAGGGGCGCATGCTCCTGGGCAACGTGGGCGGCCACATCGATTTTCAGGATGTCAACAGCATGGACGGCCTGAACGCGGGCGGCCACGCCAAACTGAAGCTGTCGGCGCTCCGCGACTCCGACTACTCGGTCAACGCAGGCGGCAACATTGCATTGAAACTTCCTGTCGATGCCGGAGCCACCGTGCACATGTCGAGCGGCATCGGCAATTCGGTACAGGTGTTCGGTGACGGATCGGTCAACTTCCAGCTCAATGCCGGCGGCATGATTTCGCTGTCCACAGGCCACCGCCCGAGGGCGGGCGGTGAAGACAAGGCGTCACCCGACGGTCCCGGACCGATCGAGAACATCGCACAGCAGGTACGCCAACACATTGAACGGGTGATCGAAACCGCAACCGGCCGTTTGACCGTGGTCATGGACGAGCAGGGGCTGACATCGGACAAACGGGCCGACCTGCAGGAGCAGTTCTCCGAGATCCAGGAGGAGGCGGTCAAGGCGGCGCAGGAGGCCATGGATACCGTTCAGACGCGGTCCCGCACCGTGTGGGAACAGGAAGTGAAGCCCAATCTGGACTTCCTGACCCGCGAATCCGAACCCGTGCAGACCCCGCCCGTGTCGCCGGAGGCACAAGCCAAGGAAAGGATGATGATCCTGCGCATGCTGGAAGAGGGAAAGATATCCGTTGAGGAAGCCAACCAGCTGCTCCAGGCACTCGGTTCCTGAGCCGAGACCGGTTCACGGTCCGGAGTTCCGGGCGGTTGCATTCCACCCCCACAGGTTCACTCATGAACGCCATTGCCATCGAAAATCTATCCAAGTCCTATCGGGCGTCGCGCAACAAGACCGTGCAGGCGGTCTCCAACCTAAATCTGACCGTGTCAACAGGGGAAGTGATCGGCTTCCTGGGCCCGAATGGTGCCGGCAAGACGACCACCATCAAGTTGATGTGCGGGCTGGTCCTGCCGGACCAGGGCACCGTCACGGTCCTCAACCACGATGTCCATCGCCAGACCCGCCGGGTCATGCAGCTGATGGGTGCCGTCCTGGAAGGGACGCGCAACATCTACTGGCGGCTGACTCCCCTGCAGAACCTGGCCTATTCGGCCCGAATCAAGGGTATCCCCGCCACCGCCGTCCACAATTGGGGCCGCGTGCTGCTGGAGGACCTGGATCTTTGGGACCGCCGCAATGATCCGGTGCGCATGTTCTCGCGCGGCATGCAGCAAAAGACCGCCATCGCCTGCGCCTTGATCCACAGACCCAGACTCGTACTGCTGGACGAACCCACGCTGGGATTGGACGTCGAGGCCGCAGTCACGGTGAAGGAATGGATCCGCACCCTGTCCATCCGCTATGGCATGACCTTGGTTCTAACCACCCACCAACTGGACCTGGCCGAGGAACTGTGCCAACGCGTGGTCATCATCCAGGACGGTGTGAAGGTAACCGACCAGGCGGTGGCGGATCTGAGGCGCTTGCACAAGCAGGAGCTCTACCTGGTGCAGGCGGAGGGCGACCCGGTCGAAATCGGCTGGCGGGCCTCGGCGCAGTGGCCGGGAGCAATCGTCAAGCAGGAGGAAGACGGAGCACAAATCAGCATTCCGGCCAACGGCAACACATCGTTAACCGCGATCGCAATCGCGATGAGCGATTGGCCGGCGCGCATCAACTCCATTGCCCAAGCCATGCCATCGCTCGAGGACATCTTTATCCAGGAGACCCGAAGGACTGCCAGCCATGAATGAGATGGCCATTCACCATCCCACCGGACACGAAGCTCAGCCGCTGTCGGCTTCACTGCGTCCCGTTCCACCGGGACTGAACCATGTCATGAGCATTGCCGCGGAGACGTGGAAGGGCCTGCAACTGATGTGGACCTTCAAGTTCAACGTGGTGTCCGAAGTCGTGGGCCTGTTCATGGTGTTCCTGGGCATAAACTTTTTCGTCGGCAACGGCACGTTCAACAGTGAGGATCTGGCCTTCACCCTGGTCGGGTTCTGCATCTGGACCTACTCAATCTTCGCCATCTCGAACATGAGCTATGCCCTGCGGGAAGAACAGCAGCAGGGCACGATCGAGCAGATGTTCATGGGCTCCACCCCCTTTGCCGCGCTGCTGTTTGGCCGCACTCTCTCGAACTTCGCGTGGACGACAGCTGTCATTCTGCTGGGAGGTGGGACGATCACGCTCGCGTTCGGGCTGGACTTGGGCCTCAACTGGCGCCTGGTCCCAGTCATGGGCCTGACGATGTTCGGCCTGTACGGCCTTGGGTTCGTCGTGGCCGGACTGACCATTCTGTTCAAGAACATCCTGTCATTCGCCAACCTCATCCAAAACGTGTTGCTGTTCCTGAACGGCGCCATCGTTCCGGTCACCGTCTTCCCCGCCTGGATGACGACGGCCACCCGGGCCCTCCCTTCCACGCTGAGCATCGAGGTGGCCAGGCTGGTCACACTGGACGATCTGACGCTGGCCGACGCGTGGGCCGACGGTCTGCTCCCACTACTGGTGCTCCACTCGCTGATTTGGTTCGTCCTGGGCCTGTCGCTCTACCTGGTGGCGGAACGGATCGCTCGCCGAAAGGGCCTGCTGGGCCAGTTCTAACTAAACCGGTTGCCTGTTGCAAGATGAAGGCCGCCTAAGCCCCTAGTGTTGTAGTGTTGTGCCGTCCATGCCCGTACAAGAACAAGAACGCCTGCAAGTCCTCAAGATGATTGATGCGGGGACCATCACGGTGGACGAAGCCTTTCGCCTGCTGGACGTCCTGGACCGGTCCACGGGACCGGAAGACACGGTTGCGGCCCGCCTCGCGACCAAGGCGTTGGCCGGCAAGGTGGTTCGGTTGAAGGTCAGCAACCTGCACAGCGGGAGGGTCAAGGCCCAAGCGCAGCTGCCCGTTCAACTGCTGGAACTGGGTTTGCGCATTGGTTCCCAGTACGCGCCCGGGGTCAAGGCCATTGACGTGGACGAACTGGTCGCCGGGTTGGCGAACGGCGTTGGCGGCAAGATTGTCGAGGTCACCGACCACGAAAACAGCATTCGCGTGGAAGTTCTGATCGAGTGACTGCACCGGCATAGCCGGCAATCCCGCAGGGTCGTGGCGGTGGCTGCGACCCGTTCGGCGGCCAACATGGACTTCGGTACAGGATCGTCATCCTCGATCAGGAACTCGATTTGGACGGTGAGTGCCTCGCGGATCATCGCCAGCATTTCATCCCAGGTCTTGGCAGTGCTAATGCAGCCCGACACTTCCGGCGCATAGGCAAGGCAGCGCAGTTGTTGGGGGTTTGCTCAATGACGACTGCGCAGGTCAACTTCATCGCGCGTTCCTTCCGAGGTCAGCCTGTTTCTAAATGTGGTTTCTGACCATGCCATTAGCATCTCACCACATCCGACAACAGGCTTGCGATCTCCTGCTTCAGTACTTGCAGGGCCGCCTGCACTCTTTTTAGACTGGCGGTCCGAACCTGACCGCACCCCTTGTGGTTGCATAAGCACACCTCCGTACACGGGGACGCCAAGGTCGGTTGCCCCCCTCCACCAACGCGGTGCAACCTGCTTGTTCTTGATGACTTATGTTAAATTGATCACTTCCAGCCATCCCCGCCAAACGAGCAGTTGAACAGGTCCCATGCGCGATTGGATTGACAAGTACGTAGAGACCAAGAGCAACGAACACACCCGGTCCGCCTATCGCGCGGACTTGGCGCAACTGGTGAAATTCCTGGGCGCATGGAACCACCCGGGCGTGCCGGCGGCGTCGAACTGGGCTGGCATCCGGCCCGAGCATCTTCAGGAATATCGGTTCTTTCTGCGGGACCGGGGCTATCAGGACACGACCCTGGCCCGCAAAATGGCCGTGCTGCGAACCTTTTTGAACTTCCTCGTGACCAACGGCGTGGTGAACGCCGATCAAATCGGCGACCTGCCTCCCCAAACGGTGGCGGCCAGCACGCCAATGCACCTGTCCGAGTCCGATGTGGTCCGCCTCCTGGACGCAGCCAATCAGCCCGGCGCGGCCAACCGCCGCCGCGACTGTGCCGTCCTGACCATTGTCTATTACACCGGTCTGCGCGCGTCCGATGTCACGAGGCTCAACGTCGACGATGTGGGCCCGCGGGGCGCCAGTCTGCACTTGCCCGACGGAACCGTAAAGGCACTGGCCGAAGAGCCGGCCCAGTCCGTCCTGCATCACATGCAGACAAACCACGCTTCCTTGTACGGTCCGGACACCGATTCATGGACTTCTCCTGACAACACGGACAGTCCGGTGCCACTGTTTCCGAATCGGCAAGGCACCCGCATGACCCGCCAGGGGGTTTGGTCCATCCTCAAGTCCTGCCTCGAGCGCTCGGACTTGGATCCGTCCATCAACCTTCAGGTGCTGCGCAACACCCACTTCCGGCACAATCCGTGAGACCAACGGTCGTGAACGCCCCTCCTCCGGTACTGCAACCCGCAACCGATCCGGCCGCCTACGACAGGGCCGCGGCCTGGCTCCAGACTCAAACCAACCTGAGGCCCACCATTGGCTTGGTGCTGGGCAGCGGCCTGGACATCCTGGCCGATCTGGTAGCCCAGCCCGTCAGGCTCCCCTACGGCGACATCCCGGGCTTTCCGGTCAGCACCGCCCTGGGGCACAAGGGCGAGTTGTTGCTGGGCATGGTCGCACAACGGCCCGTTCTCATCATGCGGGGCCGACACCACACCTATGAAGGATGGTCGGCTGCGCAGGCAACGTTTCCGGTACGCGTAATGCATCGTCTGGGCATCCGCACACTGATCCTGACCAACGCGGCCGGCGGATTGAAGCCAGACTTCCAAGTTGGCCAAATCATGCTCATTCGCGACCACATCGCGCTGCCTGCCATGGCCGGCCTGAACCCGCTCCGAGGCCCCAATGAGGACGAGTTTGGTGACCGTTTCCCGGCCATGAACGACGCCTATAGCCATCGGCTGGCCAAGTTGGCGCGCACCGCGGCCCGTGAAGCGGGAACGGAGCTGCGGGAAGGTGTTTATGTCTGGGTGGCCGGACCCAATTTCGAAACCCCGGCCGAGATCCGGATGCTGCGCGCATGGGGCGGCGATGCCGTGGGCATGAGCACGGTACCAGAAACCATGATTGCCCGCCACGCCGGCATGGAAGTGCTCGCCTTCAGCACCATCACCAATCTGTGCGTGGACACGCTCGAGGCCACGGACCGGCCGGATGCCGAGGAAGTGGTGACCGCTGGCCGCGCCGCAGGCGAGAGCTACGCCAAGCTCCTGCGAACGTTGTTGCCCCGGCTCTGACCGGAGGCCCGTCAGTCCGGCATGGGCAGGGTCAGGAGGTCGTCCAGCCAAGCCTGTTCCACCTGAAGATGAGGTTCCAGTTCCCCGCGGACGTTGTCCGCATTCAGCATATGCCGCTCACCGGTCCGCCGCAGTTTTAGTTCCACATTGCCCTGTGCCAGACCGCGCTTGCCCACGGCAATCTGCAGGGGGATGCCAACCAGGTCCGCATCGTTGAACTTAATGCCGGCCCGGGCCTGACGATCGTCGTACAGAACCTCCAGGCCCGCTTCGGACAGCTCCCGATTGAGATCCTCGGCCTTGTCCCACACGTCGGTCTGGCCCGCCGAGGCCAGGCACACCAAGTGCACCTGGTAGGGCGCCACGGACAAGGGCCACTGGATGCCGTACTCGTCGTTGAAGTTCTCGATGATGCAGGCAATCAGCCGGCCCACCCCAATCCCGTACGAGGCCATCACAATCGGATGGGAATCGCCCCGTTCATCCTGGTAGTAGGCCCCGAGCGATTCGCTGTACTTGGTGCCGAGCTTGAACGTGTTGCCAACTTCCACACCCCGCAGCAGGTACAGTTCGCCGCCACAGATCGGACAGGGATGCCCATCATCGGCATCGACGATGTCCGCGACCAGGTCCGCCCCGTAGTCGCGTCCGCAGTTCACGTTGCGATAGTGCCAGTCCGGCCGGTTGGCCCCGGCCACCAGGTTCGCCGATTTGCAGACCAGGTCGTCCACCACCACCTTGACCTTGTCCCGGTCCACGCCCACCGGTGAGCCGAACCCGGGCTCGGCCCCCACAGCCCTGATCTCGGCCTCCGTCGCGGGTCTCAGATGCACAGCGTTGACCGCATTCGTCAGCTTGGTCTCATTCAATTCCATGTCGCCGCGCACCACGCAGAACACAAACTGCTCGCGGTTCTGATCCTGCTCCGACAACAGTGCCACCAGGAAGAGGGCCTTGGCCGTTTGCGCGGTGTCGATGTCCAGCATGTCCGCCAGGGCGGCAATGGTGTCGGTGCCCGGCGTGTGGACCTCTTCCATGGGCAGGGGCTCGGCAGCCGGGGGCGGATCCTTGCGAAAGGAGGCGACCTGCCGATTCGCCCGGTAGGTGCATCCGCGGCATTGGACAATCGTGTCCTCGCCGATGTCGGACAGTGCCATGAACTCGTGGGCCATGGTGCCGCCCATCATGCCCATGTCGGACTCGATGGCCACCACGTCCAGCCCCGCCCGGCGGAACACCCGGAAGTAGGCCTCATACATCCGGGGATAATAGTCATCGAGGTCCGCCTGGTCCACATGGAAGGAATAGGCATCCTTCATGGTGAATTCGCGCACGCGCAGCATGCCCCCGCGCGGCCTGGGTTCGTCCCGGAACTTGGTCTGGATTTGGTACATCACGATGGGCAGGTGACGGTAGCTGTTGACGGAACGGGCCACCAGATCGGCCATGACCTCCTCGTGCGTCATGGCCAGGCACATGTCGCGGCCGGCCCGGTCCTTCATCCGCATCAGATCGTCGCCGATTGCGTACCAGCGGCCGGACTTGCGCCACAGTTCCGCCGGCAGCGCCACGGGCATCACCATTTCCTGGCCGTCCACGCGGTCCATCTCCTCGCGCAGAAGCTGCTCGATCTTGTGCTTGACCCGCATGCCCAGCGGCAGGTACTCGAAAATTCCGGAGGTCACCTGGCGAATCAGGCCAGCCCTGAGCATCAGCTGGTGGCTGACCAGTTCCGCCTCGGCCGGCGCCTCGCGCAGCGAGTGGAAAAACAGTTTGGACATCCGCATGGCAAACGATTCCCTGTGGGCCTCCGGACCCGGTTTCAAGACTGCAAAGTGTAACGCAGGTGCCGATTCCCGGTGGCCCACCCGGCCTTGGGCTATGCCCGATGGCCGCTCGGCCTCTCCCGGGCCAAGATCGCCAGCGGTGAAAAAGCCGGATCGGACCTTGTGCTACGATCGATCCGTCACAAGCGTGTAGCGTGCCCGCGACCCCCGCGACTCCATCTCCGAATCAGAGGGCCCGACCATGACTCTTGAACCCATTTGGCGCACACACTACGAGGACGGGGTCGCGGAAGCGGTCGACACCGTCAATCACCTATTGACCCAGGACCTGACCGAGACCGTCAGCCGCTACCCCGGCCACACGGCTCTGCACCTGGTGCTCAAGTACCTGCCGCTCGGCCTGACCCTGCAGTCCAAGATCACATATCGGGAATTGGACCTGGCCAGCAACCGCCTGGCCCACGCCCTCAAAAGCCTGGGCCTGAACCCGGGCGAGCGCGTGGCCATTATGCTGCCGAACATCCCACAGTATGTGATCTCCCTCTACGGCATCCTGAAGGCAGGCTTGGTGGTCGTCAATGCCAATCCCATTTACACGGCACCGGAACTCGAGCACATCTTCAGCGACAGCAACGCGAAAGCCGTCATCTGCATGTCGGGAGGCCTGGAGACCGTCAAGAGCATCCAGGCCAATACCGAGATCGAGCACATTCTGATCACCGACATCAACGAGACGCTGTCCGCCATTCCCCGAAAACTCTCCGCCAAGCAACTGATGGCCCTGGGCCACATGGCAGAGGTGGTCTACGGCGGCGGGGTCTACAACCTGCACCTGCTCATGTCGCAGCAGACCGCCCGTTCCATGGCACCGGCCGGGGAACCCGACTCCATGGCCGTGCTGCAGTACACGGGCGGCACCACCGGCGTGCCCCGCGCCGCAGTCCTGACACACAGATCCCTGGGCACCAACACCTCGCAGACCAGGGCTTGGTTCGCCAAGGCGCGCGACGGCGAGGAAGTCATGATGGGTGCCCTGCCGTTTTTCCACATCTTCGGCCTGGCCATCACGGTTCTGCTCAGCGTCCGCATTGGCGCCCGTATCGTCATAACGCCCAATCCGCGGGACACCGAGCAGAACCTGCGCTTGGTATCCAAGGAAGGAATCACCGTGTTCCCCGGGGTGCCCGCGCTCTACAACGCTGCCATCAACCACGAAAAGGCGGGGGAATACGACCTGTCTTCGGTCGAATACTGCATCTCCGGCGGCGCACCCCTGCCCATGGAGGTTCAGGAAACCTTCAACCGCATGACCGGCGGCAACCTGGTGGAAGGTTACGGCCTGACCGAATGCTCTCCGGTCGTCGCCGCCAATCCACTCAAGGGCGAAGCGCGCGACGGCAAAATCGGGCTGCCCTTCCCATCCACGGAAATCCGCATTGTGAACGTGGAACAGGACGAGGACGACAACTATGTGGATGCGGAACCGGGCGCCGAGGGCGAACTCTGCGTGCGGGGTCCGCAGTTGATGAAGGAGTACTGGCAACAGCCCGAAGCCACGGCCGAAACCATCGACCAGGACGGCTGGCTGCACACCGGCGACATCGTTACCATGGACGACGACGGATACCTAGCCGTGGTCGACCGGAAGAAGGAACTGATTCTGGTCGGCGGCTTCAATGTCGTGCCGCGTGAAGTCGAGGAGGTCCTCTATGCCCACCCGGCCGTCCTGGAAGCCGCAGTGGCCGGGATCCCGGACGAGGGCAGCGGCGAACGGGTCAAGGCCTGGGTGGTCCTGCATGAAGGCCAGCAGGCCACGGAGGATGAGATCCGGGACTATTGCCGCAAGTCCCTGACTGGCTACAAGGTGCCGCGCGAAGTGGAGTTCAAGGACGAACTGCCCAAGTCGCTGGTGGGCAAAATCCTGCGTCGCCTGCTAGTGGAGGCCGAGACCGGCCAAACCGCAACGTAGACGCCAAGACCTCAAGCCCGGTCCGTACTCTTCCCGAGCATCCCGCTTCTGGTTGGAACGGGCCGGGTGTCCGGCAGTACTGCCGCCCCACAAACACCTGAAGCCGATCGGCCACTCCCCGGCCGACTGCCGGGCAATGCCAATCAGTCTTCCTCAACCGGGGCCTTGTCGATCTGGATCCGGAGGTTGCCCTCCTCCGCCATCAGGCGTTCCAGCTTGGCCTCCAGGCCGCGGATTTGCTTCTTCTGCCGCTTGGCGGAGTTCCCCGCCGGGTTCATGTTGGCGGAACTAATCTGCCTTTGCAGCAGCAGAATCTCGCGCTGCACCCTTTCCTTGCGGGCTATCAGTTGGTCTCTGTCCACAAGAACTACTCCTGTTGGCCTTCGTCCTCGGTCTCGGAAAAGTCCCGGGGTTCGCGCGGTCGATACAGCAGATAGGCCAGACCGACCCCAATAAAGTACAGCAGGATCAGCGGAAACAGGGCAATGGCCATGTTGACCGGATCGATGGTCGGCGTGATGATGGCCGCGACCACCGAACTGAGCACAATGGCGTAGCGCCACCACCCCAGCAGCTTCGGCCCGCTGACAATGCCGATGCGAGCCAGGAAGGCCATCACCAGCGGCAACTCGAAGAAAACCCCAATCCAGAACGTGATCCGGACCGTGAAGAACACAAACTCCCGCACGCTCCAGTTGGCCTCAATCAACTCGTTCCAGAACTGCTGCAGGAACGCCACCGCCACCGGCAGCATGACGTAGTAGGCAAAGGCCCCACCGCAGATGAACAGCGCGAAGATGGCGGGGGTCAGGTACAGCAGACTCCGTTTCTCGTGCGGATACAGGCCCGGCACGATGAACGCCAAAATTTGATACGTAATCATGGGCGTGGCGAAGGCCACCCCCAGCGTTACGCTCACCCGGAAGAACGCGGCGATGGGCTCGAAGGGCGAAATCGCCTGGAGCATCACGTTCCACTTGTTGACGATGGCGGTAACCACCCATTCGGAGGCCACCATTCCCAACAACGTCCCAACCGCCAAGCTGGCAAAGATCCAGATCAGCCGCGTCCTCAGCTCACGCAGATGATCCATGATGCTCATCTGCCCGCCCTCGCCCTGAGGAATCTCCTGGTTCGGGATTTGCGCGGTGGTCATGATGTCATACGGGAATCAGGCGGCGCGTTGCCGGCACGGAACAGAAAGCGGGTTCGGACGGCACCGTACCTGCCGGGCGTCCCTGGCAGGCCAATCCCCGGGCGGATTGGAAACTCAGAGATCTTATATCCAGGGGTTGACGTGGCAAAATGCACACGTCGGATCAAGAGCGGACGCAACAACCGCCACCGGCCGGCCCGCGGGGCAGGGGCAGCTGCACGGCGAGGGGCGATCCCATTGGGGACCCCGAAGACCCGTGAACAAGTCAGGCGAGAGCCTGTGAGGGGTCGCAAGATCTCCTGTAGCCACGGTGTCAACCCTTGGTTATAAGCCCCAAACTCAGCTGCGTTCCGGAGCCGCGGGGACCGGCTCCGGATCGGGCACAGTGTCCGCGGCGCGGGCTTCGGCATCGGCCGCCGGCACCGTGTCCGGCTCGCCGGTCGATTTCTTCTCGTCCTGCCCGACATAGGCGGGATCCACGCGGCCTGCACCAATCAAATTGTCCATCCCCACGTTCTGGATGGTGTTGGTCGATTCCGCCTCTGTATCGCCATCGGCCGCGTCGCTGGCCTCGGCGGCGGATGCACCCGACTTGGCGTCCGTCGTGCCGCCATCGTCCTCCTTCGCGGCCTTGTTCTTCTCGAGCAGGGCATCGATCTTGGCCTGCTGCTCGCGCTGGGCCTTGTCGCGCCGCTGCTTCAACTCCCGCTCGCGTCGGGCCTTCTCCCGCTTCTTTTGCTTTTCTTCCTCGATCTGATCGGTCACGGAGTTCTCGCCGTCGAGATCGAGGTCCAGTTCGTCGTTGGCCCAAGCCTCGACCAGTCCGCCGGTCTTCATGCCTTTGAGTTCCCGCAACTCATTGAGTTCGTCGAACCCAAGCTCAGCCTCCAACTGGCCGGTCAGGTCCTTGGACAGGTTGCGGATCCGGAAAAAGGCTCGAATCAGGTCCTTGGCCACCGTGGGCAGGCGATCCGGACCCAGCACGACCAGGCCCAATACCACGATGAACATCAATTCGGGCAATCCAATGCCCAGGAAGTTCGGTCCGTTCAGTCCCATGGCTACCGGCCCGTTTCCTCAGAGAACGTGTAATCGGCACGGCGTGCCAGCTGCTGGCTGACGGCACCCAACACCCCGTGCACAAAGGCCGGCGACTGGTCGGTCCCGTAGCGCTCGGCTAGGGCCACGGCCTCGACGACAATCACCTTGACGGACTTGGCCATCGTCGGTTCCAGCATTTCCTGCACAGCCAGCCGCATGATGTTGCGGTCCAACACCGACAGGGTGTCAACGGGAAAGCGCCGGGCCACCCCGCCGATGATCCGGTCGATTTCCTCTCGATCCTCCCAGGCTCCGCTCACCAGACCGCGCACCAAATCCTGGCCGCGGGAAGTCAGCGCCATGCCATTTTGCCGCAGACTGGCAAACCGCCGCTGCAGCACCTGGCTCAGCGGATGGTGCGTGGTGTCGCATTCGTACAGGACTTGCAGGGCAATTGCGCGATAACGGCTGTGGCGCCCCCTGTAGGCAGGATCCGCGCCCAGCCAGCCTTCTTCAACCAGCACCTCGCGCACGGTTTCGTCCGCGGCCGGTTCGGCGGGGTGGATTTCGGGGGATCTCCAGGAAGGCTTGGACACAACGCCGGCCTCCCCGACTGATGCAAATCCGGTCATTGCATTGTCAGCCCGCCGTCCACCGCCAAGGTCTGGCCGGTGATGAAGGCGGCATCCTCGGAGGCCAGAAAGGCTGCGGTCCGGGCCACTTCTTCGCACGTACCCATGCGCCCAAGGGGTGTCTGGGCGATCACGTGCCGCACATGATCTTCCGGCAGGACCTCCGTGAGGGCGGTGGGAATGAAGCCGGGGGCAATGGCGTTGACCGTGATGCCGCGGCTCCCCACCTCCCGGGCGAGTGCCTTGGTAAATCCAATCAATCCCGCCTTGCTCGCCGCATAGTTGGTCTGGCCTGCCGCACCCGAAAGGCCCACCACGCTGGCCATGTTGATGATGGCGCCGCGACGCTTGCGCAACATGCTGCGCACCGCCGGTCGCGTGACCTGATAGACGCTGGTCAGATTGGTCCTGATCACCGAATCCCAGTCCTGTTCCTTCATCGACATCAACAGCCCGTCCCGGGTCAGGCCGGCATTATTGACCAGAATATCCAGGCGGCCCTTGAACGCAAGTGCCTCTTTGACCAGTCCGGCCGCCGCCTGGCCGTCCGAGACATCGGCCTGGACGACGGCGCAGTCGCCACCGGCCTGGCGGATGCCGTCCGCCACGCACGCGGCACCGTCCTCGTCCGCCCGGTAGTTGACGACCACGAACGCACCCCGCGCGGCCAATTCGGACGCAATCGCAGCGCCAATGCCGCGACTGCTGCCGGTGACGAGCGCGATTCTGTCCTTCAGGTTCATCAATGGAGGGCGCAGCCACCGGCTGCCGGAGGGCCTTCGGCAGCCGATTTTAGCACAGCAAACCGAAGGCATTTCGAGCCCGATGCACCGACTTCGGTAGGCTTCAGCCCTCCCGAGCAGCGCACCAGGACTCGATGTCGGCCATGGTCTGCAGGGATGGAGTAGGCATGCGGCGTACGATACGCCGGTTCAGGCCGGATAGAACGTTGCCGCTGCCCAGTTCGGCCATGGCGGTGACTCCCAGACTTGCGAGGTGCTGCACGCTGGCGCGCCACAGCACCCCGCCCGTCATCTGATCCACCAGTTCCCGGCGGATGTCGGCGGGATCGCGCGAGGGCTCGGCAGTGGTGTTGAGGACCACCGCCGCCACCGGTTCCCGAATTTCAACGGCCGCCACGGCCCGAGCCATGCCCTCCGCGGCCGAGGCCATCAGAGGGCAATGGGCTGCAATGCTCACGTCCAGCGGCACCACCCGGCGCGCGCCGCGGTCCGGAGCCCGTTTTTCCACCTGGGCAACCGCGGCCACGGTTCCGGACACCACCTGCTGCGCAGGGCTGTTGTCGTTGGCAATCTGCACGATCTCGCCGCAGTCTTCGGTGACTTCCAGACAGAGTGCGGCCAAGTCGTCCGCGTCCATGCCCAGCACCGCCGCCATGCGGCCGGGATTCCGGAGACCGGCCTCACGCATCAGGCGGCCCCGCTCGCGCACCAGCCGCAACCCGTCCGCGAACGTCAAGGCACCGGCGGCCACCAAGGCCGAATACTCGCCCATGCTGTGGCCGGCGAATGCCGTCGGCAGGGGCAGGCGATCCCCCATGCGCGCCGCGGTTTCCCTCAGGACCGCAATGCTGACCGTCAGCAGTGCAGGCTGCGTGTTGCAGGTGTCCGCCAGTTCCTCGGCCGGACCTTCCAGGCACATCCTGGTCAGTTCAAAGCCGAGGATGTCCTCGGCCTCGTCAAACACGGCGCGCGCGACCGCCGACCCATCCAGGAGCGCTTGCCCCATCCCCACCGCCTGACTGCCCTGACCCGGAAACAACAAGGCCAGCGGAGCGGTTTCAGCTGTGTACACCGGAGCCCGGTATCGGGGACACTGCGAAGCTAGGCCTCATCGGCCGCATCTTCCAGGAATCGGCGGCCGCGATAGGTCCCACACACCATGCAGCCCTGATGAGGCAGGACCGTGCCCTCGCAACCCGGCGTGGAACACCGCATGGGCGTGATTCGGCCAAGCGCGTGGTGCGATCGTTTCTTGCGCGCCCTGGTGCGACTCACTTTGCGTTTTGGCTGGGGTGGCATGATTCTCTCCTAGACGTCGGGAATGCGGAGCCGCCTACCTAGTCCGCGTCCCGGTTCTGTTCCGGGTTCAGCAACGGCAACAGCGCGCTCCAGCGCGGATCCACGGGCTCGATGGCCTCGGACTCCGTGCCGTCGCGGTTGGCCCGCGCCAGGTCCAGTCGGCTTTCCCGGAAGAATTCGCAGTCCTCCGGATCCTCAATCGTACAGACCGGATACTGCAACGCGCCAATCCAGAGGTGCTGCCGCACCACTTCGCCGAGGTCCAATTCATGGCGCTCGTTGATCAGGAGTGCCTCGTCGAACACCGTCTCCTCCGGCCCGGTGTAGTCCTCCGGATGCAGGTAACGCCCGGTTTCCACGTCCTTGAGGGGGCGAAACACTTCCTCCAGTTCCACGACAACCGGGTGCTCAACCGGCTCCAGGCAGCGGCTGCAATCAAGCTTGAGTACGGTGTCCAGGCGGCCGGTCACCAGAATGCCGCAGTGAATCCGGGTCAGGCGCACGTACCCGGTCAGGTAGGCGGCCGGGGTCAGGTCGGGCCAATGCCCGGCGATATCCTCATTCAGATGCCAATCCCGTGTCGCACCAGTGGACTGGGCCAGCAGCCAGGCCGCATTGAACAGCATACTTGTGCGGACAAGGGAAACGCGGCGGCTCGTCGGACCAACCCTGCGGGCACCGGCGCGGCGAATGGAACCAGAGGCCTAAATGAATTCCCTGTACTCCGGTTCCTCCGCAAGCTCGTCCTCGTGTTCGCCCATGCGAAACTGCAACTCGCTCATGCCCCGGTGGACTTCGTTGAGCAATCCGCTCACCGTATTGCTCAGATCCTCCAGCTGATCGAACTGGTACTTCTCAGCGTCGGCACGCATGCGGACCACTTCCTCGCGCGTGGCCGCCAACAGGCTGTCCACCTCGATGCGGGCGCGATTCATGATTTCCTCTTCCGCCACCATGCCGGCAGCCTCCTCCTCGGCATCCTGCAGAATGCCCTCAGCCTGACTGCGCGCCTCGGCCAGAATTTGGTCGCGGTCCTGCATCATGCGCTCCCCTTCCTTGACGGAACTGGGCACGCTGATGCGCATGCGATCGATCAGTGCCATGGCCTGCTTCTGATCGACGCGGACGCTGGAGGACATCGGAACGCGACGACTGTTCTGAATCAAGTTCTCGAACTCGTCGATGATCGTCAGGATTTCGGTCATGGATAGGGCTTCCTTGGAGCGCCAACCGGCGCCGCGAGCTTCAACGACTGACTTGCGATTATAACAAAGGGTTGCAAAGTTGCCTTGGCCGGTACTAGTCCTGGTGGGAACGGCGGCTCTTTGGCAGTGCCATCGACTCCGAAGTGGCCGGCCCCGGGATATCGAAGTGTGTGCACAGGGCCGCAACGGTCGCGGGGGGTGCCCATTTCGCGAAGTCCCCGTGCAAGCCCGCCACTTCCTTCAGAATCGAGGCACTCAGGAACGAGAACTGCGAAGACGTGAAGAGGCAGCAGAGATCGATCTCGGGTGCCATGTC
The DNA here is from genome assembly GCA_012271135.1 of Caldilineales bacterium. Taxonomy (GTDB): domain Bacteria; phylum Chloroflexota; class Anaerolineae; order Caldilineales; family Caldilineaceae; genus Bin34. The sequence continues at coordinate 9,381 of JAAXGZ010000146.1, read as the reverse complement.
GCGGTTGGCGGTGCCAACCTGAAATTCGAACTCGTAATCGGCCAGATTGCGCAGGCCCCTGACCACAACCCCGGCGCCCACACGCTGCGCACAGTCCACCGTCAGGCCCCGGTAGTCGAGGACCGACACTCCAGGCAGGTGTTTGGTGGCCTCGTACACAAGTTCGCACCGCTTTGGGGAATCAAACAGGACATTGGCATCGGGGTTCGCATAGACAGCAACGACCACTTCGTCAAACAACACCCTCGCGCGGGTGACGATGTCGAGATGTCCGTTGTGGAAGGGGTCGAACTTGCCGGGATACAGGGCAATCATGGTGCGGGTCCGGGTAGGTGGGGCACCGAGTGCGGAGACTCAGGAGGGAAGCAGCGCCTCGGCCACTCTATTGTGGAACAGCAGGCCCCTGCGCGTCAGCAGAATGCGTTCCGATTCGAAGCGCAGCAAGCCCTTGGCCATCAGGTGTTCCAGGACCGATCCGAATCGTTCCCACAGACCCATACCGTGCTCGCGGCGGAAGGTAGCATCCGCCACCCCTTCCTCCAACAGCCGCAGGCCGAGCATCAGCGATTCCGCCTGGGACAGTTTCGGACCCACCTGCTCCCGGCCCGCGACCGGGGATGCCCCGTCCCGCAAGCAGCGAACATAGGCCGGCACGGCCTTCAGGTTCCACCAACGCAGGCTGGTCCCCGTCCGACCGCGTGCGGCACGACGATGGCTGTGGGCCCCGGGACCAATGCCCAGCCACGACTGGTTGCGCCAATAGAGACGATTGTGGCGACTGGCATGCCGTTCCGGGGTACGGCTCCAGTTCGCCACTTCATAATGGGTGAAGCCGGCCGTGCGGCAAGTCTCGATGGCTGCGAGATACATGTCCGTCGCCGCGTCGTCGTCCGGCTCCGGGACTTCGGCGTCCCGGACCATGCGGGCCAGAGGCGTACCCCGCTCCACCGTCAGGGCATACAGGGAGAGATGGTCCGGCTGCAGTTCCAGTGCACGCGCCAAAGAGCGTTGGAAACGCTCCGGGCTTTGGCTAGGCAATCCGTAGATGAGATCCAGGCTGACATTGTCAATTCCGGCCTGCCGCGCCTCCGCCACCGCCTTGCCGATGGCGGAGGGGTCGTGCCAGCGTCCCAGCAACTGCAATTCGGCTTGGTCGAAGCTCTGGGCGCCAATCGAAACCCGGTTGACCCCGCCCGCCGCCAATGCCTGGAAGCGCCTCCGGTCGGCGGAATTGGGATTGGCTTCGCAGGTGATCTCGCAGTCCGGTGCCAGATTGAAACTTGATTGGATGGCATTGAGCAACTGCCCGAGCCGATCGGGCTCCAGTAGTGTGGGAGTGCCGCCGCCCAGAAAAACCGACACCAGTCCGGGACGGTTGGTCTGCCGGCCCCGCATCCGAATCTCGTCGCACAGCGCTTCCACCGTACGGTCGTGGAGGGCCTCCAGGCCTGCATAGGTGTTGAAATCGCAGTAGACGCACTTGCGGGCACAAAAGGGAATGTGGACATAGAGCCCCAGATCGCCGGCGTCGGGACCGTCCCAAACCCAGGGCTGCGGCGGCACCGCTACGGGATCGGATGCCAACTCAGTCCCCGACAAGGCGATAGCCGTGGTGGCGGACCGTCACGATGCGGTCCGTGGAGGCGTCCAGCTCCAGCAGCGTCAACCGCATGCGCCGGACCAGGGCGTCAATGGACTGCCGGCTGATGCCGTCCGGTTCAGCCTCGGGCCAGACGGCCTGTTTGATTTGGCTGCGGGTCACCACGCTGCCCCCGGCCTGCCACAACACGTGCAGCAGGCGAAACTGCCGCAGGCTGAGCTCCACGGGCACGCCATTGATGGACGCGGTACGCAGTTCCGGATTGATTGAGATTCCGTGCAGCTCCCCTTCCCAGGCCAGATCGGCGGTGGCGTCCTCTCCGGCAAAGGCCAGTTTGTAGCGCAGCGCCACCTGCACCTCGTCGCCATCCTGGAGCCGTTTTTCGTATACCAGGGGCTGGCCGTTGACACTGGTGCCGTTCTTGCTACCCAGATCCCGGATGAAATACTCGCCGTCCCGCCAGAAGATTTCGGCGTGTGCTCGGCTGACCAGACGATTGTCCAGCACAATGTCGCAGTCCTCATCGCGCCCGATGACAATGGACTCCCTGGGTTCAAGAGGCCACTTGCGGCTGCCCGCCGCCGTGCCGAGCCACTGGAGGAGCATGGCGCGCGACGGGAGCCTGGCCCGATCTTCCGGATTGTTCACGACGGCTTGAAAGTAGAATGGCCGGCAAGGAGATTATATAGCGAGTGAGGTCTCGGCGACCGCGGCCGGGGCTGTCCAAACCCAACCGGGCCCATCCGTTCGCGCCCCATGCAATCCGTTCTTTCCTCCGGCACCGAACTGCGCGGACGATACCGCATCGAGCACCTGGTGGGGCAGGGCGGCATGGGCGCGGTCTATCGGGCCTCCGACCTTAGGTTGCCGGGCCGCACCTGCGCCGTCAAGGAAATCCATCGCCCCCCCGGCTCGGCCCTGACCGAGGATCAGCTCCGCCAGGAGCGGGACCAGTTCAAGCGCGAGGCCAGGCTTCTGGCGAGTCTCGACCATCCCAACCTGCCCAAGGTCAGCGACATGTTCGAGACCGAAGGCCGGGACTACCTCGTCATGGACTTCGTGGCAGGCTTGAATCTGCGCGACCGCCTGTTGCGCCGGCCGCAGGAACAGCGTATTCGCGGCCTTCCCGAGCACCTGGTGCTCGAATGGTGCGGGCAGTTGCTGGATGCGCTGGACTACTTGCACAGCCGCACCCCATCCATCCTGCACCGCGACATCAAGCCGGCCAACATCATCGTCACGCCGGAAGGCCTGGCCAAGCTGGTCGACTTCGGGCTGGTGCAACAGGTGGACGACGAAGACCAGCAAACCCTGACGGTGGCCCAGGGGCGGGGCACGCTGGCCTACACGCCGCTGGAGCAATTGGGCGGGGATGTGGGCCTGGCCGACGCCAAGGCCGACATCTACAGTCTCGGGGCCACCCTGTACCACCTGCTCTCCGGCCGTGTCCCCCCCACGGCGCAGGTTCGGTTCCTCAACCCCGGCTCCCTGCCCGAACTGCGCGGCCCCGGCCGCAGGGTCAGCCGCCGAACGGAGAACGCCGTCTTCAAGGCGATGGCCCTGCACCCCGACGAACGCATTGCGTCCGCGGCGGAGTTCCGAAGCCACCTGGCCCTGGAGTCCTCCGCAGGTTCTCAGCTCTCCTTCACCAACACGCCGCCCGATACCTGGGGTGCCGCCCTGCGAGCCCATCGCGGTGCCCTTGCCTTGACACTACTGCTCCTGCTGGCCGGCCTGATCCTTTCGCTCCTGCCTGGATTACAGGCCTGAGCCCAGCCCCTGATTCCCGGTAGGTGCCGAAGTTTGGCGACCGCGATCGGCCGGTGATACACTCCCGGCGATTTAGGCGCGGCGTGCCGCGCTCTGTCCTGCGCTTGGCGGATCTGCACAACACACAAGGTCGAACGACAGGTCGCATGCCCAAGACCCGCGTCCATGTGGGACGCATGAGCCTGGTGCTGCTTGTGACATTGATCATGCCCCTGATCATCGGGGGACTGGTGGATGTCCTAGCCGAGACCTTTCCCTGGGTCACCATCGGTTTCGCCGTCGTTTCCCTGCCGGTTGCCTCCTTTTTCGTCGTCCGCCAGGGTCTGGCCGAGATGAATCAAGTCATCGACGCCCATGCCCCGGCCGCGCCGGCCGACCCCCTGTCCGGCGCCTCGCTTCCGACACAGTCCCGCCAGGGCTAGACGCCCGGCCATTCGTTCGCACACGGACCTTCCGGAGAACGCGCTGATGAAGAACCCTAAGGTGTTCATTCCCCTGCTGGCGGCCCTCGGCCTGCTGGTGGTGAGCATTTTCCTGCCCAAGCCGGAACTGCACGTCTCCCTGGCTCCCGAGTCCATCCTTTACCACGGTCCGTCCTGGTTCACCAATACCTACCTGACGACGATCATCGTGGACGTCATCCTGATCGTCGGGGCCCTGGTGGTCCGCGCCGGCCTGCGACGTGAAGTGCCCAAGGGCTTCACCAACGTCATGGAGGCCATCATCGACTTCCTGCGCAGCAACCTTGTGGAGGGCATCGCCGGCAAGAATACCGGCCGCTTCTTCCCCTTCGTGGCCACCATCTTCTTCCTGGTCATCGTCAGCAACTATGTTGGCCTGATCCCGGGCGTCAACACCATCCAAAGCCCGTGGTCAGTCCCGGCCGACGACCATGCGCTGGCGGGGGCCGAAATGGTGGCCAGCGAAGCCGGCCTGGCCAACGTGACGGCGGCGGCGGAAGAAGGCCATGTGTCCACCAAGCCGCTGTTGCGGGCGCCGAGCACCGACCTGAACATGACCTTCGCCCTGGCGCTGCTCACCATGGTGATGGTGCAGTACTTCGGCTTCAAGGACCTTGGTGTGCGCTATCTGCGCAAGTTCTTTGCCTTCAAGAAGGGCGGCCTGGGCGCCGTCATGGGCGTGGTCGGCCTGCTGGAACTGTTGAGCGAGTTCGCCAAGATTGTCAGCTTCGCCTTCCGTCTTTTCGGCAACATCTTCGCCGGGGAGGTTCTGTTGGCGGTGATGGCCTTCCTGATTCCGTTCATGGTGCCAGCGGTCTTCTACGGTTTCGAGATCTTTGTGGGCTTCATCCAGGCCGCCGTCTTCATGATGCTTGCCCTGATCTTCTTCCAGGCGGCCACGGTCAGCCACGACGATCACCACTAGCCAACTGCGGGGGCCGCCACGGCGCGGCCCAGTACCAACCTGTTTCCAGTTTCAAGGAGTTCGACGATGGAAATTGATGCTGCCAAGGAAATCGGCTCTGCGCTCGCCATTGGCCTGGGTGCAATCGGCCCCGGTATCGGCGTGGGTCTGATCGGCGCCAAGGCCGTGGAAGCCATGGGGCGCAACCCCGAGGCCGTCGGCATCGTGCAGACGAACATGTTCATTACCATCGCGTTCGCCGAGGCCATCGCGATTTACGCCCTGGTCATTTCACTGCTGATCAAGTTTGGCTAGACCCGCCCGCAGCAAGCCGCACATCCTGCTCAGATGGAAGGAAACTAGCGCATGGAAGCCTTAAACAGCCTCGGACTCACAGGGATGGGCTTCATCTCGCAAATTGTGAACTTCGTGGTCATCATGCTCCTGCTGAACGTGCTGCTGTACAAGCCGGTCAGCAAAGCCCTGATCGCCCGCCGCGAGCGGATCGCCCAGGGTATCAAGGACGCCGATCAGGCCGGCAAGGCCCGGGCTGAGGCGGAACAGGAAGGCAACAAGATCCTCGAGGAGGCCCGCTTGGAGGCGTCCCGGGTCACGGCCCAAGCCACCCAGGACGCGGACAAGGTGCGCCAGGACATCATCAGCCGTGCCAACGAGGAGGCGATGCGAATCCGCACGGAGGCCCAGGAGGAAGGTGAGGCCCAGAAAGCGGAGGCACTGGCCTCTGCCAGCCGCCAGATCGCCGAACTCTCGATGCTGGGCGCCCAGCGCATTCTGGGACGCGAACTTCAGCAGGATGTCGACCAGGACCAGCTGATCGCCGACTTGATGGCCGGACAGAACCGGAGTTAAGGCCATGACCGGATCCGCCTCCGACGCCGGTCGCTACGCAGAGGCCTTCCTGGCCGCTGCCTGGGACGGCTGGCAAACCCTGTTGAATTCCCTGTCGCAGTCGCTGGCGCCGGGCACGGACCTGCGACGCCGGTTGCAGGCGGCCGGCCGCGACGAGGCAGCGCTGCAGGCCATCCTTCAGGAACAGTTGCCGGACGGCATCCCTGCCCCGTTCCTGCGCCTGGTCACGGTCATGGCAGCCGACGACAAGCTGGACCAGCTCCCGGCTGTGGCCGGCGAGCTGGACGAACTCCTGCACGGAGGCGGCGCCCGCCAGGTGACGGCCGAAATCACGAGTGCCGTCCAGTTGTCCGCCGAACGGAGGGAGCAGTTGATCGCCCAGTTGCGGGCCGAGCACGGCAACGAACTGGAAGTCCGCTTCAGCGTGGATGCCGCCTTGATGGGCGGTCTGCGCATCCGGGTGGGAGACCAGTTGACCGATCTTTCCGTCGCCAGCAGCCTGCAGGCCCTGCGCGACGATGTGATGGCATCGGTGTAGCCGGGGCGACCGCAACCCATCCGCCAGTCGGTCCCGCCCCCGTTTCTCCAACGGAGGACCGAACAAGGGACCGCCAGCAAGGAACCAAACCGCAATGGCTGTGATGAACGGAAATCTAACGGAGCGCCTGAAGGAGCGTATTCTGGCCTTTGAGCCGGCGCCGACCCGCGTCGACGTGGGCGAGGTGGAAACCGTGGGCGACGGCATTGCCATCGTCAAGGGGCTCGAGCAGGCAATGGCCATGGAACTGGTGGAATTCACCCGCAACGGCACGCTGGGCATGGTGCTCAACCTGGATGCCGACCGGGTCGGCATCATCATCATGGGCGAGTACACCGACATCGAGGAAGGCGACCTGGTCCAGAGCACCGGCCGCATTGCCTCCGTGCCGGTAGGAGACGCCCTGCTGGGCCGCGTCGTAAATGCCGTCGGCCAGCCCATCGACGGCAAGGGGCCGATCGATGCCACTGGCACCCGCCCGGTGGAACGCATTGCCCCCGGCGTGGTCACACGACAGTCGGTGGACACGCCGGTCGAAACCGGACTGACCTGCATCGACTCCCTGATCCCGATTGGCCGCGGTCAGCGGGAACTCATCATCGGCGATCGCCAGACGGGCAAAACCGCCATCGCGATCGACACGATCATCAACCAGAAGGGCAAGGACCTCGTCTGCATCTACGTGGCCGTCGGCCAGAAGCAGTCCACGGTCGCCCAGGTCGTGGGCATCCTCGAGGCCAACGGAGCAATGGAGCACACGATTGTGGTCTCCGCGGCGGCGGCGGATCCCGCGGCCCTGCAGTTCATCGCCCCCTACGCCGGCTGCGCCATCGGCGAGGAGTTCATGGAATCCGGACGGCACGCGCTGATCATCTATGACGACCTCTCCAAGCATGCCCAGGCTTACCGGCAGGTCTCTCTGCTGTTGCGCCGCCCGCCCGGGCGCGAGGCCTATCCGGGCGACGTCTTCTACCTGCACAGCCGTCTGCTGGAGCGTGCGGCCTGCATGGCCGAGAGCGAAGGCGGAGGCACGCTGACCGCCCTGCCCGTGATCGAAACCCAAGCCAACGATGTCTCGGCCTACATTCCGACCAACGTGATCTCCATTACGGACGGCCAGATCTTCCTGGAAACCGACCTCTTCAACGGAGGTGTGCGTCCCGCCATGAACGTGGGTCTGTCGGTCAGCCGCGTCGGTTCGTCGGCCCAGACCCGGGCCATGAAGGCGGTCGCCGGCCGCCTCAAGCTGGAGTTCTCCCAGTACCGCGAGCTGGCGGCCTTCGCCCAGTTCGGCAGCGAACTCGACGCTTCCACCCAGGCACAACTCAACCGGGGCCAACGCATTCAGGAAGTGCTGAAGCAGACGCAGTACAACCCGCTGACCCTGGCCCAGCAGGTGATCTCGCTGTGGGCCGTCAACAACGGCTACCTGGACGAGGTGCCGGTCGCCGAAGTCAAGAACTTCGAACAGGGCCTGCACGCCTACATCGAGGCCAGCCATTCCGGCATCGCCAACACGATCGCGTCGGAACAGGATCTCTCCGACACCACCGAAAGCGCCCTGGAAACAGCCGTGGCCGACTTCACCCGTACCTGGAGTCCGTCGGCCTAGGCGGTCCCGACTTCCCCCTCCTTCGACGGGAGCCTGAAACGCGATGGCCAGCACCCGAGAAATCCGTCGGCGGATCAAGTCCGTTGCCAACATCGAACAGGTGACGCGCGCCATGGAGGCGGTGGCCGCCTCCCGCATGCGCCGCGCCCAGCAGATGGTGACGGCGGCGCGTCCCTTTGCCGAAAAGGCGTCCGATGTCCTGCACTACATCGCGCGCTTGCCGGTGGTCGAGGCCGACCTTGGGGAACTGATGACCCCCCGCCCCGTGCGCAAGGGCTGTGTAGTCCTGGTGTCCGGCGACCGCGGCCTGGCCGGCGGCTTCAACGCGAGCGTGATCCGCAAGGGTCAGCAGGAAGTGGCCGCCCTGCGCGCGGAGGAGGCGGACGTCTGTGCGATTGCGGTCGGTCGCAAGGGCCGCGACTGGTTTCAGCGGTACGACCCCATCATCCATGCCGAGTTCATGGGCATTCCAGACTCGCCCACGCGCAGCGACATCGCCGCCATCACGCGCGTGGTCATTGACGACTTCCGGGCCGGTGAGTTCGACGAGGTGCGGTTGGTCTACACCGACTTCGTGAACACCCTGGTGCAGACTCCGACCGTGGTCAAGCTGTTGCCGGTGGAACCGGCCGAGCCCAGCATGCCAATGGCACCGGACTATATCTTCGAGCCGGATCCGCAGACGGTGCTGGAACGGGCCATCTTCGAGTTCACCGAGGTCCAAATCCTGCAGGCGATCTACGAATCGCTGGCCAGCGAGCACTCGGCCCGCATGGTGGCCATGCGCAACGCTTCGGAGGCAGCCCAGGAACTGCTGGAGGAGTTGAACCTGCGCTTCAACAAGGCCCGTCAGGAAGGCATCACCAGTGAATTGATGGACATTGTGGGCGGCGTCTCCGCCCTGGAGCAGGCGGTCTGACCGGCCCCCGGGCTTCCCCCACCGAACACCAGGAGTACCAAGGCAATGACTGCAGAAATCAGGGGCACGGTTACCAGCGTCATCGGCCCGGTTGTGGACTGCGCGTTTCCGGACAGCGCGCTGCCGGAAATCTACGACGCGCTCTACATCGAGCAGGAGGGCGACGACCCGCTGGTTTGCGAGGTGCAGCAGCATCTGGGAGGCAATGCGGTGCGTGCCATCTCCATGGGATCCACCGACGGCCTGCGGCGCGGCGTGGACGTGACCTCGCAGGGGGAACCGATTTCCGTGCCCGTAGGCCAGGCCACGCTGGGCCGCATCTTCAACGTGACCGGCCAGGCCATCGACTCCGATGAACCGGTCGAAACGGACACCTACTACCCCATCCATCAGGAGCCACCGCCCTTCTCCGAACGCTCCACCAAGGCCGAGCTGTTCGAGACCGGCGTAAAGGTGATCGACCTGGTGGCCCCCTTCACCAAGGGCGGCAAGACGGGCATCTTCGGCGGTGCCGGCGTGGGCAAGACCGTTGTGATCCAGGAACTCATCCACAACGTGGCCGAGTTCCACAGCGGCTACTCGGTGTTCGCCGGCGTGGGAGAACGCTCCCGCGAGGGCAACGACCTCTGGCATGAGATGCAGGAGTCGGGCGTGCTGAAGAACACCGTGCTGGTGTTCGGGCAGATGAACGAGCCCCCTGGCGTGCG
>JAAXGZ010000043.1 GCA_012271135.1 Caldilineales bacterium | reverse complement strand
GCTTTCAACGAAAGTGAAACAGTGCCAAACCGGGTCTCTGAAAGTAGGTGAACTGGTCCGGGGACGGCACCAGAGCCTGGGCGTTGATGGCGCATCCGAACTGGAATCCAAGTAGCGGCAGGCCGCCCACCGCACCCTGTTCAGTGACCCATGTGACGGACCCGTCCTAGCCTTCCTCGAGCAGGATATAGGGAACCAGGGCGGATATGCCGAAGCCGAGGTTGACGGTTTGGCCATCGGCCAGTTCCTGGGCTGTGCGCCGAGCGATGACCTTTTCGGGCGACCAGGCAATCGGCTCCAGGTCGGTAACGTCAACCGTTGTTTCCCCGCTGATGGCCGGGTCGTAGTCGGTTGGGGGGGCTGTCGCTGGTCGGGGTCCACGAACAGATAGTCGACCAGCATGAAGCCGAGAAAATCGATGTTCTGGTCGTGTCAGACGGCAACCAGGGCAGGGCGAACCTGTTCCGGCAGCGCCTTGCAGGGGTGATTCGAGAACGAAACTTCCCGGTCCCAACTCGGTGGACTTGCCTGTTGATCAGGCACTCGGACTATAGAGGATCTCCCACTCGCACTCGATGGTCGGTGGCGTGTTCGACGCAGCCTCCCGGCGGAAGTTCAGGTAGACCCCGAACACCGTCCGGGATCCATGGGTCCACCCTTCGGCGTAGGCTTTCTGGTGCACCACTTGTTCCCGGGCTGCGGCGACGCTTCGGTTGAACTTCAGTTCCATGACATAGGTTTGGTCTGTGGTCGCGGCCACCAGATCCGCATCCCCGCTCCACACTGATTTCTCGGCGTGGGCATCGACACCCATGGCAATCAGCAGGCTTTGGAGAACGGCCCGGTAGGGTGCTTCCGTTGTTAGGTTCTGATGTGCCAAGCCGTGGAAAAATGTTGTCAACTCGCGCACCCACGTCTCAATATCGCCGTTCACCAGCGCGGCCTGCAGCGGTTGCAGGCGCGCGGGGTTGAAGTCGATGCCGTAGGCAGCCAGCAGATCCCGCGCGTAGGTGTCGCGTACTTCCCGATTGGGAAAATCGACCGTTAGGGAGGCTTCGCCTCCGCCCTTGAGCGTGTAGTAGCCCGACTGCAGCATCAAGGCGGTGAAGTCCGGCGCGTCGAGACGGTAGGCCGTTCCCTGCCGGTAATCCCATGGCAGCGACGGGTCGGGCAGTCGGCTTTTGCCCTGCTGCACCAGTTTTACCAGTAACGTTGGTGACCCGGAAAGGGCCCACATGTTCGGGAAATCATCCGCCAAGGCCCGGCGGCGGGTGCCCGGTTCCTCCATGAGGCGCATGCATTCCAGCAGGGTGAACGGATTGTAGACCTGCGGCATCTCCGGGTCCGGGCCGAAACGGTATCCGTTGTAATGGGTGCGCAGGCTGTCCCTGAGATGTCCGCCGGCCAGTTCCGGGGTTTCGGATTCAATCCACTCAAGATAGGGCGTGAAGTATGTCTCCAGTTCGTTTTGGGTGAAGCCGCACAGGGCGGCTGCGATCGGCCGATCCGACCAGTCCACTAGGTTGTTCAGCGCGGAGAACAGATTCACGCGGCTGAACCGCGAGATACCTGTTAGGAACACCAGATACAGCTGACCCTGGGATGCCTTGAGTACGGTGTAGAAGTCGTGCAGCACTTCCAGGGCCTCATCGGCACCTTCGACTCCGCCAATGAATCTGTGCAACGGGGCATCATACTCGTCCACCACTACCACAACTGTCGTCTGGAAGTGGTGGTACACACCATCAATAATGTTCCTTAGAGCCATTGCCGGTTTATCGCTGCGCTGCGGAATCGGCGGTAGGTAATCGGTTCCCCAAGGGACTCCTCTTCTTGCCCAGCCACGGGCAAGGCGCACCATTTCCAGTCCAAGGGCGCCTTGGATCGCAGCTGCACTCGGTCCTGATACCGTGGACATGTCGATCCGAAGCACCGGGTGCCAACCGTTCACGCCATGCCACTCATCCGAGTCCAGGCCCTGCCAAAGCCAATCGGGATTGCTCCATTTCTGCGGCTGGGAGACTACAGGGCGGTTGTGCGCATCGTCCGCCGAGACTGCGCTGTTGGGCGGAATGCCTTGGAACCAGGCCTCCAGTGTGCTGACCAACAAGCTCTTGCCGAACCTGCGCGGCCGGGCCAGGAACTGGAATTTGTGCGCAAGCGGAAGGATCCCTCCCGACTTGACCGGCGTCACTTCCAGAAGCTTCCTGAAGAATCCGGTCTTGTCAACGTACAGACCGCCTTGATCGCGGATCTCGATAAACTCTGAACTGCCGGTGTGCAGCGGCGGGAACTGTCTGGGGTACATCTTGATGTTTCGACGGTACTGTCTACCTAGGGCACACCGCGGTTTGTTGCAACCGGCCAATTGGAAGGACCGACCGAATCCGTTGCCTGCAATCCGCCACTGTCCAGTGTGGGCACCGGTACCATCCCGCCGGACCTCCATTGTATGCGCCGGCGTGACCAAGGTGGACGGCGAGTTGCCGACTGTCCCGAAACGGGAGAGGGTTGGCTCGCGCTGCCGGCCGGTTCGGGTGAATTGTGCGGATGCGCCACACCAACGCAGCGTGCGGAGCCCGGCTGGAGCGCGGGTATACAATGGGGTTGGTGTTCCCCGCATAGGCAATGGAGTGTCGGCCGACGCGCCGCGCATGAAAAAACGAGTTCTGGTGACCGGTCCCGCGGGCAGGATCGGCGTCTCCCTGACCGAATACGCCCTCGACCGCTACGATCTTAGGCTGGGCATCCGCTCCACCCCGATGCCGGAGCACTTGGCACACGTGCCCAACGTTCCACTGGATATCACCGATCCGGATTCCTGTCGGCAGGCCTGCGAAGGCATCGACGTTGTGGTCCACCTAGCCGCTGAAGCCAGCACCGAAGCGGACTTCCGCACCTCGCTTCTGCCCCGCAACCTGCTGGGGATCTACAACCTTCTGGAGGCCGCGGTGACCGCTGGCTGCCAACGGGTGGTGCTGTCCTCCTCGGTCCAGTCCGTTGCCGGCTATCCCCTCGACCACCAGGTGCAGGAGGACTCGATCCCCCGGCCGCTAAACCTCTACGGGGCCACCAAGGCCTTCGCCGAGGCAATTGGCCATGTCTATGCCAAGACACACGGCCTGTCCTGCCTGGTGGTGCGCATCGGCACGTTCGAGCACAACCAATTCCCGTTCCCGGTGAACGGCCGCAATCTCAGCACCTTCATCTCGGCCCGGGACATGTCACAGCTGCTGTGTTGCTGCGTGGACGCGGACCCCGACCTGGACTACGCCGTGGTGCACGGCGTCTCGCAGAATCGCTACAAGCGCATGGGCCTCACGCAGACCCGCAGCCTGGTCGACTACAAGCCGCAGGACGATGCCTTCGCTTGTTTCGAGGTGGGTATTCCCTACCGGGACCGCTGGTTCGAGGAAGCCTACGACGGGCGAAGGCCGGAACAGCCGGTCAAGTCAAAGGCCTGACGGCCCTTCCTTTCCATACCCTCTGTTCACCCAACGCTTCGCCGACAGTTTCAGGAGCCGTTCATGTCCACCCCCATCCGCATATCCGTGATCGGTGCCGGCAGCGCCCAGTTCTCCCTGGGTCTGGTCAAGGACATCTGCCTGACCGAGAGCCTCAACGGCAGCCAAATCAGCTTCATGGACATCGATGGCGACCGCCTGGAGATGATTCACAGGCTGGCCAGCCGCTACGCCAACGAACTGGGGGCGGACCTGAGCTTCGATCTGACCGAATCGATGGCCGACTCCATGCAGGACGCGGACTTCGTGATCAACACGGCCTCGGCCCATACCCATGCCATGCAGCGGCTGATCCGCGAGACCGTCGAGAGCTACGGCTATTACCATGGGGGTGGCCTGGGCGGCGGCAACTACCACAACCTGCAGCTGATGCTCGATGTGGTGGGCACAATGGAACGGATCTGCCCCGACGCCTGGCTGATCCAGAGCGGCAACCCGGTCTACCAGGGTTGTACCCTAATGACCCGCGAGAGCGACATCAAGGTGTGCGGTCTCTGCCACGGCCACTACGGGGTGCATCAGATCGCCAACACCCTCGGTTTCGACCTTGACGAACTCACATGGCAGGCCCCCGGCCTCAACCACAACATTTGGCTGACCCACTTCCTCCACCGTGGCGAGGATGCCTATCCCGTCCTGGAGGACTGGATCGCCAACGAGGCCGAGGAGTACTGGCGGACACACGAGGCGGAGCGCACCCACGACATCCAGATGTCGCGCGGCACCATCCACCAATACCGGATGTTTGGCCTGATGCCCATCGGCGACACACCGCGGTCCGTCGGCTGGTGGTACCACACCGACTTGGCCGTCAAGAAACACTGGTATGGCGAGCCCTTCGGCGGACCGGACACACATATTGCCCGCCCCTACTTTGTGAAGAACCTGGAAGAGAGGCTGACCCACATGCAGGCCGTGGCGGAGGACGAGTCCGCTTCGCTGATCGAGGCCTTCGGCCAGGAAAAGACCAAGGAACAGCAGGTTCCGATCATCGACGGCCTAGTCAACGACAACGAGGGACAGTTCCAGGTCAACGTGCCCAACTACGGCGCCCTGCCCGGTGTGCCCGACGACGTGGTGGTCGAGGTGCCGGCTATCGTCAACGCCAAGGGCATCCAGCCGCTGCGCGTGCATCCCCTGCCCGAGAAGATCATGTACGACCAGATCCTGCCGGACTGGCTACATATGGAGCGCGATCTGCTCGCCTTCCAAACTGGGGATCGGCGCACCCTCCTGCTGAACGCCCTCGAAGCCGGCCAGACCCACGACTACGACCAGGCCCTGAACGCGCTGGAGTCCGTGCTGGCCGTGGAGGGCAACGAGGATGTGAACGCCCACTACCGCTACGGACCCGGCGACAGCCTGCTGCGCGAACGGCTTGGCCTCACCGCGGCCAACGGCGCGTCACCCAACGGTTCCCGCCCCGCCTGACCTCCACCTTTATCTGATCACCGCCAATCCACAGTCATCATGTCCACACCCATTCGCATCTCCGTCATCGGCGCCGGCAGCGCCACGTTCTCGTTGGGGCTGGTCAAGGACATCTGTCTGACCGAGAGCCTCAACGGCAGCAGCATCAGCTTCATGGACGTGGATGCCGGCCGGCTCGACCTAATTCACACGCTGGCCACGCGCTATGCCGACGAGTTGGGGGCCGACCTCAGTTTCGATCTGACCGAAAGCATGCCGGAGACCCTGCAGGACGCGGACTTCGTCATCAACACGGCCTCCGCCTTCTCGCACGGCCTGCAGCGGGAGGTCCGCGAGGTCATCGAACCCTACGGCTACTACTACAACGGCGGCCTGCACAGCCACAACTTCTACAACCTGCAGCTGATGCTGGATGTGGTCGGCTACATGGAGCAAATCTGCCCGGATGCCTGGCTGATCCAGAGCGGCAACCCGGTCTACCAGGGCTGCACTCTCATGACCCGAGAGAGCGACGTCAAGGTCTGCGGACTCTGCCACGGCCACTACGGTGTGTACGGCATCGCGCGCACGATCGGTCTGGAGGACCTGCGCAAGGTGACCTGGGAGGCCCCCGGCCTGAACCACAATATTTGGCTCACCCGGTTCATCTACGAAGGCCGGGATGCGTATCCCCTGCTGGAGGACTGGATTGCCAACGAGGCCGAAACCTACTGGCGCGACCACCGTGCCACCAGCACCCACGACACCCAGATGTCGCGCGGCACCATCCACCAGTACCGCATGTTCGGCCTGATGCCGATTGGGGACACGCCGCGCGCCGTGGGCTGGTGGTACCACACCAGCCTGCCGGTCAAGAAGCACTGGTTCGGTGAGCCGTATGGCGGGCCGGACACCCACATTGCGCGTCCCCAGCACGTCCAGAAGCTGGAGGATCGCTTGGCGCACATGCAGGCCGTGGCCGATGATCCCAAGGCCAGTCTGATCGAGGCGTTCGGCGACACCAAAACGCACGAACAGCAGGTACCCATCATCGACGGCCTCGTCAACAACAACGAGGGCTACTTCCAGGTCAACGTGCCGAACCACGGCGCGCTGCCCGGTGTGCCGGACGATGTGGTGGTCGAGGTGCCGGCCCTTGTCAACGCCAAGGGCATCCAGCCCGTGCGCGTCCAGCCGCTGCCCGAGAAGATCATGTACGAGCAGATCCTGCCCGGCTGGCTGCAGATGGAACGGGAACTCCTGGCCTTCCGGGACGGCGATCGCCGCGCCCTGCTGTTCGATGCACTCGAAAGCAACCAGACACGGGAATACGACCAGGCCCTGTCCGCGGTCGAGGAAATCCTGGCGCTCAAGGGTCACGAGCAGATGAACGAGCATTACACCTACGGCACGGGCGACACTCTGCTGCGGGCCCAGGTCAACGGTGCGGCCGTGAACGGGAGCCGGGTGGCGTGACGAGCGTCGGCTTGGCGGTTGACATCGCGGTTGCCCACATCAGCGACCGGGAGGCCACCGCGCGCATCACTGAACTGTTGGCCGACCTGCATGGTTCGGAATACCAGTTCGCGATCCGGCACGTGCGTGGATCAGCAACCCTCTATCCCGTGCCGGGACGGTTGACCGCCTGCTTCCTGATGGAAGCGCAGGGGGCGGGGCTCAGCCTGTTCCAGGGCGACCTGGTGCGGTGTCCGGATGCCGGGTTTCCCGCAAGGACCATCGGCGACGACCTGTCGGAGGTCACCGAACGGCGCTGGCATCCGGTTCAGGCCGGGGACACGGTCTGCATTGATGACCGCGCCCGTTCCATGGCCAATCTCTCGGGCGACCTGGTCTGGTTCGAGGTGTCGATGCCGGTTACCGACTACGCAGCTCCGCGCCTTACGCCGCTGCGCAACCTGAAAGACAAGCCGGGCGGTTGCGCGGCCCACGCCGGAGCGTTCCGTCGCGAGGCGCTGCCGCCCGTCAGACCGCTGGCCGCAGACGCCGACCAGCGGAGCGTGAACCGGGTCAACATGCATGCCTTGGACATGCGGACTGATCGGGACCCGCCGCCGTCCCCGCACTGTCATGGTCCGGTGGCCGCGGGCGATGCGGGATTCGCGAACCATTCCGAAACTGCGCTTATCCTGCCGCGCAGCCTTTACGGACTGCCACCCCACGGCGCGGGCCTTCCGGAGCAGGTCGCAATGTATCCCTGCGTTTCGGACCCCGCCGGAGAACCGGCCGTGGTTCCAGTGCGACCCGGTTCGATTGTGGTGACACCCGGTGCCCGCGACCGGACCATGGGCCACTGTTTCGTGAACGCCTTTGCCATGCTGGTGGCGATTCCCGGCTTTGTCTCCCCGCACCATGACCTGCCCCGAGAGTAGTCCTTCCCGCTGATGCAGCCGTTTGTTGCAGGCATGCGCACCGGGCGCGGCCTCTTCGTCCTGACCCTGAAACGGCTGGCCAGCCGCCCGGGACTGACCATTCTGGCCCTGATCGGCATTGTGTTGGCCGTGGGTCTGCTCAGTTCCGCCGCCTTCTTCGCGCAGGCGGTGGATCGGGTCATCCTCAATCAGGAACTGGCCGAACTCAGTGAGGCCACCAACCGGCCGGCCTTCTCCACGCGCATCTACTTCTTCCCGTCCTCGCGCAAACGCATGGGGATCGAGGCGGCGGAACGCGCCGGTTCGAGCATCAGCGGCACGCTGTCCGCCGAGATTGGCCTGGGCGTCGCCCGCAAGGACCTGCAGATGGAAAGCGGGAGCATGGTGCTCCTGCCGGCCAAGGGAGACACCGCCTACACGGACATCCGCGAGTACCTGACCAGTGTCAACATTGTCTACATCGAAGGCGTGACTCCTCATCTCAACATCGTACAGGGAGACGAGTTCAGGGATGTCATGGGCGCGTCCGATGTGCTGAATGCCTGGATGCACTTGTCGCTGGCCGATGAGATGGGCGTCTCCCCCGGCGAGGAGTTCGAGCTGGCGCTCAACGCCGCGGACGAAGGCATCCGGATGCGGATTGCCGGAATCTGGAAGGCTGCCGACGGGGAGGACAACTTCTGGTTCAACCCGCCCGACACCAAGCTGGGGGATGCCCTGCTGGTAAGCCGCGCCTCCTACCTCAACTTCATTGAGCCGATCCTGCCCAGCCGTTCGCGATTCGTGTCATGGCACATCAGCCTGGACGATTCGACCCTGAACCCGAAGTACTCGCGCGAGTACGCCGAAGGCTTCGAGATGGGCATGGCGGTGATCGACAAGTACCTGCCCGGGGCCAACCTCGACATCTCGGCCCTGGATCCGCTCAAGGAGTTCGTGCAGCGCAACACGTTGCTCACGATCCAGTTGCTGGGCTTCAACGTACCGGCTCTCGGCTTCCTGATCTACTTCCTGATCATGATCGCGGCCATCATTGCCCGATGGCAGCAGCGCGAAACAGCCATCCTGGTATCGCGTGGTCTGAACATCTCGGGCGTGGTGTCGATTGTGCTGCTGGAGGAGCTGATTCTGTTCATTGTCGGCATCCCCCTGGGCATCGCCTTCGGCATGGGTATTTCCCTATTCATGGGCTACACGGTCAGCTTCCTGAGCTTCACCACCCTGCGCGAACCGATTCCCGTTTCGTTCCAGGGCCTGAACTGGTATCTGATCGCGGCCGGTCTGGCCGTGGCGGTGCTGGCACGCCTCATCCCGGCGGTCCGCGCCGCCCGCATGAGCATCGTCGAGGCGGAGCGGGGACGCCAGGTGCAGAAGCCGTTCTGGCAACGGGCTTACCTGGATTTCCTGCTGGTTGTGCCCACCTGGTATGCCTACGACCAACTGGCCAACGAAGGCACCTTCGCCAACATGGTCCAGGAGCGGACCGCCGAGCTGTTCTCGGATCCGCTCCTCATCCTGGTGCCGGCCCTGTTCGTGCTCACCTGCAGCCTGCTGGTGATGCGCATCTTCCCGATCCTGATGTGGATCCTGGACCGCATCGCCGGCTGGACCAACCTGCTGACCACCCACCTCGCCCTGCGCCAGCTGGAGCGGCACAGCCAGCGCTACATCAACCCGTTGCTGCTGGTCATCGTGTCCCTGTCGCTGGGCATCTACACCTACTCCATGGCCCTCAGCCTGGACCAGTGGCTGATTGATCAGGTGCGCCACGAGGTCGGGGCCGGCGCGACGTTCGAGCCCTTCATTCCGCCCTCGCCGGACAGTTCCGGAGGTTCGGGACCGATCATGGACGGAACCGGAACCTGGATTCCCACCGTGGCCGAGTTCGAGGCCCTGCCTGGGGTGACTGCCGCGGCCAGGGTCGGCAACTACAACGCCGAACTGGAGGTGACCGGCGGGGATGTCCTGCGCCTGGACTTTCTGGCGGTTGATCGGATCGACTTTACCAAGGTGGTGTGGTTCCGGGAGGATTTCGCCGACGATTCCCTCGGTGGCCTTATGAACAGCCTGGCCCTGTCGCCCAACAGCATCCTGGTGCCGCGGGCCCTGATGGGGCCGCTCAACTGGCGGGTGGGGGACGAGGTCGGCCTGGAGGTGAGCATGGCCCGGGGCCATTCCGTCCAGGACCAGTTCGTGATTGCCGGCGCCTACGATCAGTTCGCCACGATCTACCACCAGCCGTGGACGGTGATCGGCAACATGGATCACGTTTTTGCGCTGGCGGGAACCGATTTCGTACACAACATTTGGCTGGGGGTGGACGAGTCGGTGGAGGCGATCGAGTTGAAGCAGGCCATACGGAGGATGGGCATCGAACCCACCCGTTGGCGGCATGTGCCCACGCGCATTCTCGAGGAACAGGCGCGCATGGAACGGGTCGGCATCTTCGGCACGCTGTCCGTGGGCTTCCTGGCGGCCGCGGCCATGGCCTTCTTGGCCCTCCTGGTCCACAGCTATGCCTCGCTCCAAGACCGCATGTTCCAGTTCGGGGTACTGCGGGCCGTGGGCGTGATGCGGTCCCAGATCATCGGCCAGATCACGATTGAGTACATCTTTCTGACCAGCTACGGAACCATCGCCGGCGCGGTCATCGGTTCCCTATGCTCCATCCTCTTCTCGCCGTTTTTCAGGGTTACGGCCGCGGTGCGCAATCCGCTGCCGCCGCTGGTGCCCCTGATTGCCGAGAATGAGATTGCCATCCTGGCCGCGGTCTTTGCCGCCGCGATTGTGCTGGTGGAGGTGTCCGTCACTTTCCAGGCCCTGACGCGTCGCCTGTTCGACGCCCTGCGCATGGGCTATCAGGAGTAGGACACATCGGATGGGCGCCATCGGTGGCGCCTGTTGCACGGAGGTTGGGACATGCCGTTTCGCAGGTTTGACATAAAGGGAATTGACACCTACTGGATTGAGCAGGGGCTGGAAGGGGAGCCGCTACACCTGCATATTTCCACGACCGAACCGGGCACGCGCGCCCATCCGCCCCATGTGCACGGGGGCTACGAGGCGTTCTTTCTGCTGGAGGGCGAGGCCACGCTGGAGTTCGCGGACGAGACCGTGGGTCTTTCCGCCGGCGAGGCGGTGGTCTTCGATCCGCACACGCTGCACGGTCTGGTCAACAGCGGGACCGTCCCCAATCGCTACATGGTGATTCTGGTCGCTTCCGACCTGGTCAACCCCTGACCGCGGGGTGGCTTCGGACATTCCGTTCGGGTTCGGATCGGGCGGGTTGGCCGCGCGGTCTACACTTTCATTGAAGTCCGTTGACCCGGAAAGGGTGAGTTTCCGGTCCGGCCCGACACCGACTTCCCAGGACAGCCGCGGTTTTGGACCGGACCGGCCCCGCCCGCGCCGTCTGTAAGTGCTCCGCGAGGCTGCGGGGCCAGATCGCGCCGTTGAGCCAATTGGGTCGGGCACTGCCGGCATGTTCGACCTGCGAGCCGGCGCACAGGTACAGGAGACGCTATGGCGGAAGTGATCGGCGGCATCCTCGGCGGGGTGGGCCTGCTGTTCGTCGGCATGTGGATGTTGTCCGAGAACCTGAAGATGCTGGTGGGACCACGCCTGCGCCAATTGGCCAGCCGACTGGCCAACAACCGCTTTGCCGGGTTTGGCTGGGGAACAATGGCGGGAGCCATCACGCAGAGTTCCCCGGCCGTGACCTTCATCACGATCAGCATGTTGCGTTCCGGGTTGATTTCCCCGCGGCAGAGCTATCCCATCGCCTTGGGGGCACAACTCGGCGTCGGCCTGATTTTGTTCATCGTCACGGTGGACATCCGCGTGGTTGCCCTCTTTGGGATTGGCGTGGGCAGCATCATCATCACGCGCCTGAATCGGGACGGCTACCGCGAGCTGGGGGCCATGCTGTTCGGCGTGGCCGCGCTGCTGTTCGGACTGGTCCTGATCAAGGAGTCGGCGGCGCCCCTGGCGGATCAGTCCTGGTTCCAGGCCGGTCTGGAGATTTCAACCCGTTCTCTCCTGCTGTCACTGGTTCTCGGTACCTTGCTCACCTTTATCGTTCAGGCACTGGTGCCGGTCGTTGCCTTCGGCGTCGGCCTCGCGGCTGCCCAGTTGGTGGGCGTGGAACAGGTGCTGATGTACATCTATGGCTCCTACGCGGGGCTGGGCATCAGCGTGCTTGTCCTTTCGGCCAACCTGCGGGGGACCGCCCGGCAGTTGGGCATGTTCTGGGCATTCCAGTGCTTCTTCTCGGTCGTGGTCATGGTCCTGCTGCTCTATGTGGAGGTCTATTTGGAGGTGCCGCTGGTGGTCGCGGCGGTGACCGCGCTGGACATCGGCTTGGGACCGCAGATGGCTGTGGCGGTCATCCTGTTCGGCATGCCGTCCCGCCTTGTGGTGCTTTCGGCCCCGGACTGGACGATGCGGCTGTTTTCCCGCTACTGGCCGGCCAGTAGCGCAGAGGAACGGTCCCGCCCCCAATTCATTCACGACCAGGCCATGGACGACGTGGAAACCGCCCTTGACCTGGCGCACCTGGAACAACGACGCGTACTTGGCATGTACTCCGACTACCTGGAAATGGCACGGACCCGGCAGTCGGGCGCAAGTCCAAGGGACGCTGTCCAGTCCCTCAACGAACGCATCGACGAGTTCCTGGGTGAGTTGGCGCGGCAGAATCCGGGACAGAGCAGTGAACGCCACAATGCCGTCCTGAGCCGGCAGAAGTTGATCACGTGGCTGGACGAGCAGTTTGCGGCCGTGCCCGAATACCTGCTGCAGCTGCCGGAGGATTCGGAACTGGACACGTTTCAGATGGGCATCATGGAGGGAACCGACGCCGCGTTCCTCATCTTCCTGGATGCGTTGGAGAGCGGTGACTCCGATGCCTGGGATTTCGCCGAACAGCTGATGGGCGACCGAAGGGTTTTGATGCAGAACATCCGGGAGCGCAACCTGGCTGGAACTCCTGAGGACGACCTCGTGCGCCGCCGCATCATCGTGGAGACCACCAACGCGGTGGAGAACATTTTCTTCCTGCTGGCCCGATTGACCCGCGACTTCCGGGACGAGAGTGCACGGACGACGTGATCGGTTTCGGCGGACAAACCGCCGGTGCACCGCATCCGCTCAAGGCGGAGGGCAACGCGGTGTCCGTTGACACGTCATGGAACTCCCGGCACAGGGCGCCGAGGCTGCAAGGCTTTGATTCCGATGCCCGGCGGTGACTTTGACCAAGGCCATGGTTCACCGCTGTGTGGCGGATCGCAGATAATCCGCCCCCAAGCCCAGCCCGGGTTGGCGTGCCCCGCTCCGGCTGGACGGTGGTAAGGCCGTCGCTCTGTTCATTCCTGGATCCCCAAGGAAGAATCCAATGTACAAACCCGTTCGTCTTGGCATCGTTTGGTTGTTGGCCGCCCTGCTTTGGTGGTCGTCGGCAGCGGTGCCGGTTACGGCGGCCGGGTCCGGTCCCATGATCTGTGTCCGGCCCTGGAGTCGCTGGACTAGATCCAATCCCGCGAGCAGATCCGGGCCTTTGTCTACTGTGCGCTCCCAACCATTGAGGAACAGGGTTGGGAGGCGGCTAAGCGGGCGTTCCAGTCCGATCCGGTCTGGCTGTCCAACGGCATGTTCCTGTTTGCGGGCACCAACGATCTGAAGGTGGACTTCGTAGCCGGTTCGGAGACGCTGCTACCGGGTGATGATGTAGCCAACCTGCAGGACGATCACGGCCACTGCATCGTCAGGGACATGTACCGCATCGCCGGCAATTGGGGTGAGGGATTTGTCTACTACGACATCCTGGATCGCCAATGCGGACTGATACTGCCAAAGACCTCCTTTGTCAAGCGGTTGGACATGGGCGGCACCCCCTACCAGTTGGGTGCGGGTTTCCACGATCCGTTGGATCCCGCCAACGGCCACCCCGAACTCGTCCGAGCGGAATACGTGTACAGTGCCGTCGACACCGAAAACTTCGTGGACTGTGCTGCGCGGCTGGTTCTGGACAAGGGGCTTCTGGCCCTGTTCGAGCTCATGGTGCCTGGGGGACGCTGGAACC
The DNA here is from genome assembly GCA_012271135.1 of Caldilineales bacterium. GTDB lineage: Bacteria > Chloroflexota > Anaerolineae > Caldilineales > Caldilineaceae > Bin34. Next base: position 46,629 of record JAAXGZ010000043.1, on the reverse strand, counting down.
CTGACCCGACCCATGTCCTCATACACGAACTGGACACACTCACCGTGGCTGCACACCGCAATCCAGAACCGGTGGGCACGGATCGCACCGATCGGGTTGATCCGGACAGCGTGCTGATCACCTAGGAGATCCGCCGCGTGGTCCAGCGCTATGGAGACGGCTATGTCTACTACACCAACATCAATCCATCCACCGGGGAACTCCACCGCAAGGCCTCGTACGTGAAGGGGATTGAGCTTGGGGGACGCTGGTACTCGATCGGCAGCGGGTTGTATCAGCGCTCGGCGGCTTGCCAGGCCGCTCCCTCGGCCCAGGCCATCCACCATCGGGACGACGTCATGGCCTTCGTGGCGTGCGTGCGCGATCTGCTCGAGGAACGGGGCGAGTTGGCCTTTCCGCTCGCTGCTGACCGGCCATCCGCAGTTCCGGTCGTCCGGCTACTACGCGTTCGTCCTTAACCAACAGTGCCAGGACATTCTCTACCCCCTGGACTACCGTGCCGACGATTCCAACTGTGACCTTGAGGATGTCGAGGGCACGAAGATTATGCAGGAATTCCTGAAGGTAGGCCTGGAGACGGACAACCAACAGGGCTGGGTGTCCTATCGATGGCTAAATCCAGCCACGGACCAGGTTGAGAGGAAGGAGTCGTTTGTCATGAAGGTTTCCTTCAACAGTGAAGACATGGTGGTGGGCGCCGGGATTTATACGAGAGAATAGACTGGCAGGTTGCCGGTTTGACCAAGCGACTTGAAGGTTATCCCAAAAATAGTTGGGATAAGTTGGGATAACACATGGGATTTCCGGCAATTGGCCTGGGATTCATCGATTGAGTGGCTTTCGCTCCGGCTTCCGGCGTGAAAGCCGTCGGTCCCAGGCCGCGGACCGCGGGAACTTGGATGCCTCGGTTGCCCGGACCGGAAACCGGAAACCGTGCCATGTGTCCGCACTGAACAGTGAGGTCGGATCAGTCTCGCCCTTGCGGCTCGCGCATGAACCCGATGTTCAAAACGGTACACGCGAGCATGCCCGAAACAGCCAGCAGGGACGGGCCGGTGATGCCCAGGCGCAGGAAGCTCCACGGTCCGCTAAAGCCGCCGAGGGCGGATGCGGTGAAATTGGCGGCACCCATCATCGACATCATTTGCCCTCGGCGGTGGCTGTCCTGTTCGCTGGCAAAGGCCAACAGGGAGACAATGGCAAACTCCAAGGCCACGCGCATGAGCATTAAACCCCCAACAGCGCCGACGAGATTGGTCCCCAATATCGGCAGCAGCACGAATGCCGCAATGGCAAGGACCCCGCCTGCCATCACGGCGCGGCGTTTTCCGATGCGGTCGCTGTACGCGCTGGCACCGATGCTGCCGCAAAGGTCCGCAATGCCCATGGCCATGGCCACGCGGCCCATGTCCCCGGCGCCGAGGTCGTAGGTTTGGGTCAGCCAGTCCCCGAACACAATCAGCACGTTGAACATGGCAAACGACAGGAACCCGGTGCAGGCGATGGTGGCCCAGGCCGACACGGACAGGGAACCCACGAGATCGGTCAACTGCTGGCGTCGGCCGGCCGCGGGGTTGGACATGCGCGCCCGGGCGCCTTCCGGATGGCCGGGCGGCAGCAGGTAATACAGAATGGACAGGATGGCCAGGCCGATGCCCAAAATGACAAACGGTACTTCCCAACTGGTTCGTTCAATGATCCAGCCGGCCGTCGACAGACCGGCAATGCCCGCGAAGGCCCAGCCGTACTCCACGATCCCGATGCCGCGGGCACGCATGGAATAACGCAACCGGTGGCTCAGGTATCCCTGCAACGTAGGCACAAAGGCAAGGGCGGCGATGCCGGACAGGATGAACCCGAAAACCTTGACAGGCAGGGATGGCCCCAGCGCCAACAACAAAAACCCGGCCGACAGGGCCATAAGTTCGATACGCAACCACTTTCGGAATCCTTGGCGGTCGGCGAGGGCGCCAAAAACAGGCGACAGCAGCCCGGTCAGGTTGCGAAGTCCCAGTAGCTGGCCCATTCGGGTTGTAGTTAGTCCCAACCCACCGGCCAGCATGGGCAGGAAAGGGTAGAAAATCTGGAATCCCGTGTCCGTCAGGCATCGCGTCACCAGCGCAATGCCAATTAACCCGACGAGCGACTCCCGGGCGCGGTGGATAACTCCACGGCTCCGCATTGCGTCAGTCGCCACACGCGGCCTGCCTTACAGACGTCCGGTGAGGATGAGCAGTCGGAATCCGACGGTTTACGAACCGACGTGTCAGGTTTTGGGGGCGGTTGGATGGTTTGAGTGCGTTGGCCATTGGCAGGACCCTGTGCCGGCGGTTTTCCCTGCGTGTCCATAATGATGACAGTTCCCTAAATCCCTTATGGGTTTGGGGTAATTCGCTCTCGGCCGTCAGGCGGCTTGCGCCGCCTGTGCGGACTCGAGTCCGGGTGGAGCCGTCCCCACCGTTGTCCCGCTTCGATCCCGGAGCCGTCGCTTGACCTCTCGGAAGGGCGTGTACAGCGTGATCTCGTCGTCGTACATGCGCGCCAGGATGTTGCGGGCGGCGCGTTGGTGTCCGCGTCCAACACGACTCCGTCCAGGCCGTAAAACCGGTCCCACCGCCGTGCCCCCTGCAGGAGTCCGGTGCGGGAATCGATTTGCGACGTGTAGGCGGGGTTCACCAACACCAACGCAGTGCCTCTGCGTCGAGATATCGAGGTTAGGGTGTCGGCCATCACGCCCTTGACCCAGCCGCTCAGACGGCGTTGGGTGTCGCGGTGCATGACCTTGGCCGACTTCATGGATGCCGTCAGGTCCTCGCAGGCGACGGTGCCTGCGAGGTCGACGACGCTGTGGGCGGCCTGGCACAGGAAGTCCCTGACCTGGGCGTTGTGCCGCTTTTGGCGGCGATCCCACTTCCGGTTGCCGAGGTTGTGGTGGCGGATACTGTCCGCCTTCTTGACGTTGCCGGCATCCCGGTGTGTCTGCTCCAGGTCCCGCATCCGGTTGCGCCGTTGGCCCTTCACCTTGCGGGCATCGCTCTCCGCGGCCAGCAGGTCGCCCAGCCCCGGGCCGTGGCGTGCCCCGTCGCTGTCCGTGTAGGCCTCGGTGTAGCCCTTGTCCACGCCGACCGTCTCCGAGCCGCCGGGTTGGGTGCTGCACGCATCCTCCTCGTCGACGGCATGGTGGATTTCCAACGGCCCGTCGTCCTGCAGGAGGATGCGGAGCTGGCCGGAGGGCGTGTGCTTTTCCCTGAGCGGAATGGCGATGCGCTGTCCGCGCTCCATGCTCTGCATGTGGACCCACGCGCGCCCGTGCCGGACCTTCGCGGTGTAGGCCCCGGGCTCCAGCACAATCTGGTTCGTCACGCGCGCGGTGCCGCCCTTCCACCGCTTCCGCATGTGCCGGTGCAGGAACGAGTCCTCGGTCCAGCGGTTCTGCTTCAGCAGTGAATACAGGCGGTGGCGTTCCTCTTCGTCGCCTTCCGTGCGGCGCCAAACAGCCTTCTTGACCGGCACCTTGGCCGCTTCCCGGCCGGCGTGGATGTCGCCCAGTGCGTCCAGCAGCGTGGCGCGGCCCAGACGGGCCGGCAGTCCGTGCCAGTCGTAGCCCTCGGCCATCCAGTCGTCGCGGATCGCGCGGGGCGACTGCTGTGCCGTGGACCACCCGCTGCAACGCTGCCAGGCGTCACCCCGCACGCGTCCGCACAAGGCGGCGATTTCAACCAGGCGGTCGTACTGGGAGCGGTTCAGATCCCGGCTGTGCAGGATGCGCGTGACCTTGGCCGGCTTAGCCATCGTTGGCCGCCTCCCGGATCTGCTTGCGGTGGGAGCGCAGTCCGTACAGACGACAGGAGAACGTAGGCACGACGGCCATTAGATCCTCGACCATCGCCTCCTGCGGCGACAGGCTCTCCTGGCGCCGTGCGTCCGCCTCGGTGTGGTACCGCCGCCCGGTCGCAGTCCCGCGGGCCGGGAACGTGCCGTTGCGATCCATGACGCGCAACGGGTGCGCCGAATGCCCCACACGGGCGCCAAACTGCGGGATGCGGTAGATCTTGTCCATGCCCAACATGGTGCTATACAACACAAATGCCTTACAAAATCGAAGGCTTATCGATGCACCGGCAGGCGGATATGTGAAACCGGCACCACGTTGGAGGGACGCATGCGTGGCGTCCGATCGAGTGGAAAACCCGCGCGACGGCTGCCAAGCATGGCTGCCCGTTTGCAAACCTCGGCTGCCGGGGATAAGGTCAACAGCCGACGGGCTTCCACTAGGGAAGCCCGTCAAATTGCAGTTCTAGCGACACCGGCACCGGTCCCGCGCCGCTTGGAATGGGCGGAAAGCATCCGGCGCCTTGCGCGACCTGGCGCGCAGCCCGTCGGCCACGGCCTGCGGCCAACGGTTCCCTATGCAACACTCCCGGCCAACAGGCGTTGTAAACCGGCCACATCATCGAGTGTCACCTGCATCCGCCCGCGCGTGATCAGACCCTTGTCGGAGAGGTCGTGCAACACGTTGGTGACTGTTTCGCGGTTGGTGCCGATGGAATCGGCGATGTCCTGGTGGCCCAGATCGGTCAGGACAGTGGTGCCAGCCGACTTGGCCAGGCCCAGTAGGGCGCGCACGACCCTCAGCATCACGGGGTCGAGACGGATGCTGCGCAAATGGTCCAGCACGTTGCGGCCCTTCGAACTTTCGCTCTCCAGCATTCGCACCATGATGGAGGGGAATCGCTGCTGCAGGTACTTGAAGTTGCGCCGCGTGATCTCGACGCATACCGTGTCCGTGTGGGCTTCGGCGCGCGAGCTGTGCATGCGGTGACCCTTCAGGATGGTTTGCTCGCCGAAGAAGCCGTTAGCACCGATGCGGCCCACAATCACGTGCTGGCGGGGCGATTGCCGGGTGAGGACCACCTCGCCGTCAAGCACCAGGTAGACAGCTTCGCAGTCGTCGCCCGATCGGTAGAAGCAGTCGCCGGCATTCCTGCGCAACACCCGCACAGCCGGGCAAACATCCCTGGCCAGGTCTTTGTCCGGAATGTCGCCGAACAGAAAGTGGCGCGCCAGTTGCTGGGAGAGTTCCTGGTAGTGGTGCATGGGTGTGAACCTCCTCTGGATGCCGGTCCGGATGCAACATGCATCCCGCGGCCATCCTGCATGCTTGATGTCCAAAGTCTAGGTCCGATCCGGCCCTTTGGACGTTAAGGTCGCGTTAAGGGGAGAGTTTGTGTTCCGCAGAGCCCTCTGAGCAGGTGGCGAGACCGTTTCCGTCACGGTGTATCGGGCGGGGGAGTCCCGGTCCAAATACCGGGCCGCGAGCAGGTCCCCAAGGCAGTCAAACGCCAAACTGGTTGGTACGGCATGGGATTGGACCAACGTGATGACTGTCAAATCCTGGAACTTCCTTCTTGACATACGCCTTCGTCGCCACCTTGGTTGCTCCACTTGCCGACTCGGAAGAATCCCGGCGAGTTCAGGCCATGTGCCAGGCCAGTCACACTTCATAGCCGAGGTGGCCGACGCCGTCCACTCGGGTGTTGTCGACATAACGTACGGAGTCGCCGGTGGCCACGCGTAGCGTGAAGGTCCTCGGCGGAGCATCGTCCGGGGTCGGTGTGCCGTCCGCCCGTACGGGTCGCCCCTTCACTTCCCACTCCAGTTCCGGGGTGGGACGGAAGCCTTCCAGAATGAAGAAGAGCGGTTCTGGCTGCTGACGAGCCAGGTATTGCACGGGGAAGCGGTCGATGAACAGCGCGGTGACGACCGGATGCCGGTGGGTCAGAAGGTCCCGCCGAGGTTCACGGCCAGGTTGTCGTACGGTCCCGACGCGGCGACGGGGGGGACATCGCTTTCGGCTTGGCCTGCCTCCCGGGTTTGCGCCGGTAGTCGGCTGGCCGCGACCGAATCGACAGGTTGAACTGCGGCGGCATCCCTTGCGAGGCCCTGGCCCGGAATCAACGCGCAGGCAAACTCCAGGGCCAAGGAAAGGAGGCCCGTCCGTGCAAAGTACCAACTTCCGCCGCGGTCGGCTGGTGATGAGTTTGGATCTTTGGTTCCAGCCCGGCAGCGTGCGCGTGCCGAACGTTGACGGTGGCGAAACGATCGTATGGCCGCGCATTGGATCGTTTTCCGTATACGCGGTTCTCGAAGAGGCATTCGACTGCGCGGCCTTGCCGGCCGTAGAGGAACGCCTGTTTCTTACGAATATCTATCCGTACCCGCAACCAGATGATCCCGATTACGACTACGATCCCTGTACGAGACCGGACGTAGTGGTGTATGCGGGGCATATGGATTTGTCCCATCTGCTGGATGTCGCCCCGCAGGCATAAATGCTCTTGGCCATAGTGGCCCCGGCAAGTGGCGCGTTGTCGTCACCGTATGGACAGTGGACGACATGTTGCCCGGCATCTGTGATCCGCCCACGGCAATACATTACCGATTTACGCGGGAAGTGAGATACGCACCCTACTACGTGGTGATCGCACCACGGCCCGAGTAGCGGAGACGATGAACAATGAAGCAACGCTACCGGAGCAGGATCGGCAGTTCAGTCGTGTTTCCGGGTCCGAAAACGGCCGTTTTCGGGATCGGTTACTTCCTCGCATCCAGGCAACGGAGGTTGCCTGGCCATTGCAGAATCCGTTCATCGGCCGTCACCAGCCGGTGGTCGTCCAACGCGGTCGCGACAATGATGCGGTCGGCGGGATCTTTGTGGAAGTCGAGAAGCTGGACGGCCTTGATGCCGATTGCGCCATCGACGGCTATCTCTTGCAGGCCAGCTTGGAACAGGCTTGTACGCCAGATCGTGAAGTCGGTCACGAGTTCCATTCTTCCCTTCTCGTGCAGCAAGGCGATTTCCCAAAACGAAATCGCCGAGACCGCTACATTGCTGTTCGACCAGGCCTCGTCAATCGCACGGCGGGCGGTTCGGCCCAGTTTGCCGTCATCAAAGAACAACCAGATCAACGCATTCGTGTCGAGCACGATCATGGATTCAGCACCCGGTCAGGGTTCGACTCTGCTTCCCACTCGACGTCGAGTGGTGTGATGATGTCGCCCATGAATCGAACCAAATGCTTGTCCCGGCCGAAGGGAGCGCGCAGCTTCGGAGCGTGAGGCATCAGCTTCGCCGCCGGTCGGCCATGTTTCGTGATCACGATCTCTCCGCCACTCTCTTGAATTTCATCGATCAGTTTCAGGCAATTGGCCCTGAATTCCGATGCCGGGATCGTCCTGGTTACACCTACGGTGCCGGGCACGTTCATCACTTGGATGCCTATCGTGTGTTGTGCAATAAAGATATTGTACATGTAGCGTACAATACAACACATACAAGCGAGCCCCCCTGTTGCATCCCCGCGTTCTGTTCCGGGCCCTGCTTCCAGTGCTGGCCCTGGTCTTGATGCTGGCAGGCTGCATCATGTCTGCGCGCGACGAACCGTCGTCCGCAGAGGTCGAGACCGTGGTTGAGGAAGTTGTGGAACCGGAACAGGTGCCAACGTTTACGCCCACACCCGTGTCCACAAGACAGCGGCCAACCCCGGCACCGACCGCTACCCCGACACCGCTGCCCCTTCCGACGGTGATCCTCATAATGGGCAGCGTGGTGGCTCTGCCGACAAGCTCGGTGACCGTCACGGGCGAGGTCGGTCAACCTGCGCGTCAGACCCGGCACCGAGCACCCTACGGGCGGCCAAGCCTACGAGGGCAACCCGCAGTGGTGAGGCAGACAGCCAGGCCCAACCTCAACAGCCATGCGTATCGGACCCGCCACACGGTTGTCAAGGTCTTGAGGTTGTACGAACCCGGAACAGGGTCGGCAGTCCAGTCGTGTTTCCCGGTCCGCAACCCCGCGCCGCCCCTCGGCCGCCGCTGTTCCAAATAGGCATCCGAAAACAACATGCCGTGCGGAGCTTGCAAACCGTTTCCGAAACAATAACGGAAGCCCCGGTAGCTGCCGAGGCTTCCTGTTCACGGACGGATGGTGGAACCCGTCCCCGAACCGGACCACAGGAGGAATGATCTCCGATGGCCGAGTCGATTGTACAGCTCGAGATGATCAACCGCGCCGCCTATGAGGAACTGCGGCCGCCGACATGCCTGAGGACCAGGCCAAGGCCGTAGCCGCCCACCTGCCGGACTGGTCGCAACTCGCTACCAAGCAGGATCTGGTCGAGCTGCGGGGGGAGCTTGAAAGCCGTCTCGTCCGCTGGATGATTGGAATCTTCCTGGCCATGGCCAGCCTGCTGGCCGCCCAAGGATTCGAAATCGTTGAGCCCCTCCTCGGATCGGTATAACTACATCGCGTTCGCGATTGGCGACACCGGCGCGTGGTGGAGTATCCACCCACCCGACTCCTGGCGCGCCCACGCGACGCGGTCAAACCGCATCAGTTGCCTCTACAAACAACAGGGACAGCCCACAGGGTGACCCGGGAGGCCGCAGCTATAGTGGCCGTACAAGGAAGAATCTGGCTGCATCTCGTCCAATATGAGTGCGCCCAGGCGCTCCCAGAGGTTGGTGGGTACCGGATCTTTATTGACGTTGGCCTTGGCTTGGATTGGAGCCAAGGCAAGACCGGTTTGCAAACCCAAGGTCGCTGTGACCAAACTTGCGACACCGAGAAAGTCCCGCCGGGTCAGCTTGCCCGGTTTGTCTCGAGTCATGCCCGCCTCTACCTGATTCATGGTGTTGATCTCCAGCGTGCCAACTGCAAAATGAACGCCAAAGCAATGTTGATTCTATCCTGTTCCAATGTGCACTCAATCGTCGTGGTCGCCTCCTCACCTGTTGGGGCTGCGCCGGGAGGCCGGAGATCGAACGGAACCGGCTCCTTGATTGCAATTCGCCATAGGCCGAAGTGCCCATCGGAAGGCGCTTACCGCCGCATCGCCTCTCGATACGACTATACAAGAGTGAGGGATTGCGTCCAACGGACTCAGCTGGGTACAGGTCGGGATCTGGCCCCCCGCCGCCCTGTGCCGGGCCAGACCAAGCGGTTTCTTGGCCCCTGTTTGTCCTACAGCGTTCGAACCCACGCGCAGCCTATGAGTCGAGCACTCCAATCGTGCTAGGATTCGGGTTGCCGTTTGCGGCCCAACTTCACTTTGCGGAAATCGGCGGGACGCGGTCAGCGTGTCCTGTGCCGCGCTTGACCGTGCCGTTCGTTAAGCCGGAAATCCATCTATGACCGTATCCGCCCAGGTACCAGCGTCCAGTCAACCGGTGGCTACCGCGCGTCCGCGGCTTCGCTGGTCCGAGATGTCCGGCTTGGCGCGGCGCGAGGCCATTGAGGGTTACCTGTTCCTCCTGCCCAACATCGTTGCCTTCTTCGTCTTCCTGGCTGGCCCCATGCTGGCGGCGGTGTACTTCGCCTTCACGAACTACGATCTGACTTGGCCGCCCCGGTTCACGTTCCTCGAGAACTTCCAGGTCATGTTCAACAACGACCTGTTCTGGCAGGTTTTCGGGCAGACCTTCTACTGGGCCTTCGGGATGGTTCCGGCCACCATCGTGCTGGCACTGGGGCTGGCCCTGATGATCAACCGGGAAATGCGCGGGGTCCTCACCTACCGCCTGGTCTACTTCATCCCGCACGTGACCCTGAGCGTGGCCGCCTCCATTGTGTGGCTGTGGGTCTACCACCCCGAGGTGGGCTTCCTGAACCTCCTGCTCGGCTATGTCGGGATCGACGGCCCCCAATGGCTCCTGAACCGGCGTACGGCCATGCCGTCCCTGATCCTGATGGGCTGGTGGAAGAGCGTTGGCTTTGCCATGCTGATCTTTCTGGCGGGCCTGCAGGGTATCCCGGCGGAATTGTACGAGGCTGCCGTCATGGACGGAGCCAACCCGCGCCAGCGCTTCTGGTCCATTACGGTGCCGATGTTGTCGCCTGCCATCTTCTTTGTCATGGTCACCTCTATCATTGGTGCCTTCCAAGGCTTCGATGTCTTCTACCTGATGACCCGCGGCGGCCCGGCCAATGTGACCACCACCATGGTGCTGCACATCTACAACAACGGCTTCCTTTACCTCAAAATGGGGTTTGCTTCCGCCATGGCGATGGTGTTGTTCGCTACGATCATGATCTTCACCCTGGGACAGTGGGTGTACGCCCGCAACTGGGTGCACGGCTTTGCCGACTGACCCCAACCACCGGCAACCAACACGCGTACCGGAATTCGCATGGCCGTAAAGCAGGAAACATTGCAACCCGCCCGCAAATTGGAGGCGGTCGGGCAGGACGGCATGTCCAAGTCCAGCGCCAAGCGCGTCGGGGATCTCTTCACGCACCTGATTCTGGCCGCGGGCTCAATCGTGATGGTGGGACCGTTCGCGTGGATGCTGTCATCATCGTTCAAGACCCAGTACGAGATTTACAAGTTCCCACCCACCCTGATCCCGGAGTCGATCCAGTGGATCAACTATCTGGTGGTGTTCGAGCAAACGGCCCTGGGGCGCTACGTGGGCAACAGCATGTTCGTTTCGCTGTCGGTGACCTTGGGCGTGCTTCTGACCTCGTCCCTGGCAGGCTACTCCTTCTCGCGCCTCAACTTCCCGGGGCGCGACAAGATCTTCCTGATGTATCTGGGCACCATGATGATCCCGGGTGCCATCCTCCTGATCCCCAGCTTCGTGTTGATGCGGACCTTCAACTGGATCGACACCTACTACGCCCTGATCGTGCCGGGGGTGGTGAGCGCCTGGGGCACCTTCCTGATGCGCCAGTTCATGATGTCCATCCCGCGGGAACTGGAGGATGCGGCCTACATCGACGGTGCCACCCGCCTGCGCATCTACTGGACCGTGATCCTGCCGGTCTCCAAGCCGGTCATCGCGACCCTGGCCATCTTTACCTTCATGGGGGTCTGGAACGAACTGCTGTGGCCGGTGATCATTCTGCGCTCGCCGGAGAAGTTCACCCTGCCCATGGGGCTGGCCAAGTTCCAGAGTCGCTTCCCCAACCGGACGCCCTGGCACCTGATCATGGCGGCCAGCACCCTGTCCGTGCTGCCCATCCTGTTCCTGTTCATGGCCGGGCAGAAGTACTATGTGCAGGGCATCGTGACCACCGGTCTCAAGGGGTAGTTGCACAGCCGACGCACACGAGAATTGCCATATCGCCGCGGTGCGGCACGCCCGCCGCCGCGGTTCCGTCTTGCTTGTCTTGTCTTGGCAACCAACAAGGAGTAGTGAAATGTCTCGCAAGTTTGGATTGAGCCGTAGGGACTTCCTGCGCGTCTCCTCGTATGCCGCGGCCGGCGTGGTGGCGATCGCCTGTGTCCCGGCCGAAGCACCCACGGTTGTGGAAGAAGTGGCCGAGGTGGATCTGGCCCGTCGCGCGGAATTCACCATGGGCACAGTGCCGATGGAAACGACTGGCACTTTCGTCGTAGGCGGCTGGGGTCCCGGCAGCGTGGCTGTCCAGGACGAGCACCATTCATGGTTTGCCGAGTTCTATCCCAACATGGAGTTCCAACCGGCTCCAGAAGGCGGCTGGAGTTCCTATTGGGAAACGATCGTGGTACTGCTGGCTTCCGGCGAACATCCGGATGCGGCCATGATCCACTTCACCCGCACGGCGCCCTTTGCCGACAAGGGCTTCATGCTGCCAATCGACGACTACATCGACGCGCTGCCGCCCATCGACTGGCCGGACGACTTCCACTTTACGGCGGTGGACAATATCGCCTATAAGGGCAAGCAGTACGGGTTCCCGATTGACTGGGCTCCGCGCGCGATCCTGATCAACCGCGACATCATGGATCCGATCATGGGCGACTGGCCGCCCTCGGACGACTGGACCTACCAGGACGTGTTGGATCTGGCCATCGAGGCCACGGACACCTCCGGCGAGGACAAGACCTACGGCCTGGCCACCGGCCACTGGGCCATTCGCCAGTGGAACGTGACCCGCGGCTTTGGCGGCCACTTCTTCAACGAGGATGTCACCCAGGCCAACATGCTCGAGCCCGAGACGATCGAGGCCTTCCAGTTCCTCTACGATGTCCTGCACACGCACGGCGTCTCCCCGTCCGCGGCCGACCTGGAACTCTTCGGTGGCCAATTCGCCGCCTTTGCGTCCGGCAACATCGGCATGTGGTGGACGCTCTCCGACGAGACCCGCTCCTTGGTGGAGGCGGTCGGCGACAGCTTCCGCATGGGGATTGGTCCCGAGCCGGTGGGGCCCAACGGCCGTTTCGGTTTCGAGGGCAACGTGGGCTGGTTCATTCCCTCCGGCTCCAATTTCCCGGAGATTGCCTATGAGTTCATGCGCTGGAACCTGACGGATCCGGAACAGGCTCGGTTCATGGCCGTGAACGGCTTCGGCGGCTTCCCCGGACGCAAGTCCTCCGGCATTTGGAACGTACAGGAAATTGAGCAGTTCCTGCCCAACTACGGCCATGCCGCTTGGGTGCTGGGCGCCGAGTCCGAAGAGCACTTCCCACTGTTCCCCGAGGGACAGGAGTGGATGCCGATCTACGCGCAGCACATTGACCCGCTGATGCTGGAAGGCGTCGGCAGCGTTGAGGAAGCGTTGGAAGGCCTGTCCGCCGACACCAACGAACTGTTCGACAACTCGGTCCGCAATCTTTAGTTTTATTCCATGACCGGCCGGGGATGGCGGGAGGTCGATCCCGCCGTCCCCGGCCCCGGTCTTCTTGCAGATTCAGAGCATCAATAAGCCCTTGATATTGTGGGGGATTGCGTGGTATTCCATGTCCATGGACAGGATCTGCCGCCGGCAAATCTGGGAGGCCGCCCGCGGTGACCAGGCAGGCTAAGGTGACGCGCATCCTGCGCAGTCAGGGGTTGAACCAGGCCAAGTACGACCGGCTGGCACGGATCGCCGGTCTGTGCGGACGCGTGCGGAGCGATGCCTGGCAGCGCTGCAGCGGGCTGTCCACCGTACGGCAATTCCACTACGACATCCGCGATGCCTGGATGGCCGAGGGCTACGGCTGGCACGGGCTGCCGGCGCGCATCGGCAAGGCGACCCTGGCGGATGCCCTGGGTGACATTCGGGCCTGCCGGGAAGCGGCCAAGGTGCCGGTTAAGAAGGCCATTTGGCACCGGACCCGGGGTGACGGTGCCGAACGCCACCGCCTGTACTCGCTGCTGAAGCAAAACCGCTGGGACGAGGACCCGTTCCTGCACCGGCAGATGCGAAAGCAGTGGAAGGGCGGGCAGTCCCGTGTGACCAATCAGATCGTGGCCGACGCGGACTCCTACACCGCGCAGGTCTGGCATGGACGAGCCTGGCTGTACCTACAGGGCCTGGAGCGCGGCCAACGCATCGCCATTCCGCTCAGGGGCACACACCTGCCGACCGGCACCCTGCGCATCATCCTGCAGGACAACGGTCAGGTGGAAGTCCACTACGCGGTGGCCGAAGAGGATGTGTGCAGCACGCGCCCCTGCGGGGAGACCACCGTGGGCGTGGACAAGGGCTACACCGAGGCCTACACGGACAGCGACGGCCAACGCCACGGCGCGGGGCTGGGCGACCTGCTGACCGCCGAGAGCGACGACCGCAAGGTCAAGGGCCAACGCCGCAATCGGATGCGGGACCTGGAGCAGAAACACCGGGATGCCGGCAACGTGCAGAAGGCGGACAACATCCGTCGCCACAACCTGGGCAACAAGAAGTGGGACCGCCGCCAAGGGCAGCACAATGCCCGGGTGCGGGATCACCTGTGCCAGGCCGCCCACAGCATCGTCGACCGCGCCGGCACCATCGCCAGCGAGGACCTGACGGCCCCCATGAAGTCGGCCAAGGTCATGCACCGGGACACCCAACGTCGTTTGAACGGCTGGGTCAAGGGCATCATGGTCGACACCCTAACCTCGATATCTCGACGCAGAGGTTCTGCGTTGGTGTTGGTGAACCCCGCCTACACGTCGCAAATCGACTCCCGCACCGGGCTCCTGCAGGGGAAACGGTGTGGGGATCGGTTTTACGGCCTGGACGGAGTCGTGTTGGACGCGGACACCAACGCCGCCCGCAACATCCTGGCGCGCATGTACGACACGGAGATTTCGTTGTACACGCCCTTTCGAGAGGTCAAGCGACTGCTCCGGGATCGCAGCGGGACTCCGGTGGGGACTGCTCCACCCGGACTCGAGCCCGCCGGGGCAGCCACCGCTGCCCGGACGGCCGAGAGCGAATTACCTCAAACCCACAGCTTTTGAGGAACAGCCCGGTGTTTACCATGAAGATGCGCCCGCTTGCCCGTTTCAGGTGGCCGGTTCTGGCCATTCTGCTGGTCCTGGCGGTCGCGCTGGCCGGCTGCAATCGCGGCCGGGACAGGTCGGAACTGATGCCGGTCTTCCTCGAGGAAGGCACGGAAGTGGGCGGCGTTCTCCGGTCCGATGCCTGGGAAATCGAGATTACCGGCCTGGCGGGCAAGGACACTCTGCTGGGCGACGAAGGGGAGGACTCCGGTCTGGCCCAGGTTTCCCAATACGAGACGTCCGCCCAGACGTCCCAACGCGGCGAATGGGTGATCGTGCCCGTCCGCCTGAAGAATCTGTCCGATGAGGACAAGCTGCTGCTGGTCCGCACAATCCGGCTGCGTGACGATCAGGGCAACGAGTACGAACTGGGCAGGCGCAACGTGCAACTGGCCTACGTCTTTTACACCGACCCCGAGACGTACGGGGAGCAGTCCAACCAACTCGTCCAGCACGTCTTCGAAACCGACGAAGAGCGGCTGGGACCGGCCATCTTCGACGTGCCGCTGGAGGCCACGGGACTGGTGATGATCCTGGAGGGGGCCGAAGGGGAACTGGCCATAGGGTACTGACCCCCAACCCAAAGGCCGCGTCCCGCGGGACGCGGCGGCCAGCCGCCTGTACCGACCAACTTGGGACCCTTGCCCATGCAGTATCGAATTGCCCACAGCGGAATCACGTGGGGCTACGATGCCTCCACCGCCGAAGCGGCCGTGCGCGACGTGGCCGCCTGCGGATACAACGCCTACGAGACGATCGGCGGCGTGATCGAGGCCTATGAACAGAACGGCGCCGACTACGCCGCCCTGCTGGCCAAGTACGACATCCCCCTGATCGGAACCTATGTCGGAACCGGTTTCCGGCACGACTCCTCGCCGGCCGAGGACATCAAGAACGCCCACAACTGGATCCGCAGGGCCAGCGAGATGGGTGCCACAACCGTCCTGATTGCCGCCGGCAGCCGCAAGGACGGCATCTGCGACACGACCGCCGGCTGGCGGCACATCGCGGACGCCTTCGCCGAGATTGCCCGGATTGGCCTGGACCACGGCATGCAGTCCGCGGTGCATCCCCATACGGGCACGCTGCTGGAAACCCGGACGGACATCGACAACTTCTTTGATGCGGCCGATACGGACCTGTTGCCTTTCGCACCCGACACCGGCCAAATCGCGAAGGCCGGAGACGATGCCGTGGCCACGCTGGAGGACTACAAGTCCATCATTGCCCATGTCCACCTCAAGGACTACGGCGGCGGACGCGAGACCGGCTACGTAGGCTACGAGCCGATTGGCTCCGGGGTGATCGACATGCCGGCCATCTTCGCCATCCTCGAGGACATTGACTACAGCGGTTGGGTCACGGTCGAGTTGGACGGCACCCCCGAAGCGCCCCGCCCGCCGGGCGAGGCGGCCCGCATGAGCCGGGATTATCTCGCCGGGCTCCTGGGCGACCAGGTGACCTGGTCCGAGCGCGGCGGCTGATCGCCTCGTTGCCCTTTTTCCAGGAATCCCCGCCCATGAACATTCTGCTGCTGGTCGGCGGATCCCACCACGACAGCCCGGAAATCCGGACGGCCCTGCAGGCCATCTTCGAAAGCGACGGCGCCCACACGGTGTCCCAGAGCGAGGACATGGCGGTCCTCAGCCTGGACGGCCTGGCCGGTATCGACGTGGTGGTCAATGCCACGACGGATCGCGAGCCGGAGCCTTCGGAGCACTACGCCCTGATCAATCACGTGGCCGGCGGTGCCGGCCTGGTGGTGGTGCACGGCGGCCTGGCCAGTTTCTGGAACTCCCAGGCCTACTTTGGGATGATCGGCTCAAAGTTCGCCGGCAAGTCGCTGGACGAACGGGGCGCAGGGGACTTCGTGGTCGAGTTCGGTCCCAACCGCCACACCCTGCAGCATCCCATCACGCTGGGCCTGGAGAACTACACCGTCAACGACGAGTTGTTCTTCCTGCAGGGCGATCAGACCCAGTGGCAGGTGCTGGCCCGCGCCCAGGGCCATCCGGTGATGTATGCCAAGACCTTCGGTCTGGGACGGGTCTTTGTCTCGGCCCTGGGCCACGACGAAACACGCTTCCTGGTGCCCAACACCACGGAAGTCATGCGGCGCGGCGCCCTGTGGGCGGCCGGCCGCCTGTAGGAGCGGGACGGCTGCCATGAAAATTCTGTTGCTGGCCGGCGGGGCCTGGTACCACGATCAGCCGGCCCACCGCCGGGCGCTGAGGGCGTGTCTCGAACCCCACTTCGATGTGCACATGACCCACTATCCGGAACGGGCCCTCGACGAGGATCTGTCCGGCTTCGACGTCATCGCGGACTACACCAGCTGGTGGGAGCCTTCCAAGGCCCAGTGCCAGGCCCTGCTGGCCGCGGTGGCCAACGGCACCGGCTTTGCCTGCCTGCATCCGGCCACGGCCTCGTGGATGAACTCCCGCGAGTACCACGACATGGTAGGCGGCACCTTCGTTTTCCACGATCCCAACAAACTGCTGCGCGTGGTGACGGAACCGTCGCAGCATTACAAGACGCGGGAAGGCTTGCTGGAGAGTTCGGCCATCACCGAGGGCATCGGGGAGTTCGAGGTGCAGGACGAGCTATACGTGGTGGACGGTGACATGACCCGTTGGCAGATCCTGGCCCGTTCCCAGGGTCACCCCGTGGTGTGGACCAAGCCCTACGGCAAGGGCCGCGTCTTCAGCATTTCGCTGGGACATGATGAACGTGCGCTTGGCCATCCGTCCGTGCAGCAGCTGTACGTGCGCGGCATCCAGTGGGCGGGAGGTCGGCTGGACTGATCCCGGCTGCGTCCTGCTCGACTCTCCAGAAGCATCCCGAGGGGGCAAGGTGTATTCATGAAGATCCTGATTACCGGTGCCAGCGGCTACTTCTGCGAGGAGTTGATTGCCCAGCTCTCGCTGGCGGGCCATGAGCTGCGCCTGTCCGATATCGTGCACATGGAGACGGAACACGAGTTTGTCAATTGCTCCGTGACCGAATTCGGAGCCCTGGCCCTGGCCATGGAGGGTGTCGACGCCGTCTTCCACACGGTGGTGGGGGGACGGCGCTATCCCCCGGACTCGCCGGTCAACCGGGCCCACACGGGTGTGGAACACTTCAACACCACGGTCATGGGCACCTTCAACATCCTGCAGCTGGCCGGCGAGATGGGGATTGGCCGCGTGGTGATGATTGGCAGTGAGGCCGCGCGCGGGCAGCGCATTCCGCCCACCGACTGGGAGGTCTGCGACGAGTGGACGCCGGCCCGGCCGGACTATGTCTACGCCCTGGCCAAGTACGTGATGGAGCCGATTTCGGAGTACGCCACCCGCATTGACGGCGTGGAGACGGCGGTCCTGCGCAATGCCTGGTTCGGTGCGGCCGAAGGCAAGTCCGTGACCCGCATGGGTACTTCCCTTCTGTTCCAGCGGTCCGCCCTGCGGCGCGACCTGGTGCGGGCCGGCGTGCTGGCCATCGAGAAGGAGAACCTGGGCCACGAAGTGTTCCTGCTCAGCGGCAGCACGGAGTTCACCAGGGAGGACGTGCCGGAACTGCGGACCGATCCTGGGGCGGTCGTGGAACGCTACTATCCGGGGGCCTGCGACAAACTGGCCGAATACGGCGATGGTGACGAGCTGCAGAAACTGTTCGACTCGCGGAACCTGTGGAAGATTGACGACATTTCCCACAGCCGCAAGGTGCTCGGCTGGGAGCCGACTTACAACTTCAGGAACTTCTATGACGGCCTGATGGCGGACGCCTTCCCCAAGGACTACATGTTCCGGGAGATGGTTACCACAGGCACGGATGCGGACAAGGCGATATTCCTATGAGTTTGGCAGGACAGGTTGCGGTCGTCACGGGTTCGACTTCCGGATTGGGCCGGGCCACGGCCCTACGGCTTGCCCGCGAGGGTGCCGCGGTGGTGGTCAATTCCGACCGGCCCGACAACGGAGAGGCCACCGTTGCCGAAATTGAGGCGGCTGGAGGCACGGCTGTCTTCGTCCAGGGCAGCGTGGCTTCCAGGGAAGACTGCGAAGCCCTGGCTGCGGTCGCAACCGAACTGGGGCCGGTGTCCATCCTGGTCAACAATGCGGGTATCGAACGCCGGGGCGGCGTGCTGGATTGCACCGACCAGGACTGGGACGACATGCTCAATGTCGATCTCAAGGGCATATTCGTCGCGTCGCGGGCCGTGTTGCCGGCCATGCTGGAGCATGGCAAGGGCGCCATCGTCAACATTGCGTCCGTACTCAGCTACGACGTGATACCGGAACGGGCCGCCTATGTGGCCGCCAAGGGTGGCGTGCTCCAGTTGACCAAGAGCATGGCCTTGGACTACGGACCCCGGGGCATCCGCTGCAACGCGGTCGTGCCCGGGTTCTTCCATACCCCCATGCTGGAACAATCCATGATCGACTCGGGGGACTACGAAGGCACCAAGGCCATCCTGACCGCCAAGAGCGTGTTTGGTCGGGGCGGTGATCCGGCCGAGCTGGCGGCGGCCGTGTATTTCCTGGTGTCCGACGAAGCCAGCTTCATCACCGGCGCGGTCCTGCGCGTCGACGGCGGCTGGGACTGCACCTGAACCAATCGCGGCGCGCCGCGTTCAAGGAGGTTTGCGCCTCCGCTTCCAACAGGAGACTTTACCGATGGGCCACCGTCTGATCGAACTGAGCATGGAAGTGCACAAGGGGATGGTGATCTATCCCGGCAACGTGCCGCCCGCCATCAACGTCTACTACTCCCACGAGGAGTACGCCAAGGAGACCGGCGCCGACAAGCATGGCGTGGAGCATTGCAACAACGGCGTGATCGTGATGGGCGACCACATCGGCACCCACATGGACAGCTGGTTCCACTGCAATCCGAACGCGCCGGGTGCGGCCGAGGCCATTCCCCTGGAATACTGCTACGGCAACGGCGTGGTCCTGAACCTGACCCACAAGGGGCCGGGAGAAGAGATTCTGGTGGCGGACATTGAGGCCGCCCTGGTCGAGATCAACCATGAAGTGCAGCCGCTGGACATCATCCTGCTGCGGACCGACGCCTCCAAGCAGTGCCACAGCCCCAACTACCTCAAGGACCATCCCGGCATGACCAAGGAGGCCGTGCACTGGCTCTTGGACCGGGGCGTCATGATGATGGGCATCGATGCCATCGGCTTCGACCCGCCCATCGATGCCATGTTCGAGCGGGGCAAGCTGTGGGAGGCCCACCGCGTCATGCGCGAGCGGGAGTACTACCACATCGAGAACCTGATCAACCTCGACCAGATTCCCGAGCCGACCGGGTTCACGTTCTCGGCCCTGCCCATCAAGCTGCGGGGTGCCACGGCGGCCCCGGTACGAGCCGTGGCCATCATCAACGACTGAAGCGAACCGCCGACCCTTCCCACAGGAGATGTGATCGTGTCCGGGCACAGCAGCCTTTTTGACCTAGACGGCCAGCACGTGATGGTGGTGGGCGGCACCGGCGGCATTGGGGGCGAGATCGCAGCCGCCTGCCATGCCTTCGGCGCGAAGGTGTCCGTTACCGGACGCCAACAGGATCGGTGCGACGAGGCGGCGGCCCGCATCGCCGGTGATCGCAGACAGGTGGTGGGAGCCGCAATGAATGCCACGGCGGCCGACTCGATTGCGGCTGGCTTCGAGGCCGCGGAAGCGGCCCTGGGGCCTGTCACCGTGCTGGTCAACAGCGCCGGAACGCAGATTGAGGAGCCGGCCGCCGATGTCCTCGAGGAGTCTTGGGACACGGTCATGGACATCAACTTCAAGGGCGGCTTTCTGCTTTCCCAGGCAGCGGCCCGCAGCATGATTGCCCAAGGCCGCGGGGGCAGCATCATCCACATCACCTCGGTGCGCTCCAACCTGGGTATCCGGCGGGGCTATGCGGCCTACGTCGGCAGCAAGGGGGGCCTTGGGATACTGATCAAGCAGCTGGCCAGCGAGTGGGCGGAGCACGGGATCCGGGTGAACGGCATTGCGCCGACCTTTATCCGCACGCCCCTGGTGGACCGCTACCTGAACGATCCGGACTTCTACAATGCCCTGGTCAGCCGCATCCCCATGGGCAGGGTGGGTGAAACCGAGGATTTGGCCGGTATCGCCGTGTTCCTGGCCTCACCCGGTTCTTCATTCGTGACCGGGCAAAACATCTTTGTCGACGGTGGTGTGACCGCCTGCCAGTAGGCTGATCGGTTTTCATGCTGGCTGATGCCGGTTGCGGCGCAATGCAGACAGTGCCGACTTTGGCCGCAGGTGTTTCCTACAATCGATGCGGGCGGTATGCAGGGACCCGGTCCCGTCGTGTATGTGCCCTACAGTCCGGAGCGAAGGCGCTACCGTTGTCCAGTCATTTGCGCCAAATTGGATGATGTCAATTCCATCCTTCGTCAGTGGCTATGTCGGGTTGGTGGGCCGCCCCAACGCAGGCAAGTCCACGCTGTTGAACAGCATCGTGGGCCAGTTGATTTCGGTGACCCACGCCAAGCCGCAAACCACCCGCCACCGCATTCTCGGCATGTATACGTCCGAGGAAGCCCAGATCGTGTTCCAGGACACTCCCGGTTTGCACAAGCCCCGCCACGAGCTGGGCAGGTACATGGTGCAGCAGGTCGAGGAGGTGATGACCGACTGCGATGTCCTGCTGTGGTTGATCGACATCAGCCGCCGCCCCGGAACGGGTGACGGCCTGATCCTGGACCATCTGGCCGAACTCGCCGCGGAGGACAAACTGCCGCCGGTTGTGTTCGGCTTCAACAAAATCGACCAGCTGGGAGGCAGGGAGGACCGGCTCGTGTCGTACATGGACTCGTACATCGGGTTTGCCGGTAACCGGTTTCCGGATGGCGCCGCTGCCGCCTGGCCGGCTACGGTGGTCAGTGCCAAGACCGGTTTCGGAGTGCCGCAGCTCGTGGGCCTTCTGCAGGGCATGCTGCCCGAGGGTCCCCGGTACTACGAAGAGGATCAGGTCACGGATCAGCACCTGCGCACCATCGCGGCCGAGTTGATTCGGGCCGCGGCCCTTCAGTTCCTGTCCGAGGAAGTGCCACACGGCATTGCGGTCGAGATAGCCGAGTACGTCGAACGGGATCCGGCTCAAACCTACATCTCCGCCGTGCTGTACGTTGAACGGGACAGCCACAAGCCCATGGTGCTGGGCCGCAACGGCCGGATGATCAAGCGGATTGGCGCGTCCGCCCGGCAGGCAATCGAGAAGGTGGCCGAAACCCGGGTCTACCTGGATCTTTGGGTCAAGGTGCGCCGCAACTGGCGCCGAAATCCGGACTTGGTACGGTCCTTCGGCTACATCTGACCCGACCCCGGCCCTGGCTTGGTTTGTTCCATTGGCGTTTCGCCTTCAGGCTGATGAATCTCCTCAAGCTTGTCCACCACCTGGCTGTATGTGCGGTCATCCTGGCGGCCTGTGTGGATCCGGCCTTGTTGGAGACGGAGGTGGTCCCCCCGCCGGTATTCGAACTCCAGATTCCGGAACGGGAGGACGCCGTGGCCGCGGCCGAGCCGCGGCCAACCGCAACCCCGTTCGCGACCCCGACACCCACGCCGGCCGCGCCGACCCCGACGGCCACTCCCAAATCGACCCGCTCCCGCATCCTGTTGGGTCTGCTGCCGGTGGGACGGGTTCGGCCGACGGCCACGCCGGTGCCACAGCCCACCCCGGATGGCGAGCATCGTCGGGCATCCGTGCCCATGCTCATGTACCACTACATTGAGGAACCGCCGCCGAACTCAGACTCCATCCGGTTTGGGCTCTCCGTTCCGCCCAATTTGTTCGCCGCCCACCTGGACGTGCTCCAGGATCTGGGCTTCGAGACGGTTTCCGTGCGGGACGTGATCAACCATCTGGCATTGGGTACCCCGCTGCCGCCCAAGCCAATCGTGCTCACCTTTGACGACGGCTACGCCAATCACTTCACCAATGCCCTGCCGCTACTGACCGAGCGCGGCATGATGGGGACCTTCTTCGTCATCTCCGAGTTCCCCCACAGCGGAAATCCCAGCTACATGACCTGGGATCAGATTCGGCAGATGGTGAGGGCCGGCATGGAAATCGAATCGCATGCGCGGCTGCACGAAAGTCTTGCCGGACGGTCCGAGACCTATCTAAGGAACCAAGCGCGCGGCGGCATCCTGACGTTCGAGCAGGAATTGGGTTTTACGCCACGCGTCATCGCCTACCCCATGGGCTTCTACGATCAACGGGTCATCGACGTCTTCCGCGACGAAGGGTATTGGGCTGGCCTCACCACACAGAACGGGCTCTTTCAGGACAATCGGGATCCGTTCCGCATGTGGCGCATCCGCATGCATCCCAACATGGATGCAGGGGAATTGGAGTGGCTGTTGTCGGAGGAAGGACAAGCCTGGCTGGCGGGACAGCAGACGGTGTCCGGAAGCCGGTAGCGTCAACCGGGTTCGGTTATATGGACCGAAGGCAGGTCGCGTTCCAGGCTTGACCAGTCCGGTTCCTTCCCGGCATCCGACAACGCTTGGAACACCTGCAGGGATTCGCTGAGAAATCTGCGGATTTGCACTCCCTGCACCACGTCCGGCAACGGCCGCAACCGCGGCACCCCCCGCCCGAACATCTTGATGACCCCCGGCCGGTTGCGGTTCTGCAACTGCAGAAAGGCCAGTCCAATCTGCAGGATGCCCTGGTACATCTCCCTGACCGGTCGCGGTTCGGCGTTCCAGGCATCCTCGAACGCCTCGTGCTGGGCGTGGTAGCGGCGGGCGTTGAACAGACGCACCCCCTCGGCCGCGTTTGCCGACAAGGGGTCCAGACCGCCGTCTGGCATCACGAGGGGCGGGTTGATGTGGCGGTGCAACAGGTCGGGCAGTTCCTCAACGATACGACTACGGGCCCACGCGTGATCGGCTCCCGCCCGGCGGGCCCGCGCCAGCAGTTCGGGCTCCGTGTGACGTCCGAATCCGTAGATGGGAACGGCGCGCGTATGCGGGCGCAGGCGAACCGTCCGGATGGCCGCCTCCCAGTTCATGTCGATGTGCAGGTCAAGCAGGGCCAGGACCGGCAGCGATTGGTCCATGGCCCTGAGGAAGGCTTTTTTGCTGCCGGCACTAACGGGCGTGCCGCCCAGATGCCGAACGGCATCCGCCATCCGCTCCGAGAAGAGCAGATCCTCGATGCAGAGTACTACGGCAGGCAGAAAAGGTGTCATGCGGTCCTCGCGCGGGAGGGCAGTTGGTCGAGCGTTGCAAGCAGGAGGCCTAAACGGGACAGATGATATGGTGAAGGGAGGTTGTGGTTCCGAACTGTGTCCAGCAGGTTGGTGTCGACCAAGGCCGGCTGGCCGACTTCCGTCGCTGTAATCATGGCGACATCATAGTAGCGACACGAGATACGGTCCTTGTCGGCCAGAAGACGCCCCGTGTCCCGGTATCCGCAGTGGACTGCAGAATCAGCAGCTCCTCCCAATAGGTCTGCTCAGGCACAATCACCCGGATGCCTCCCGACTTGAACGACCAGCCCAGGAGTTCGTCGACGATATGGGTGGTGACCGTACCGTCTTGGCTGGGGTCGAGAGCCGACTTGGCTCCTGCTTCGATCTTCACGCATGGGGCCATATATGTGACTTCGCGGCTCGGATACAGGGTGGGGTTCTCGACGAACAACGTCTGCCCCGCGGCATCGTTCTCATCCGGGATAATCTGACAATCGACAGAGAGTTGATAGAACCACGTCGCCAGTGCGGTGCGCAGACCTCCGTGAATGTAGGCGCTGCACGCCATCTGGAGTTCCTTGGACAGCACAACCCGTTTTCTGTTCGACAGGTTGCTCGCCGCGGCCGGATCGCGCCCCCCTGCAAAGCCCGGATCGTCACGGAACACCACAAGGTTCAATGTCCTCGGAAAACCGCTCAATCAGGCCGAAGGCCTTGGACAGGGATGTCCCACCCTTGAAAAGCCGCCTGGGATGTCGCTGAGCCCTATGGTTGAACAGTACATCGAGGACAAGACAGACCCAGAAGTCCTTTTCCACATGGCTTGGCAACGTGTCGAGGTGGGCTGCCGCCCCCTCAACAACATCTCGCCTATCCCGTTCCAAGAGGGCAAGCCAGGATACATAACCCCTGGTCATGCCATAACGGCCTGATCACTTGTGATGCTGTGTACCAGCGGCAACGCCCAGCCGGGTAGATCACGGCTGTTTTGCAAGAGATCGCGCTTCATATTGTTGGGCAGACGACGGCTCAGAGTTGAGACGATGCGGGCGTCCTCGGCTGCCCGGGGGCCCAGCCACCGAAGTGCCTGAACCACCGGCGCGGAAGGTCTTCCCGCCCACCGCATGACACTCGGACCCGCATGTCGGAACCGGACGGTTCTTCCGTCGATTTTGAGCGTCCTTGAGTGGCCATCCGTCACATAGCTGACTCTCGCGGGCACGGCGTTGGTGAGGCCCAGTTGATGTGCGGCCACCATGCCGTCCGGCATGACGCGCACACCGTCCCGTCTAATCAGCGCTGCGATGGCGGCATCCAGGTCAACAGGCGCGGGGCGATTCAGTACCTTGCTGATTCCTGGCCTGTCGTACAGGCCGTGGCCTACGCGGCGCAGCTGTCCTCTCTTGACGAGTCGCGACAAGGCTTGGTCGACGGCCTCCCGGCTGCCGAGATCCAGAAAGTCCTTCGGCGTGCCCACCCATGTCCCACTGTCGTTCACGGATACCCTCTGCATAATCTTGTCGGCCATTCCTGTCATTGCCTCACACCCCTGACGATCAGACATCTCTTGGTATTGTCAGAAATTTATGGTATTTATCCGACAATGTCAAGAATGATATCTTCCATTGGGAGTTCGGCCCTGTTTCAATCTTGTTGATATGGGTTGCGGACGCGCAGGCGGCGAGGGCTCCCTACCATGGGTGTTGACATGACAACCCAAGAGGACCCTCGCCGTGGACTTCATCCCAGCCCCTGCCCATCCCGAACGCCAACGGGCGTTGCCCGACGACCCGGTCTACGGCCTGGCCCTGGAGGTGTCGGGCCTGGACCGGCAGCCGTACGCCGTGCACAGGCAGCGCACCGTGGGACGGCACATCCGGGGCCTCGACGAGGACGACCTGACCCACCGGGACCGGGGCCCGCCGCTCGTCCTGCGACGCCGGGCCCGGGAGCGACCGCCGGAGGCCGGTCCCGTCCTGCTGGCCCTCTGGGAAGCCGCGATGCAGGGGCGCGTGCGCCTGCAGCCGGAGGTGCGGAAGTTGCTCTGGCACCTCGTGGAACGCTGGCAGGAACTGGTGTGCAGTCAGGGGAACCCTAGGGTGCCTGCCTCCACCAACCGGCTCGAGGGCTGGTTTGGCCGCTCAGGCCCCGGGCCCGCCTGACGCGGGGGTTGAAGACCGAGGCGGGCGCCCTCAACTTCGTGCGCCTGATGGCCCGCGGCAGGGCCTGAGGCCGGCGCACTCAACCTGCCCGCGCACGGAACCTGCCAAGGACAGCCTGGAACCAATATCAATGAGATTGAAACAGTGCCGCCGCCTCATTTCCTGCCCAACGGCTACAGTGGACCCTTGGTAGAATGACTGGTTGACCGACGTGGACAGTCAGGATTCGATGAACAGTCGCACACGGAGCAAGCAGGTCCGCAAGACGTGTGGTTCGCTCAAGGCATACGGTTGGTATTCCACCTGCTCCGTGGCCGAAGTGGCCCGGCGCATGAACGCCGCCGGCAAGCGCACCACCCGTGGCCATGTCTGGACCGAGTCCAATCTTCGTGCCTTTGCCCGCAGACACAGCTTTTCGCGGGACGCGTTGCAAAACCTGGAGCCGTTGGTAGTCACCATTGATGAACCCGGCTTGTTCGAGATGGCGCGGGCCGATGTTGCAGGCATGCTATCGGTGGAGGATGGTATGCGCAATGCCCGTGTGATTTCTCGTTACATTGAGAAAGGCAGCACCGAGAACAAAGCCCGTCTCCGGCAGGCAATCCAGGACGATCCGGCTGTGCGGGCCGAAGTGTTGCGCTTTGCGCCTCTGATGCTGGATCATCCTTGGGCGGCAGAGGATTACCAAGTGTTCCTGGATCATGCCCAAGCCGTTGACGCCGCAGGAAATTGAACGCTGGGAACGGGTGCTCGCGGCGGCGGCCAAACTGCAGTCCGTCATCCCGGAGGCATTCCTGGTCGGAGGCACCGCGGTCGGCATCTACTCACCCTACCGCACTTCGCGGGATGCGGATCACCTGATGCCTGATCTGCTCCAGCGCTGCCCCCAGGTGTTGACTCGCCTGGAAGCACTGGCGGGTTGGTCTACGGAAGTTGTGCGCGGGCAACATACCATCCTGGGGCGCATGGATGGTATTGAGACCACATTGATGGATGACGGGCGCGTAAGACAACATGTCCCATTGGAAGTGCACACCTATCGTCTTCAAGGCTTGACCCTGCGTTTGCCTACCCTGTTCGAAATTCTCCGGATCAAGAGTTATCTGCTCCTGTTCCGCAACATGGCCCGCGATTATGCCGACTGCCATGCCTTGTCCGGCGAGTTGGAAGACCCGGAACTGTTCCAGGCTCTGATACCGCTGGAACAACGCTACCGTATGCGGCCTCATACAGCGTGGTCGCACGACGGTACGCAGAAACCCCTGTCGTTTCTGTATGAGATGGGCCAGCGTCTGTCGCACCCGGCACCCCGCGACCTGAAGAAAACGCTCAATCACTGGGATCAGCGGTTTCGCCTTCGCCACCCGGAGGATTTGTCGAACTGGACCGCTCTCGTTGCCCAATGCCGGGAATTGGGCCGCAGGGTCCTGGAAATCCATCAAGTGTGGTCCACCCCCGCTGCCGAACCGGAACTGGCCGTTCGCTATGGTGTATCCACGACCGACGATTGCGAATCTGATGGGGGGCTGGACTAATGCCACAGTTGTCAAGCCATGGGGTGGCATGGCGCGGTCGGAGGCACAGTTTCACTGTCGTTGACTTGGGTCCAGGAAGCCACAGGCGGTGATGGGCACGCGGTGCCGAGTGTCTCCAATCAGTCGGTACGGAACGCGAGGGAACGCAGGGAGCCGCCCCGTTGACAGTGCATGGATACCTGTATCAACGAGATTGAAACAGTGCCCGAGCTGTCTCCGGGGGACACAGGCGCGTGTTACCATGTGGTTGTTGGGAGCACGCGTACCGTCCTCCGGCCCGAGGGACAAGGGCTGCGGCACGGCATTGGGCGCTCTCGTTGGCGATCCCGATGAATCGTGAACATGATATGCCCGCTGTCTAGTCAGGCATACGAGTCCCATCGGTTGTTGCTCCCGAACCGTGTTCGGCACGGCGGTTTGAGGCGCATAGCTGTCCAGATTCAACCAGCAACGGCCGCCCCATGGAGCAGAACCAGGGATTACCCGAGGAACAGGACCAGCCTCCGTTTGAAGAGGCCATTCGTCAGCTGGAGCAGGTTGTAAAGGATCTGGAGAGTGGGGACAAGACCCTGGACGAAGCACTGGCCCTGTACGAAGAGGGCAAGAAGTTGTCCGCAATGTGCGATCGGTACCTGCAACAGGCCGAACTGAAGCTGAAGCAGTGGGACGATGAAGCGGCCGAAGCTGTGGATGCCTACGCGGAGGACACACCCTTCTAACCGGGCGGGGTGCCAATCCCGGCGGCCAGTCGCGGATTGGCGTCGGCACTGGGGCCTCGACACCCGGAGTGGTCTTGTGAAGATGTCCCTGGGGCTGCGCGCAGGCTGAACGGCACCCGGTTCAGCGGGGCGGTTCCGGATGGAATTTCCGGCCCAGCGTATCGGCGCGGTGTGCGATCCATTCCGACAAAGCGGTGGTGCCCAGCGGTTCTTCGTCGGATCCCAGCAGGTCCTGCGACAGGCCCTCCAACTCGGCCCGCGAGAGGATGGTGTCGCGCAGCAGCAGGCCCGCCGCCTGGTACAGGCGCAGGCACGCGCTCGTCGGCAGCGTCAGGATACGCGGTTCCCTGCCGGCCACGGTGTGGCCGATGTAGCGCACCAGATCGTCGAAGCGGTACTGGTCCGGCCCGCAGGCATCGCGGGTGGCGCTGTCCTGTCGTTCGCCCCAGTTGCAGATCGCCTGCGCCATGTCCACCACGTGCATGGGCCGGATTCGATAGTCTAGGGGACCCGGCAGTGGGAAGAACGGCAACCGCCGTACCGCCCAGGCCACGTTGTTGATCAGGATGTCGCCGCCTCCGAAGAAGCAGGAAGGACGCAAAATGGCGTGCGACAGTCCCGTACTGCGCAGATATTCCTCCACCTGTGCCTTGCCCCGGAAATAGGTTAGGTGGCTGTCCGCGGACGGCTGGGTGATGCTGACGTGGACGATGCGCCGTACACCGGCCGCCTTAGCGGCAGTGAGCAGCATGCAGGAATTCCGCACCGCTTCGCTGTGCGAGGTCCATGGCCCCCGGTGACCGATGGGCGGCCGATCATGGCGCACCCAGTACGTGTTGTAGAGCGTGTCAGTTCCTGCCAGGGACGCCGTCAGTTCGCCTTGGTCCCACCGCAGGGGTTTGGCTTGCACCGCGCCCCGAAACGGATCGGGATCGGGCGGGGTTCTGGAACTCAGCGAGACGACATGTGCACCGCGCGCCAGGAGTTCGCGGGCCACGTGGCGGCCAAGATAGGACCAGGCACCGGTCACCGCCGCTATCGTCATGCCAACCTTCCATCCACAAGCTGTGGATAGTATCGGGGATCGGGAGGGGCGGCAACCGGTTCAGTCGCCCGTTGCGAGAGTTGGGCGTTGGATTGTGGGTAGTCCGTATGCGATCCAAGGGCAACCGGTTGACGCCTGCCGCGTCGGCACTGTTTGTGGTTGCGCCGAATCATCGCGCAGCCGGACGGCAAGGCTGACCGGTTGTAGGAACCTTGGCATCGTCAGGTATGCAGGACGGGGTTGCAGCGCGCATTGCGGCTGTCTCAACCAGTGATGGCCAACGCAGATGTCACTGGCGGCCCGGGTGCAGGCAGTTAAACGATGTAGGTGTTGTTCAGGATCGTCCGGGCAACGCCAAGGTAATAGAAGATGCTTGCCATACCGAACGTAATGAGCGTGAGTAACATCCAAAGCAGAATATGGACCAACTGGTCGGCAATCCTGATATCCACCTGAAGTGTGCCGAGCCGGTTTCCAGTCCGGTCACGCACCTCGCACCCGTTGATGACTTTGGCCGCCCACGCGTATGGGGCGAAGAACGATGCCAAGCCCAGTGTGATCACAATCAACAGCAACCACAACAAGCCGTACCCGAACATGTCGGCCATCGACCAGGTCGTTTGGAACTGATAATTGCCCAGGGGTTGCTGACTGATCCCGATCATGGTTCTTCAACTTCGTTCCCAATTGGATACGACAACACATGGTATGCCAAAGTTTCCGGAACGGTCCGGCCTGCAGCCGTATCTTGACCACGCCCCGGCGACTCTCGGGCCAGGTGGCGTGAGTGGGGCGGTACCTTGTGTCGCCGCTCTGTCAAGATGCCTTCCGGTGTGTGGAAACCGGAAGCTGGCCGGTCGCCCGGACCTTGCCCAACCCAGGCATGCAGGGCTTGGTCGCACTCTTCGGGCGAATGTACCACGGCGACAGGTCGCAGGTTGTCAGAAGGCCGACATGCGGTGACGGCGGGCCTGACCTTGTGCCGTCCCGTCAGATTTCCCTCTCGCGGTTCCGGTTCCCCGGCAGTACCATCTCGGGCTCATGTGCCGGGGTCTCGCGAAGGTACGTGGGGGAAGATCCCGTCCGGCATGATGTGTGCAAACGTTCGACCGTCGCCGACTACGCGGGGCCGCTCCCGGATCGCCTATTGTTGTCTGGCGACCGGGACGAGGTGAGCCGGCTCGCCACTGGTTGCGTCCACCGCGACCACGCCATGTGCTGAAATCGGTTGATTGGGTTCCTTGCATGGGTGGCTCCTCCCATGCCATTGAAAAGAGAATACCAAGTGGCCTGGGGCCTGGGGACAGGGACGGGCCTGATCTGCCATCGGGGCGATGAGGGAGGGTGCATGCGGTGGATGCATCAGACCCCAAACCGCGCCATGAGGCGACTGTTCTCTTTCACAGTGTGGAAGCCTGTCTCCTTGTTGGGAGACACTCTGCTCGGCAAGTCCCTGATGGGTGATCCTTCTCGCCGGTATGGCTCATCAGTGGATGTTGTCCTGTGTTGTGGCCCCTGCTATTGCCATTGTCTGGGTGTGTTAAATGGCAACGACCTGTGAGACCGGAGACGCCCAATCTCGACAGGCCGCTGCCGGGTAGCCCTACAGACGTTCCGCATGACCAAATGAGGTAACTTCTGCTGAGGGCTACATCGAAAGAGCTACTTGAGCACCGTGAACTCGGTGACGACCAAATCCACCGACACACCAGTAGTGTTCATGTAGTCCTGGACGTTGGTTGTACCCAGGCTTTCGTCAATCGGACGCAGCGTGAGCGAGGCCACCGGACTGATGACTTCGCCATCGTCGTTGACGGCCCAGGCCTCGAACGTGTAGGTCTCGTCACTGGCGAGCACGTCAATGGGGAAATCCCGATGCTCGTCCGGCGGCTCGACGTAGAGTTCATTTGCCGCAGTAAGGGCTGCAACCAGGATGAAGGACAGACCTTGGCCGGAGGTAACCGCATCATCCGCCGTGAACGACAGGCTGGCGGCATCCTGCATCGCCACCTGAATATCACCGCCGTCGTTGATCCGGACGTTGTTGAGCTCGGATCCGATTAGGTCACCAGTCGTGTGTTCCCCGGCTACCAGTTTCCCGTCGCCGTAGGCGGAGGCCACCGTGGCCACGTCGTCGCCCTCGGGCACCACGTCGCCACCTTCGTCCGTGATGCGCACAATGTAGGCGTCAAAGTCCACATCATCCCGCGCATCCGCATCCTCGCCGCCATGCACCAAGCCGATCCGCAGCCGCGGTGTGCTCGGGCTGGTCATCAAGTCGGAGGACGAGGACTTGTAGTTGCCGAAGTTCTCGTTGTAGCCCACGTAGTACAGGGTGCCGCCGTCCACCGGGTCGGCCGCGAAGTCGGGCTCACTGTCCTTGCTTGGCGGAGGCGACGTCACCTTCATCCACGCGGTGGTCATGAAGGCCGGCTCGGTCAGGCTCTGGTTGACGCTGGCCTCCAGGATGTCGCTGATCAGGTAGTCGCCGTCCGCCGTGTCGACCACAATCGCCAGCTGCACCGTCACCTCGGTGCCGGTCGTGACGCCGTCGAAGGTGGCCTTGCTGGTGCCCAGCGACAGGGTCTTGGTGTGAAGCTCGCCGTCGTCCAGGATTGCCACGAGCGACGTGCTGTAGGCGTTGGCGCCCAGCCCCCAGGACGCAGGATCGGTAACCACCCACGAAACGTTGACTTCACCCTCCTCGTCGGAATCGCGCGCCACCGTCAAGTCGGAAATCTGGCCGTCCCGCAAGCGGGTCTTGGTGGGGCAGTCCTTGTAGTCGTCGTCGAACAGGTCGCCGGCCGCAAAGCTGCCGCCGCTGATCACGGCCAACGCCAGCAGCGCCAACACAGCACTCCTGAGCACTCCTCTCAATCCTTTCATGGCTGTCAGTCTCCAGAACTGCTTCTCCGACCGGAACCCGGCATCTGTTTGCCAGGCGCAAGCACCACCGGCCTATTTCCCTTGGATTCAGACCGGTGGCTGCTGTGGATGCCCACAAGACCAAGTTCCTCAATTTAAAAGGTACGGGAAGCCGCCGGATTTGTCTTGACAAATCCGGCGGCTTCCCGTATCTAGGCCCGGTGCCGCGGGAGAACCAAGGCCGGTAGCAACCGAGGAGGGGGACCAGGACGCACCGTAGGCAGAAGCAGGTCCGAGGGAATTTGTCAGGGGTGGGTTAAGTCGGATGCAGGGTCAATGTGCGACCGTTTGATCCCCACATGCTAAGTCCACCCACTGCCCGGTCCGGTGGCGAGTCCGGGTCGGGCCGCGGTGCAGTAAGCCATTGCATCCGACTCGACCCCAACTGAAACACACTTGAAAGGAATAAGGGCCAGTCTCGGATCTTGGCCGGGATCCGGGACGGTCGGTGTACTTGGCTTGGTGGCCGGCCTCAACCGAGGGTTTCCTCCCCCCTTTGTGCCGTGGACCGTCACCTACAGGGTGGCCACCACCGCCACTGCCAACCTCTGCGCTTGCGCTCAGGGAATGGCACGACAGGGATGGAATGCGGTCGGAAGAAGCATGGGCCGGTCCTGAATGCATGTGGGCGGTGTCCGATACGCACATTGCCAACTGCACGCCATGCTTTTTCCGCTTCGTTGCACTGCTTTGCACGCGCGACCGGCCCCCTTGACGAGGAACTGGAACTGCTTCCAAGCAGGTCGGATATTTGGAGGATCCGGCCTCAGGCCGGACCTGCCAACTCGACGGCGAGGTGTGCGCGTGTCGTGGTCCAGGAAGTCCGGATCATGTCCGGCACGGGAAGGCAGGGAATGGCTCCATGGGTATCGGCCAGTGTCGCCGCGGCTTCGGCGGCGCGCTCCCCGACGGCCACGCTGGGCATCCCCGCGCGCCTGGCGGCTTCGATGCCGTAGTTGCTGTCCTCCATTACGAGACAACACGAGGCCGCTTGCCCCATCGCTCCTGCCGCGTTGAGGAACAGGGCCGGATCTGGTTTGCTTCTCGGTATGGCCACTCCGGACAGCAACGCCGCGAAGTACCGCCCCAGATCCAGGTCCCGGACCACGGCCGCGATGCTTTGCATGGGAGCCGAAGATGCTACTGCCTGCAACAAACCCTCGTCGGCAATGGCCTCGAGCCACTCTCCGGCCCCCGGCATCAGCTTCAGTTCCGCCGGTGCCCGGTCCCGGAACAGGGTTGCCTTGAGTAGCGTTAGGCGTTCGAGCTCCGACGCGGGCAAGCTGGGTCCCAGGTACTCGCGCAACACTGCGGGCGTGGTCTTGCCAAAGTCCGCCAGGAACACCGCTTCCGAGTAGTCGATGCCGCAGCCATGCATCACTTCCCGCCAAGTTTCGAAGTGGAGCCGTTCCGAATCCACCAGGGTCCCGTCCAGATCCCAAATGACCGCCGTCGGTTCAAGGGCCCTCTTCATGGTCAACTCCCGCTCCCAAGCAGTTCCTGCAACCGCGTGCGCGCGGTTTGAGGGTCCGCCTGTCCCCTGGTGGCTTTCATTACCTGTCCCATGAAAAACCCCAGAAGTTTCATTTCCCCGGCCTGAATCCGGGCGTGCTCCTCCGGATTGGCTTCGAAGATCTCGAGGATGGCGGCATCCAGCATGGAAGTGTCCGATACCAGGGCCAGGCCTTCCCGCTCGATGATGGTGTCCGGATCCTCGCCGGTCTCCATCATGGCGGCCAGCACCTGCTTGGCGGTGTTGTTGTTGATTTGCCTGTCGGTCAGGGCTGTCAACAGGTCGGCCAGCTGGTGCGGCCGGACGCGGATGTCGGCAATCTGGCGCAGGTCCTGGCCTTCGCCCTGCCGATGCAGTAGGGCCAGCAATTCGGTCGTGACCCAGAGCGCCATGGTCTGCGGTTTTCCGTCTTCGCCGCCCCAGGCCGCCACCGCTTCCTCGAACCAGGTGGCCAGAGGGCGTTCGCTGGCCAGCAGGGACGCTTCGGCGGGACGCACTCCCCAGTCGTTCACGTACCGGTCCTCCTTGGCCTGGACCAGTTCCGGCAGCCCCGCCTCGATGTGGGCGATGTCCTCCGGGGAGATTCTGAGCGGTGGCAGGTCCGGCTCGGGGAAGTAGCGATAGTCGTCCGAGCTCTCCTTGGATCGCTGCAGGACCGTAATCTGCCGGGACTCGTCCCAGCCCATGTTGACCTGCTCGATGGAGCCGCCCTTGGCCAGGATGCGCGCCTGTCGGTTGTGTTCGAAGGCAATGGCAGCCCGGACGGCGCGCAGGCTGTTCAGGTTCTTGACCTCGACCTTGGTTCCGTATTCCCTCCGCGCGGCCTGTTCGGCGGTGCGCACCGAAATGTTGGGCTCGCAGCGCAGCGCGCCCTTTTCCATGTCGCCGCTGTTGACGCCCAGGTAGCGGAGGATCGTGCGCAGGCGCACCAGGAAGCCATAGGCCTCCTCCGCACTGGTGATATCCGCCTCGGTCACGATTTCCATCAGGGGTACGCCCGCCCGGTTGAGATCGACGAGCGAACTCCCGCCTTCGTGCGTGGTCTTGCCGGTGTCCTCTTCCAGATGCGCCCGCCGGATGCGAATCGTGCCGGTGTCGCCGCCGGGCAGGGGGACGTCCACCCGGCCGTCGACGCACAGGGGGAATTCGAACTGTGTGATCTGGTAGCCCTTGGGCAGGTCCGGGTAGGTGTAGTTCTTGCGCGCGAAGACGGCGGTGTCGGGAATGCGGCAACCCAGGGCCAACCCGGTGGCTATCGTGGCCTCCACAGCCCTTTGGTTGATGACCGGCATGGCTCCCGGCATCCCCAGGCACACGGGACAGACGTGGGAGTTGGGGTCGAACCCCTGGTATTCGGCACTGCAGGCGCAAAACATCTTGGAACGGGTCGCGACCTGGGCATGGACCTCCATGCCCACGACCAGATGCCATTCGATGCCGCCGACGGTGACCAGATCTGCGGAACGGGCCGATGTCATAGTCAGTTCAATTCAGTCCATCATTATCAAGTCTGCCTATTATGATCGCAGACGTTCGATCCCACGGGCTCGCACAGCCTTTGGGTTCATGATCGCCCCTTCTGTTCCGCCTCCCTGCCTCCGATCCATGCCCTGCCAGCCGGCCTTCCGCGCACTGTGGAACCTGCCTTCCCGCCGAACTTGGGCGGTCGCGCTGTGTCTGTTGGCTGTCTGCCTGACGGCCGCCTGCGGTCGCGATCGGTCCCCGGACCTGGACGTCGAGGTGGCCACGGCCACACCGATGCCGAGATCGGCTCCTCCGGTTGCGGAAACCGGCCCCACACCCACGCCCCCGCCTCGAGCCAGGACACTTGAGGAGGCCCTGGCCTGGGGCAGGCAACTGGAAGCCGACGGCCAGGTCGATGCCGCAGTACGGGCACTGTCGGGGGTCGTCCAGGCATCGGATCCGGCCCTGGCCTGGCAGGCCGCCTTTGTCCAAACCCGCCTGTTGGTGCAGTCCGGGCAGTGGGCGGCGGCGGACGAAGCCCTGGACCGGTTCTTTGCGGCGGCCGACCGGCTTGGGGAGCCCCTGGACGATGTCCATCTTGGCAGCGCCTGGATCCAACGGGCCATCGTGCGCGGGGCATTGCTGGACACTGCGGGGGCCGAGGATGCCTGGCGGCGGGCTGTCGAGCACTTGCCGGTCATGGAGGTGTGGATCCACCGGCGCTGGGGCCGGATGCTGTTTGAAGTCGGCCGGCCGGAACAGGGACTGGACCATTGGCGCACGGCTGCGGACCTGACCCCGACCGTGTCCGAGCAGGCCTATATCCTCCTGAGCATGGCCGGCCGGCAGGAAGCCCGCGGCCTGCATGAGGAAGCAGCCGGGATCTACGAGGAGATTCTCGATTTCGCCCGGGAACCGGCCTATCGAACGCGCATCCACTACATGGCCGGCCAGGCCTGGCTTGAGGCGGGCCGTCCCGAACAGGCCTTCAGTCACTGGTATCAGGCCACGGAAACCCAGCGCGAGAGCTGGTATGCCTGGCTGTCCCTGTCAAGGCTGATCGAGAACGGGCAGGAGTTCGATCCCTACAACCGGGGATACATCAACCATGCCGCCGGCAGCTGGGAGGCGGCGGTCGGTGCCTTCGACACCTATCTTGAAACGGCCGAGGCCACCGACCACAGGTTGCCCTGGGCGTTGTTGTACGCAGGCCATTCGCTGGTGGAGTTGGAAGGCTGGGTACGAGCCGTCTCCCATTACCGTCGCATTGTGGAGGAATTCCCCGCCTGCGGCTGCATCGGAGCGGCTTGGCATGGATTGCTGCGCGTCTACGCTGCCGTGGACAACACCGACGCCTATGCACAGGCCCTGGCCGACTTCAGGGCCGCGCAGCCCCACGATCCGACCCTGGCCACTCTCGATGCCAATGAAGGGTTCGCCTTGCTGGCACAGGGGGACACCGCGGCGGCCGGAGAGGTGTTGGCAAGGTTCGCTGCGGATTTCCCGGAGCACAGCCGCGTTCCTGAAGCTCTGTTCGCGTTGGCTGAGTCGGCACTGTTCAACGGCGACTACAGCTTGGCCAAGGGGTATTGGCGGAAGCTGCGCGAAACCCACCGCTGGTACCGGCCGGCCGAGGTGGGATATTGGAGTGCGCGCACCCTGTGGGAGATGGATGAACGGGAAGGCGCCCGATTTGCCTGGAACCACACCGCGTCCACTTG
This sequence comes from Caldilineales bacterium, assembly GCA_012271135.1. Classification (GTDB taxonomy): domain Bacteria; phylum Chloroflexota; class Anaerolineae; order Caldilineales; family Caldilineaceae; genus Bin34. Next base: position 10,096 of record JAAXGZ010000043.1, on the reverse strand, counting down.
GCCCGAATCCTTCTACGGGCTGGCTTCCAAGCAGGCCGTACGACGCAGTGACGGTTCCAGCCAGTTCCTGATTGAGGATATGGCGGCCCTGGCGGCCGATGCCCCTGTGCTGGAAGGCGATGACGGGTCGGCTCGTTTTGCCAGGCAGTGGCTGGGTTGGTGGGCGGAAGACGGCGCCGTGGATCAAGCCGGACTGGCGGACATGCCCGGCTTGAAGCAGGGCTTCATCCTGATGGCACTGGGGCTGCGGCAGGAGGCCCTGGCCGTGCTGAACCCGGTGCCCGAGCAGTTTCGGCAGGACCCGCACGCCCTGCTGGCGCTCGCTGAGTGGTTTGCCCAACACGAACTCCATCCGCTGTCCATCCTGTCGGCCCGCTATCTCTATTTCCTGGCCCCGTCGGACCGGGTTTCCGGACTGCCCATCCATGTTCAGGAACTCCTGTTTCCCCGGCCTTGGCCGGATTTGGTGGCCTCGGCGACCATGAGCCACGAAGTTCCGGAACTGTATTTCTGGAGCCTGTTGCGGCAGGAAAGTTTGTTTGAACCCACGGCGGTGTCGGGCAGCAACGCCATCGGCCTGGCGCAGGTCATTCCCGACACGGGCGACTGGATTGCCCTGCAGCGCGGCATCGTCGGGTTTGAAACCGCCCAACTGGAACGGCCCTATCTGAGCCTGGATTTTGGCGCCTGGTACCTGCGCCGGGTGTGGGAGGACGTGGATCGCAACTGGCTGACCGCACTGGTGAGCTACAACGCCGGACCTGGCAACGGATCCCATTTCCGGATTGTGGCCGGAGCGGATGATCTCGAGTTTCTCGCCGCCATCACCCTGGCGGAGCCGGTGGCCTATGTCGAAGCCATCGTGGTCAACCTGTATCACTACACCCGGTTGTACGGACAGGCGCAGTAGGCCCATTGGTGTGTCGGGATCCGGATCGGGCGGCGCGCGGTGTCAGGAGGACGGTTCCGGCAACGGCGGCATGTCGGTCGGGGTCAGGAAGCACCGAATGCTGTCCACGATGCCGTCCGAGATGACTTCGGGACGTTCGAACAGGATCTCCTGGTCCCCTCCCATGAACCCCATTTCCAGAATCACGGAAGGGGTGCGGCCCGCCACTTTGGCGTGCATGTGGTACTGGGTCATGTTATCCGTGATGCTGTAGGCGTGCCAGGCCAGACCCGTATGGTGTTCATACCAATGCCGCAGGCAGGCGATGAAGTCCCGCTCCGCCTCCCAGGTCAGGGATGTCGGCAGGTTGGCTGCCTTGTACCCGGTCGCGTCGATGCAGGAATCGGCATGCAGGCTCAGGGCAAGGTTGACCGACAATCCGTTCAGGCGTGCATCCAGTTCGTACAGGCGCGTGACCCTGGCCCCCAGCTCCTCCAGGCGCGGGATGACAATGTCCGCCACCCCCTGATTGGCTTGCAATTCGGTGTGGGTGGCAACACCGTTTTCTTCGCATACGGCACCAATGTCCTGCACTGCACCCGCTTCCGACCAGTGGCCCACGAGGATTGCGACTGAAAACCCCGACAGTGGGCCTTGAACCGCCGGTGTGTGCCTTGCGCGGGCACTGTCCGGGGGTTCCTGTGATCGATCCGAACCGGATTCCCGCTCCATCTCAATAACGCGGAACTGAACCAGGGCCGCGCCCAGCGCCACGGCAATGACGATTGCCGTCATGAGGCCTCGGCGGAACGCCTGGGAGCGATGCATGGACGGAGGCTGGCGACACAGTCACCTCCAAGCGGAGGCGATGGTCCATTGGCGGAGGATTGCGGGGAACACGGAGCAAATCACGGGATTATAGGTGTGTGGGCGGAATGGGGCCTATTGGCTGCCCGCCCGGACTCCGGCGCCTCTTCATTGTTTTTGGTTCGAGTTCACCATCTGCATCCCCAACCGTGAGGAAAGCCTGGTTGGTTTGCGTCGGGCTACGGCGGTTGCCGTCAGGGGCGGGCAGTTGAGTCCTCGTTCGGCCGGCGGGGGACAATCCGGCGCACACGTCCTGCCCCGGTCCGGCAGCCGGTGCGCCGGATATGGAACCGCGTGTCCCATTGGCGTGACGGGCGAAGAGACCGTCATACTGCCAAGCCCGGCTTGCTCTGTGGGGGCAGATCTCAGACGCATCGGGCCGTTGATTTGTCTATTAATACAAAAATATTAACATAAAACAGATTAAAATATCTAATTATATTTTGAAAATATACTATAGAAATTGCTTATTATTTAATATTTTTCATTAAATTATTCAAACTTGAAGGGCGGTTGTCACTCGGTGTGCGGTACGTGTAAACTTTGAGTATCCAAGGAATCCAACAGGATTCCCTCCCCGTCCGGTTCCCGTCACACCCCTGCGAGATAGACCGAGCCATGAGACTCCATACAAAACCGGGTTTAATTGTTGCCGTCGGCGCGGCCCTCCTCCTGCTGACTGTCCTGATCTGGTCGTTGGACGCGGGCTCGGCGACAGCCAACAGCTGCACCGGTGGCTACCACTTCCATGAACCGGACACCTGCCACAAACACTGCAAAAACGGGATGTCGTCACACAACACCGACCACGGCGACAACTGTGCTGTGTCCAATCCCACCCCCTGCCCGCAACGCAGCTCTTCCACTCCCAAGCCCACGCCGCGGCCCACGCCGCGGCCGACCCCGTTGCCGTGTCCGGCGGATGTGCAGGGATTCCGGGTCGACAGCGGAGCCGACAGCATCACGGCCTCGAGCATCAGGGTGACATGGGACGCGCCCCAGCCCTCAAGCCTATACCAGTACAGGATTGAGAGCTGCAGTTCGTCCGACTCCGGCTGCCCCGATGCCACGGAGGTGGCAACGCCGGCCAAGACTGCGACCACCCATACCCTGAGGGATCTTGAGCCCTACACATCGTACTACTTCCGCATTACGGCGCTGGCCGTCCCGAACAGTGCCTGCTCGGATTCCGCAGCCTCCGCGATCGTCACTGCGACCACGGCGAAGATGCGGCTTGTGGTGGACAACTTCCGGGTTGCCGGCGTCACCAGTACCACCGTGCTGCTGCAGTGGGACGCGCCAGCGTCCACGACTGGACTGGACAAGTACAGGATCGAGAGTTGCAGTTCGTCCGATGCCAGCTGCCCCGATGCCAAGGAGGTGGCAACGCCGGCCAAGACTGCGACCACCCACACCGTGACCGGTCTCGACCCCAGTACGACCTACTATTACCGCATTACCGCCTTGGCCATTCCTGACAGTGCCTATCTGGACTCCGTCCCCGGGGACGCCTCCGGGGATACCGGAGGGGCTCCTCCCGATGACATTGTCGTGGTCACCACGGCGCTGCCGCCGGTGGAGGGCCTGGCGGTCACGTGCACGGCCAATTCCGCGACCTTGACCTGGACCGCGCCCGTCTCGACAACGAACGTTGCCAACTTCGAGGTTGAATACTGCACGGATTCCACCTGCACCCAGCCTGTGTCCGCTGGTACACCGTCGGCCTCGGCCACAAGCTTCACGGTGGTGGGGCTGTCTCCCAACACCGCCTATTATTTCCGCCTCCGGGCCGCAGGCAAGACGGGATATCACGATTCGGACTGGTCCACCGCCGTGCTGTGCAAGACCGACAAGAAGTCCCTGCCTGCAATCACGGGATTCACAGTCGATAGTTTCACTACCAAGGGAGGCGTGCCCCTGGCTTGGAACGCCATGACCCACACGGCGTTGGACAAGTACAGACTCGAAGTGTGCTCGGATGCGCAGTGCTCTTCGTCACCCACCGGTTACGACACCACAAACACCGCGCATACCCACACCTGTGCACGGGGCAGTGCGTGCCATTACCGGGTCCGCGCCAAGGCGAAAGCGAATTCCGACTACAAGGACGGGCCCTGGTCCGAATTCGTGATTGTGTCGATACCAAATTAGCAGGGCTCAGGACACAGTCGCCAACCCCGACCGGTTGGCGACTGTGTCCTTTGGTCGGGAGCGGGGCCGAATGGACGAGTTGCATCCGAAGCTGTCACACAGCACAGCAGTCCAACGGGCCATTGCGGCCTGAACAGCCGTTGACCCGCCGTTAAGCTCCGGGCCGTCGCCAACTGGCGACGGCGGGAGAAGGGCCGTTGTGCATGTGGCAAGCATCCTCCCGGAACTTGCAGGGTCAGGGTGCGGTGCAGGCTGTTCGTGACGTTCCAATTGTCAGCAACCATCGCAAAGGCGAATCGGATTCATGGACAGATTGGAGAGTCAGCAACGGGTTGCCCTTGCACTTTGAACACCACAACTGTTCAATCCGGGTCATGGCCAAGGTTGGGAAATTCCGTTCGCTTCCAAGCCAAAGATTGAGTTCCAGGATCCCGATGTTGCAGCAGAGGTCCGTTGCGACGGATCCGTCGCTTCCTTCTTCGTGATTCTGAACCCTCGGGCCAAGCGGGCCCGAGGGTTGATAATGGAGGCGGAAACGCTCCAATTGCTGCATCTGATGGCAAGTGTCATGGCCCAAGGCCAACGCACAGGATTTGATGGCTCCAGAGGCAAGCCGGGGCCGGGCGCGAACCCGAACAAACAAACTGCAACTGTACTTGCCACGCAGCATGCAACGTCCATAAGCTTTTTGAGTACCAACTATAGGAATCCGTTTGGATTCAGTTCCCATTCTGGTTCCCGTCACACCCCTGCTCGGTGTCGTCGAGTTCAGCCACCCTCAAACCTGGTGTCCGCGCCGCCAACAATCCCTATTGGGTGGTTGACAACACGCCCGTTTTAACGGCGTCCGGCGACCATTCATCGTACGTGAAGTTCACGCTGACCTGCGCCGACAACAAAGCTGTCGACTCCAACCTTCCCAAGCGGGTCGCGTTGGGGTATTCCCTCAATGGGATCAGCAGGGAGTCTCTGTTCACATTTACGCTCAATGATGCCGGCTGAGTTGTCCCCGGGACCGGCGTCGAGTGAGCCGCCGGGACACAAGGGGAACACAGTACCTGCTGCTGAATCCGGACGGCTGCAACGTGCCTGCCGGCGGGAACGTTCTGCCGTGGGCAGTGTCCCACACCGTGTGGACCTACTGCCCGGTTCCCCCGCGGCCTGTCCCTGCGGTGGTGCTGCCGGTCCTGGTTGCACTCCGGGAGGCGGTGATGGCAGGCCGGGTGGGGTTGTCGCTGTCAGTGAGGGAACTGCTCCGGTACCTGCCGGGACGCTGGCACGACCTGGTACCCAACCAGTGGGATCCGGGCATCCCCGCCAGTACCACCCGGCCGGGGGCTGGTCAGGTGCCCTCCGGGCTTTGGGAGGGAGGCGGATGCCCTCCACTTCGTGTGTCTGATGGCGCACGTCATGGCCTGAGACAAGCGAACGGAACCTGCCGATGACGGCCTGGAACCCATATCAACGAGATTGCAACAGTGTCCCAAGGAGGATCTGAAGCCCCGGGTTGTGGATTCTTTGCTAGAATTGCCGGCCTCTCCGAGCCTGTCCCCTCCAATACAGCCCATGCACGATGCGCCGTCGCAAGGCGTTCGGATAGGAGCCCTGCTGCGCGAGCGGCGGGAGACTCTGGGTCTGAGTCTGCAGGATGCCGAAACCGCCATCCGGATTCGGGCCGCCTATCTGATGGCATTGGAGAACGACGATTGGCCGAACCTGCCCGGCGAGGTAGTGGGCCGGGGGTTCCTCAGGAACTACGCAGAGTTTCTGAAACTGGACTCGGAGGAGCTCAAGCACCGGCGGCAGGCTCTGGTTGCACCTGTCCTGAGCCGTGAGTGGGCGGATACCAGTTCCGGCGCGCCGATGCCGGAACCGCGCCCTGTCGACTACCGTCCCATTTCCGTGCGCATGCACGGCGAGACGGTCGGGGAGCGCACCGGCCTGCCGCGTGGCCTGGCGGCGGCTGTGATCCTTGCCGTGGCCGGATTGTTGTTGCTGGCCGCTGTTTGGTACGGCATTCCGCGGGTCGGCCCCGGGCTGCGCAGTCGGGTGGATGTTGCAGCCATCGGCGATCGGGTACAGGATTGGGTATCCGATCGTTGGGTTTCCGCATCCGAGGTGCTACCCTGGAATCTGGCCGCCGCGCCGGACACAACAGCCACGCCGCCCATCGCCGTGGCCGTGCCCGAACTCCTGCCCACGGCCACCCCAACGTCGACTTCCGTTCAGCCCGTCGAGGTGTCGCCCACCCCCACGGTCACAGCCACCCCGACCAACGTACCCCTGCCGGTTGCGGATACTTCCGTACCCTCGGCTGCCTGCCCGGACCCGAATGTGCAGATTTCGTCCCCGCAACCGGGTGCGGTGGTAACGGGCGATGTCCAGATTGTCGGAACGGCCGATCATGAGGAGTTCTGGTACTACAAACTGGAGCGTACCGAGGGAACGAACCTGGACGGAGCCTTTCTCTATTTCGAAGGCCGGCAGCAGACCGTGTCCAACGGCTTGCTGGGGGTCCTGGACACGTCGTTCATGGTAGACGGCGTCCACACCTTGCTGTTGACCGTGGTGGATATCGGCGCGGGAACGGACCTGTCGACCTGTGCGGTGGTGATTACGGTTGCCAATCAGGGATAGGGGCAACGCGGTTTCCTTGCTGCAGGGAGGAACCGGTTCCCCCTTCGGCTTCCGCACGGAACACACATGTCCATGAAGACCCAGATATACGCCCTCAAGACGGTGCCGGAAGCGATAGCCACTGCAGAGGCCGGCATCGATTTCATCGGTGTTACGGTGGGCGAACGGGGGCGCCTGCCCTGGGAACTGGACTTCCGCCGGAGTCGGGAAATCTTCACCGCGGTACGCGGGGTATCCGCGGCCCACCTTCTGGCCCTGACGGTGGCCTGGGACGAGGAGGAGATAGTCGAGACCGCGGTGCAGACATCGCCGGACATCGTTCATCTGTCGGGGGATTTTGACCGCTATACGCCCGAACTGGTGGTCAGGTTGCGGTCCAGGCTGTCTCCCGTTCGCATCATGATGGCGATTCCGGTAGGGGCTCCGGACTCGGCGGCCAAGGCGGCCATGTACGCCCGCGCCGCCGATGTGCTCATCTTGGACACGGACCGCAGCCACGTGCCGGGTGTCGGGGCCACCGGCGAGGTGCACGACTGGAGCCTGAGTGCGGAAATCGTGCGTCGGGTGAACATCCCCGTGGTTCTGGCAGGGGGCCTCAGTCCCGACAACGTGCAGGAAGCCATCCGCAGGATCCGGCCCTGGGCGGTGGACAGTTATACGCACACCAACGCGGCCGGTACCAGGTACAAGGATCTCGAAAAGGTGGTCGCCTTCAACAGGGCCGCCAAGGAAACGGCATGAACAGAAGCGGGAGACTCGGGTGAAGGTTCAGATTTACGAGCACGTCCATCCCGACGACGTGCGCCGCAGTATTCAGGCCGGTGTGGATTTCATCGGGGTCAAGCCGGGGGTGGACGGGCTGAGCGAGGGCGAGGTGGACTTCGACCTGTGCCGGGAACTGTACGAGGTGGCGGCCCGGCATCCGGACGTGTTCTGCAACGCACTCACCACAGCCACCGAGACCGACGTCATCGTTGGGGTGGTGCAAAGGGCCCGACCCGATGTCCTGCACCTGTCCGGGAATATCCACAAGACCCCGCCGGCCCAGGTCGCCGAGATCCGCCGGACGATCTCGCCGGTCAAGGTCATGGCCGCAATCCCGGTGACGGACGAATCCTCCGTGGAGTTGGCCCTCTCCTACCAGGGCGTGGTGGACTACTTCCTGCTGGACACCCCCGCGCCCGACGGGGATATCGGGGCCACAGGCCACATGCACGACCTGACCGTGAGTGCGGACATCGTACGCCGGTCGCAAATTCCGGTGATTCTGGCCGGCGGCCTGGAGACCGGCAATGTGCGGGAAGCGATCCGCCGGGTCGGGCCGTGGGGTGTGGACTCCTTCACCCACACGAACGAGCCGGACTCTCGCAGGAAGAACCCCGGTCTCGTGAAGGCGTTTGCGGCAGCTGCCAGGGGATGACGGTACCGGACAACCGGGGCCGGGGCATCCTGTTCGGGGATGTCTGTGTCGACTTGGTGCTGAGCGTTCTCGAGGAGACCGGCAAGGCCCATCGGCAAGCGTCGCCCGAGGTGCACGGCGGCGGGACGGTGGCCAACACCGCCGTGGCCTTGGCGCGCTTGGGTGTCAAGACCCATTTCGTTGGAGTGGTGGGGGACGATCTCTTTGGTCGGGAGGCCCTGGAGGAACTGGTCGCCGAAGGTATCGACATCTCGTGCGTGGAGCTTTCGGGACGGCGGCCCACGATGATTGTGATTGCCCTGATCGACGGGACCGGTCAGCGTACGGTGTTGGGCTGGCCGCGGCGGGATCAGGCCTTTGCGGAACTGAACGAGAGACAGCTGGACGGTCTGGAACTCACGGCCCATGACTGGCTGCATACGTCGGGGGTCTGCATGGTGCAGGAGCATGGCCGGCGGGCTACGCTCCGGGCCCTTGATTGGGCCCGCGCGCGCAAGGTTCGCTCCTCTTTCGACCTCAATCTGCGGTTGGGCCTGGAAGGCGACAGCCTCCCGGCCAGCTATGTTGAGGCGCTGTGGGCGGCGATTGGGCGTGCGGACTTCGTCTTGGGTTCCGCGGACGAGGAGCTGTTTCACCTGATCCCGGCCGAGCCGGATCTGCGGAGGGCAACGGCCCGTCTGGCCAAGGAGGGCCAATGCGTTGCCATCATGCGGGAAGGGCCGGTTGGCGCCCATGTGTCGGAGTTCGGTTCCCCGGCCGTGACCATTCCCCCGTTTCGGGTGCCGGTTGTGGACACCCTTGGCGCCGGTGACAGTTTCGATGCCGGCTTTATGGAGGCGGGGCTGTCGGGATGTTCGTTGGCCGAACAGGTCATCCGCGGCCACGCCGTGGCCGCATTGCAGATTGGCCGGGCTGGCGCCCGCAGTTCACCCCAGCGCAAAGAACTGGATCGCTTCCTGGCCAATCGGTCCGACCCGACTCCGGGGTGGGAAACGAATACGGGGTGATGACCGTTTGGTGGTTGCGGGATGTTCCTGCTGCGGAACTCCCGTGGTCCAAGGCAGCAGGGCCTTGGTCCAGATGGCCCGCCCGGCCCGTTCTCAGTTCGTAACCGCGACCGTTCCGGCTGTCGCTTCGGTTTCCTCGTGGCCCGCGCCGATGGGAGTGACCACGGGTTCCCCATCCTCCCCTTCCTCCACCGTGTACAGGCGGTTGGCGCGATCCATCATCAGGATGCCGTTGAGGTGATCGATTTCGTGCTGGAAGATTCGGGCCAACCAGCCGTCCGCCTTGATGCGGATGGCCTTTCCGTCGGCATCCATGCCTTTGACCGTGATGCGTTCGGCCCGGTCCACATCCACCAGAAAGCCTGGAACGCTTAGGCATCCCTCCCGGCCCTCGACTTCGCCGCGGGTCCGGACGATCTGGGGATTGAGAATCTTGTAGAGTTCGGGCACCGCGTCCGGATCCTCGTCCGTGTCGGCGTACTCGACGACCAAGGCCGACAGGTTGCGACCCACCTGCGGGGCCGCCAGCCCCACGCCCCCGGCCTCGCGCATGGTTTCGACCATGTCGTTCAGCAGCCGACGGATCCTGCGGTCCACCTTGCGAATACGCACGGTCTTGCGATGCAGGATCGATCCTTCCTCCCGCCAGTCTTGCAGGATGTCCAGTACGGCCATAGTCGGGGCAGGGGGTGAGTCGGGCATTCAACCAGCCGGAAACGCCGGTTCAGCTTGGGTGGAGGTATCCAAACGGATTATATCCGGCCTGTCGGGCGAGTGCCGCTCCGCTTCAGGTGTGTCGGGACTGGCTCGTTGGGGCGCAGGACAAACATTGCTTCATGCAGGTGTTCGATTGTGCAAGCTCCCTCGGCAGGATGCTGTTGCCCGACCTGTCAGCACCGGGTATCCATCCACCTCGACTGGGAGACATGCCCCGCAAGACCAGAAGGTTTTGCCAAGATCGGGCAGGGGGAGCCCTGCGGTGTTTTCGGGAACGGCACTTGACTGCGTGCAACCTGTCGAACGGATGCTGCCTGCACAACCTGGTCCGGCGGTGGCTCAATCTGGAGAGGGCACTGTTTCAATCTCGTTGATATTGGTGGCGGGCCGTCAGGGGCATCCTCCGTA
>JAAXGZ010000136.1 GCA_012271135.1 Caldilineales bacterium | reverse complement strand
CGGGTCTCGAGCGTCTTCCGCAGCAGCGTCATGACAGTGTCGTCCGGGAGGGTGCGCGGCCGTCCCGGACGGTGTTCGTCGTAGAGGCCCATGAGGCCCTGGATGCGGAAGCGCTCGCGCCAGCGGCCGACCGTCTGGCGGCTGACGCGGAGCCGCTCGGCCACCGCCGAGTTGTCCAGGCCCTCGGCGCATAGCAGCACGATCCGGGCGCGGCACACCAGGCCCGCGGGCAGGCTGCGCGACCGGGCCAGCGACGCGAGTTCCTCGCGCGTGTCCGGGCTGACGGCAAGCGGCTTCAAGGGACGGCCCCGAGCCATGGTCTCTCCCTCCTTGGCATGGATGGGGAGAACCCTACCGCATCTTCGCCACTATGTCCATATACTTAAGGGACGCAACACTAAGAGCTTGTGCCACAGGAACCGGTCGGCTTCGGCGCGGCCCAACAAGCCACAGGACATTCCACGGGCGGCCACCCTTGAGCAGGGGCTGCGACAGCGACAGCTCCTTTTTCAGGCGTGTGTCCACCGGCACCAAGAGTCGTAGTGCCGGACGCGGTTTCGGGTTGGGATGAAGTGCAACCTGACGCGGCCTGCTCGAATCAACACAAGGCCTTGTTTCACGGCCAAGAAGGTGGTGGGGGTTGTAGGCTGCCCCTACTCCATCACCGCCGCCATAAGCGCGTATCTGTGGAACTCCGGTCCGCGGTCGGATTTGTAGCAGACGTAGTGGCTGTGTCCTACAGGGGTTCGCGGGGACAGATGGTGGGTTGATTCTCGGATTCGTTCGCACCGGAGGCTGCGAACGGCGTTTCCAGGAGTTCCCGCCAGCGGTCAGACTCGCCCTGCAGGGACAGGATGTGTTGCACAGCATCGGCGGGCAAGCCGGCTTCCTGCCATGAGGCTTCGATGCGCGCTCTGTCTGTCGGAGGCAGGGAGGGCAAGACAGCATCCAACAATTGCATGGCGGTTTGGACCTCCCCCCTGCGTTCAATGCTTCCCTCGTGATCATGCCAATGCCGGGTTTCCGGGTCTTGGCACTGGAACACGGGCACGTTGCCGGGATAGCTGCAGGCAGCAGGCGCATGAGAGTACCGCATGCGGTCAAGACGAGGCCGGTCTCCGCCATGTGGTAGGACCCGTCCGTTTCGTCGATCCGAAACAGCCACATGTTGGGTTCGGTTTTGTGTTCCCCGGTTTCGACAAGCAGGTATTCAGGGATGCCCAAGGCCGCGTACAGGGACAGGTTGTCCTCAAAATCCTTCGCTTCGGTAGAGCGTGAGACAACTTCCACAACCAGTTCCGGTGCCGGGTCGTCCCCATCCACACGGATGATGCGTTCATGTACCGTACGTTCCCGCGCCTCGGCCAGAGTCCACGACGGAGGCATGACCGCCAGATCCGGAACGGCCAGCTTGCGAAGTTCTCCCCCCTGAGTCAACAGACCCAAGTCTTCGCCCAGCCAAGACGGATAGTGCAGGTCCGGCTCTCGGCACACACGACGCCCCAAGACCAGGCACAGGGTTTGGAGAACAAGGTCGATGAACCGGCCGTGGAAACTTCCAGGCGGCATCAGGAACCCCTCCCTGTCAAACCGGTACAGGCGCACTCCGTCCATGCGATAGGTGGGATCCGTGGTCCAATCCTCCTCGTACTCATGCCCCGGGTCATATACATAATCCGGGTCATGGTGCGAAAGGGATTGCAGATGCTCCTGCCATGCAGGCAACACCTGCAACCGAGCCCGCGTGCGCCACGCACGCGCGGGATAGGAGACCGGCGTTTCCGCCCCTGGCCAAGCGGACGGAGCCAAACTCCAGTGTTGCGATGAATCTTGTGGGACAGCGTCGGCACCCTGCTTCTGCGCTTCTCCGGTTGGGGTCTTAGCGGCGGACATGGCGGGTCTCCTGCTGCATGCTCCATGTTCTCACAGTATAACGGCCTGAAGTCCCCTGGAGTGGCGCTCATCCCAGAGCGATTGCATCCAACTTGGGGGCTGGGTGACCGCCTACACCGAGGCAGTCGGGCAACCACGTGTGGACCTCGTCTCATAGACACCCTCACCGCCTCGCCCCTGGTCGCAACCCTTTCACAGCTGGGCCATTCGCGCGTTCTACACGCGTCTATGCACAAAGGGCAAACCCAAGAAGGTGGCTCTCGTGGCGGCCATGCACAAGCTGCTCACCGTTCTGAACGCGGTGAGCCGGGACCAAGTTCCTTGGCAGACGGAACCATGGTCAACGGCGATCCAGGCTTGACAAACAACACAGTCGCTGCTGCGCCGCGAGACCATCGCCAAGGGCAGCATCACGTCCAAGCACAAGCAAGGTCGGATGGAACAACCGGTACCTCCTCAGGATCCTGTTGAATTGGCACGCGATTACCCTGGTGTGATGGAAACCAGAAAGGGCCTAAAATCGTGCCAGCATCCTTGTAGGGTCGCTGCTTAACCGCTGTGTTGAAGATGGCGGGTTGCACGGGCCCGGACATGGCCTTGGAACTGGAAAACAAGCCTACTCCTCAATCCCGGGACAACCCGATTACGTCCGAGGTCGGCATCGCGAAACCGGTTGACGTCAGTTAGCCAGAGTCGGTTGTTGCCGCTGTCGACATTGAGGATCAATTCATCCAGGTTCGTCAGGCAAACCCTGTAGATGTGGGGCCGCGTCTGTTCCCCGAGCTGGTTCATTGTTTTCCGGTCAGGCGCGACCAGGGGCAGAAACGGCTGGCACCGACCCAGCCGACGCCAGCGGTCAAGGGGATGCGTATCCCGATGTGATCCGGATTCCACCAGGCACCAGGCCTCGGCTCCGTCCTCCCTGGTCAACTTCACATCGGCAAACAGTCGTTGACCGGGAGCTGCGACCCCCACCTCAGCGCGGTATCCGAATCTGCGAGCCAAGGCTGCAAACAGGATGACCTGACCATGGTGTTCCTTGGCTCGAGTTCCCCACCTATCCCGCAGCCGTTCGTATTCGGTGTGGACGGGAGACAATCGCATCTCCAACAGGTATCTGCGTCCTTCGGGCGTAAGGTAGAGAGCCAAGATGATTCTGGCGGACCCGGCCGGCAGCTGCTCGAAATCGATGAGGCCCAGACCGCGCAGCACCGCGAGCGGGGAACCGGGTTCAGGCCAGGCTCCAAGCGCCGATCCAGACCACGCCTCGCTGTAGGAAGTCAACGCGGACCAGCCACAGGCGCCAATCCGCGTGAGAAGAGCAGAACACTTTGGATGCTGTTCCAACGTGTGGGCATTGGTTACCGATGCGGAGAAAGTAAGTTCTGTGGGCCAGCTCATGGGTCCAAAACACGGCCCAACTTCACTCTTGCGTTTTCAAGTGCCACCACGACCTCGCGGGGCGAAGTTGCGCCTTGTGCTTCCCTGACAGCGGCTTCGGCCGCGGCGACAACAGCGGCACGGGCTGCAGCCGTAGCCGGCTCGCCTTCCCGGTATCGAGCACGGAGCCGTTGTGCCTCCAGCGTCACTTGTACCGGGTCGGTGGAGCCCTCCCGGAGCAGGTCGGCAAGGTGGGCCAAGTCCACAGCCAGACCTTCAACTTCGCGCTGTACCGCCAACTTCGCCTGCAGGGCCTTCCAGCGCGCAGGAACCAGAACCTGGGGAGACTCCATTGGGGCGGTTACCGAGAAACCAAGCAACCCGGTCAGGACACAGGCGCAGGACACGGCGGCCACTACGGCATGACGAATTTGAACACGGACCAAGGACAGGTCAAAACGTACCTGCATTTGTCAGCCGTGCACCATGCGGACATCGGACCGGGCCGCCCGGACGATGCGAATCCGGGGGGACATGGAGAAGAAAACCCTGGTGGAGACCACGCCCTGCACTTGCAGGGACCGGCATCCGTTGGAGCATGAAACGGACATCAGCACCGGACTGTGCCCCCCGGTCGCGAGGCTGGACGTTTCCGAACGAAAGCGTTGACCTGCCGCTTGTTGGATACAGGCGGACTTCAGCCTTGCCGTTCCCGTATTGCTGAACCCCTCAAGGTCCAGACAGTCGTTGACCGCCTGCTGGGCAGAGGCATCGAGCGCGCCTTGCAGGAGCGTAGCCACCCTGAAGTATTCGGGAACATCGACGGACAGGCTGGCCAAGGGCAGAAAGATGGTAATGAACAGGAGCGCGGACCACACCATGTCTGCCTTGCGGCCGATGACAAACTTGACCATCTCGTCCCTACCATCCCTCCCTGCGATGGGAGGCCGAGACGGTTCCGCTGAAATCGCCCTGCGCGGACCCGCCCATCACTTGCAGGAAGCCGTCCATGTAACTGGGCACGGTCCAAGCCACAGCCACCATGACCGTGTCCCCGGGAGCGTTGGCTGCACTGACCGTCACCGAGTATGTGCAGAAACAGTTGGCCATCAGGCGTTCGGCTTCCTGCCTGGCGGCCAATCCCGCACCGGACGCGGTCAGCGCACCCACCTGTGCACCGTGGTTGGCGTCATTCTGCGCGGAGTTCCGGACATGTCCGACCAAGGCGAAGTTGATCAGGGCGAAGGTCACCAGAAGCAGCAGGGGCATGGTGACGGCCGCCTCAACCATGTCTCCCCTTGAGGAGGAGAACAGGCCGGACGGCCATACAAGTGCTTTGAGTGCCGTCATGGCAACCGGATTAGGGTGTGCCGGTGATCTGTGTGCTGATGGCTTCGATCTTGGTTTTGATGTTGCCGCCCAGCGTCGTCCACGCAGCCATGGCGGTGGCCACGATAGCTGCCAAGATCAAACCCCTTTCAACCATGTCGGCCTTGGTTCCGAACAGAAACTCCCTGAACATGACACATACCTCCTGATGGCGAACACCAATCAGTATAGTACATATATTCGTAATTTAGTCAAGTAACCCCTTGACTTCCTGCAGGAAGACGGTGATCACGCTGAGACGCCAAGTACGTGGCTCCGGCCACCGGCCGCGGCTGGCAGCCGGCCGAGACAGTCGGCCGACGCGTCGGAGGGGTGCGGCCCGGGCCGCACCCCCAGGACCACACTGCCGGACCAGGGACTGTTGGTGGTCGCGGACCAAGCCTACGCGGCCCTGCACCTGCCGGCGGCTGTCGATCACGGCCGTCGAGTGCCAGCGGCTGACCAACCCGGAGACGGCCTGGACCCAGTCCGCGTGCATGGGTGGGCCGGCGCAAGTCCCTGGAATACGCGCCGGGCACGGCCCTCCGGTATCACCCCGGCCAGCCCACCGTGGCCCAGTGCCGGGTGCTGCCGCGGGACCCGGCCGGCGTCCAGGCACCCATGGCCCTGCTCTGCACCAACCCGCAGCACCGGCCCCATACGATCGTGGTCTGGTGCCTGCGCCGCCGGCAGATGATCGAGGTCATCTTCCAGGCCGTGCGCGTCTACTTGGGCGGGGGAGACTCAGCGCCAGTGGCTGGCCCCGGCCAGCGCCTGCACCACACCCGCCCTGCCGGGCTTCTTCAGTTGGGTCGCCGTGACCGTGCAAGTGCGGTGGCGGCCCGGTCACTCCCCTTTTGCACAGTCCCGCCCCTCCGACATGCCAAAACCGCCGCTGTCCCCGGAACGCCTCCGGGATATCCTCCACTGTACCGCCTCAACACGGCCGCAACCGGGATGCGGCCGTGATCCCCGCATCCCCAGCCTGCCACCCCACCTGGGCGGACGGGATGGCTTTGTACAAAGTCCAGCCAAGGCTGCAACACGGTTCTTCAACCGATGGTTCCAAACCTGCTACTTGAGGATCGTGAAGTCGGTGACAATCAGCGTGCCGGTTTTGACTGCAGCAGTGTTCAAGTAGTCCTGGAACCCGTTCGTGTCGGCAAGTGAGACCGTCCTGTCGAGCGGGCGCAGGTTGAGCGTCGTCACCGGACTGATGACTTCGCCATCTTCGTTGACGGCCCAAGCAGTAATTGTGTAGGTTTCGTCACTGTTCAACGTATCGATCGGGAAATCACGATGCTCATCCGGCGGATTGGCAAACACTTGACCCGGGTCACGGTATTCGTATTGACCATCACCGGTCGTGCCGACCTTGACAATCGAAACCGAGACCATACCCTTGGACTCTCGGCTAAGAATGCTCTCCGGGAGGAGGTGTGCCACCTGAGCAGTCTTGGAACCGTCCACGATTCTCACGTTAGTCAAGACAACTCCGCTGTCTTCGTGGGTGCCTGCCACAAACACAAAATCCGTTGCGTAATTCAGGGAAGATCCGTCCGCGTTCCTGATGATCGTGCCCTTGGAAGAGAAGGTCGGGTAATTTGGATATTCCAAATCATAAACAAAAAGCTTGTTCAATGTCTGTCTTTGGTCATCGTCTTTGCCGTTGGTGCCCAATCCGTAGTCGGACTCGATCGTCGCCACGTCGTCACCTTCATTCACCACATCGCCGTCTTCGTCAACAATGCGAATAATATAGGCATCGAAGTCAACGTCCTCCCGCTCGCTGCCAGTCTCCTTGTCAGAGTGCGCCAGACCGATTCTCAACCTCGGTGTCGAAGGCTTGTGTGTATACTGAGCGGTCCCCTTCCGGTAATTCGCGAAGTTCTCGTTGTAGCCGATGTAGTACATCAAGCCGCCAGCGATCTGTTCGGTGTCATATTGATGTCCGGCCTGGTCCGGATCGACATCGTTCGTAACACTATCCGATCCTGGTGTGCCCTCAACGAGTTGATACCACTTGCCACCAAAGGAAGGTTCGGTCAGGCTCTGGTTGATGCTCGTCTCCAGAATATCGCTGATGACGTAGTCGCCGTCCGCCGTATCGACCACAATTGCCATCTGGACCGTCACCTCCTTGCCGGTCTTGACGCTGTCGAAGGTGGTCTTCCTTGAACCCAGCGACAAGGTCTTTGACAGTGGATCGCCATCGTTGTCGTCAAGGAGTACCACAAGGGACGCGTTGAAGGCGTTTGGTCCCAGCCCCCAGTGCGCAGGATCGGTGGCCGTCCACGCGACGTTGACCTCGTCTGCGTCATCCGAAGCGCGGGCTACTGTCAGATCGGAAATCTGGCCGTCCCGCAAGCGGGTGCCGACGGGGCAGTCTGAGTAGTCGTCGTCGAACAGATCGCCGGCTGCCAAGCTGACTCCACTGAGCACGGCCAACGCCAGAAGCACCAGCAAGATGCTCCTGGGCAAGCGGGATCCTTTGGTCACTGTGTATCTCCTCGTATTGCAGGCTGCGCAGACGCGTTCAGACATCTCTCATTAAATTAGTAGCGCATTTGGTCTTCACTGCCAACTTTCCCGCGCTCTGGTGTAGTGGCGAGACGCTCCAGCATTCAGCATTGCCGAGTGCCTTCCCCGACTGATCATCCTGCACTCGCGCTGCACCACCCGGATCACTTCCCTTGGCCCAGTTCCTACACATAGACACCTTCCGGAAACTGGTCACCCAACCCATGTGTCTACTGCGTCAGCCATCGGGCCGTGGGCCACGTCCTGGAGCTGGCGGGACGCGCAGCCGGAACGCCAGCCCTGGCCTCCGACCCGCAGGCGGACCTGCCCCGGTGTGTGGAGGTGGACGAGGCCTGGCTGTCCATCGACAGTGACCGCTGCCCATGGTCGGGGGACCAGACAGCACCCGTCTGGCACAGGTCCAGACGGGATGGGGCTTCGACCAATAACTACAGTTGCACTTCATACAGTTTGCGGTATTGGCGATAGTAGCGACAGCACAGGATCTGACCTCTGGTGCCGGCCGCGCCAGTGCGATCTGACACCTGAACAGCGGCAGGTTTTGCGGTCCAAGGTCACGGCCAAGAACCCGCGGTCGGACCGGCTGATCCCGTTCCGCAACCGCCGGGAGGCATTCACTGCCATCTCCGGCTTCCACCTTCACACCAGTCTCAAGGGAGTATCTCGGGAAGGCGTATCCGGGGACAGTGACAGCTACTGCCGGCATCACGACCGACCGCCGCGTGTGAACCCGGCCACCGCGGCCATCGAGTTGGCACCGCCGGAACCCCCTGTCGTACGCCGGAAACCAAGCTGACTTCAACCGCCGGTGACAGCTCTCCACCAGTCCCAATGCGGAAGCTTCCTGCTTGGAACAAAGTTTGCTCCCTGCCGCATCTTCCAGAACACCTCGCGCAACTCCTTAGATGCCACGCACCGCGCCTCCCCCCAATGCCGGATCATGTCCAAGGTGGTGAACAGAGGGAGGCCGGGATGTTCCGATTGCAACAGGTTGCGAGCAGCTCGGTCGTCGGTGATCACAGAATGGCCCCGATGAATTGCAAGTGCCGCTACGTAGGCCTCCCCGGGATCCATGATCTGTTGCAGTCCAATGCGTGTCATCAACTCAACGTCACTCTCCCCGGACAGTTCCATGATCGCGCCACTTGCGACGAACTGCGACAAGCCAAGTGGGACTTTCTCCCGTTGTCCGGGTTCAAGACCTGGCGCAAGCGTGTATAGCGCTTCAGAGCGGGACGCGCTCTCGGAGACCGCAACTGGACGATGCCAAGTCGTGACGATCTCTTCGAATGCTCCGGAGGCGGCCAAATTCAACACGACGCACGTGTCCAACACGCTCGACTTGTCGCTGGATACCATTGGTTGTTGCTCCTCAACCCGGTTGTGGAACGGTTTCGACACCTGGGAGCAACTCCTGCGAGAACAAACCACCGTCAAGTTCGTCGTTCGCGACCGCGCCTTCCAAGAATCTCAACCTGACTGCCCTTGCATCCAACCTGTCCAGGCGCAACAAGCGTGCAAAGTGGCTCTCGGTAATTTCCCCGTCTTCGAAGGCACGGCAAGCCAGCAATTGATACCGTACGGAAAGGCCTGAGCCGGCTTTTTCATCGATCTGCAAACCAGCCAGCATCTGTGCTTCGCGGACCTTGAAGCCTTTACCCGTCAAGCGTTTCCAAGTTCCTTTGGGAAGGTGGCGCAACCTCTCCAATCTGAAGGTCATCGCCTGGAAGGACACTTGGTAGGCAATGGCAAGTCGCATGATCTCCACGGGGGTGACAAGACCGCCTGCTTCGCGTGCCGCTTGGTTGAACCGGCGCTGAAGTCCGGTGGCCGGCATCAGGAACGCGCCCGCGAACGCGTCAGCGCACCGCTCGAATGCATTTGGACGAGACGATTGCCGTACAGGTACAATGTCCACCCTGTGCCTGGCGGTGAGGAAGTGGCCGTATTCGTGACTCAATGACCACTGGCGGCGTTCGGCCGGGTGCAATTCGTTGACGGCAATGCATCCTCCCAGTGCCTCGTTGTAGGCGAAGATACCTGCCACCTTGGATGGAAGGGAGATTGTGAAGACGCGCAAGCCAACTTCGTCTTCGAGGACCTGCCGGAGGTCGGGGATTGGACCGTCGCCGAGGCCCAGACGATTCCGTTCCGCCGTTGCCGCATCCTGGCCGGACTGTTCAGCCTGATTGAGCATGATCGGATACTCCGGCGGGTAGTCGCGCCGCAAGAACACCCCGTTGGTGGTCTCCAAAAAAAGGTAGTCTTCACAGAGGCGTTGAAATTGATGCACGGCTGCGAACAGTTCGGCCTCCACATCACCAGCAGCCCCGGCAAGGCGGGAGGCTCGAAACTGCGAGGGAAAATCCGAGATGATCTCTCGCTTTCCGATCAACTCATTGAGGGTCCTCCCATACATCTCGGACAGGTGAAGCAGTTCATCGGGTCGGATCTGCCGATTGCCGGCTTCGATCGCCGACAGCGTAGTACGGGCGACTCCGAGTGATTTGGCTGCTTCGCCTTGGGTCAAACCGCGCGCTTCCCGGGCGTCACGAAGCAAGGTTCCAACCTTCCGGGACGACATCCTCAGGAATTGCCGTCTGGTTGAGGAGCTGTTCATGGATGTACTCCTGGGCTTCCATGGATTACAGATACTGGTCGCACTCGGCGACATACGCTGACAACAGATCCACCAGATGTTCGGTGATGTCCGATGATGATTCTCCGAGCTTGGCGGATAGCTCGGTCGAGGTCATGTACAGGTCAGGGAACTGCGAATATACAGCTGCATCGGGATATTCGTCGTTTACAATCTTGGTGAAGGTCCAGACCTGTTGTCGCACTAGGTGAATGTCGAACTTGGATCGCTGATTCAACCTTTGATATTCACCGAAGATGTCGTGTTGATATTTTGCGTGGTTATCAAATGGCGCCAACCCTGCGGCCCGAAGGGATAGACGACGCAGAATGCAGGAAGTACAGTGTCCACAGTGCGTGGCACCATTGGGCAACCGTAGCGGAAAGCTGTCGCATGTAACTGTGTCCCCGACCGAATCTTCTGCCTTGATGGATGCGATTGATTTGCACATGTCCCCTTTGGTCATGAACAAACAAGGATTTTCAATCCGTAAATCCACGTCGAGTGCGACCTTCAGAAGACGTTCCAGGGCAGCAAGTTGCACAGTCGTCGGAGCAGCACTCTCGACAATGTCAAAAATGCCTTCAAGACACGGGAGCCCACCAGTTTTGTTTAGGGCTTTGGTCAAGCATTGAATCGCCTCGTCCCCTACTTCGTCCAACGGAGCTTGGGACCGAGCCAAGTTCAGCACATCCTCCCACTGTCGACCTACTTTCCGTTCGTACTTGTCTCGCTCAGTCATGCCGTCCTTCTCTTGCCCTTGCCGCCCCCTGATCGCCCCGAGCGCTCCACGCCCAGTCACTATCCGCATGCAATGAACAAGGTTAGCACGAAACCTGTCACTATCAAGGTTGATATGGTTAACATTGCGATTGATGACAGGAAACCTGACAGAAGACTAGCGGTGACGCCCTGTAGGGATGGCGAGGTTCAGAGTGTCCTTGACCAGGCGGAGCCGAACACGGGCTTTGCACCTTCGGCTCCATCAGGCACAGGGATTGCTCGGCCACATCTCTGATCAATGTGCCGTTGCACTTCATGCAGTTTGCGTGGCTGCAGTAATGCACAACACCCGCCACTGGTGCCGGAGCCCCCGCCGGATCTCCGCCATGAGAGTCCCCGACCAAGCCTTTTGCATGACCTACTTGAGGGGACGAAGGGCCGTTTCTGGCGGCGGCACCAGGTAGGAGCGGGAGGCTGGGTGAGGGCGAAGCCGGTTTCGTCTAGGAAGAAGCGGTCGAGGTCCCCGTCCCGGGCTTTTTTTTGAGCTTGCCCAGTTCGGTCCGGGCCGGCGCCACCGCGGCCGTTTCGCAGGGTTTCCGGAAAACCGCACTCAGCCGTCTCCCGCCCAATTGAAGTGGACGTTCAGTGCTCGAAGCATGGCGAATGTGTTGTCTCGGTGCACTCCGAACCGATCGCATACATCGGGCAGCTTGACCTCCTTCCTGGATTCTGGTGCACTCTGCTCGTTTGTCACGACGGTGCTGCCGTGAACCCGTGCGTAGGCGACGAGCCATTCATCCGCACCCGTCGCGAACTTCGCCTTCGCAAGGTCGAGGTATCTCGAATGGCGCTGAACCCACATCATGATGTCCATATAGGCGCACACCACCGCATCGGTGTCCACTTGGATGAAGAAACTCTTCGGGACATCGTTCCTCACCCACCGGACAAGATCTTCCGTCTTGTGGCCCGCGAGCAGTTCGCTGCGAACCCTGTCGATGCTGAAGACTCGGCCTGCTTGGTGATGGTGAATGACGCTCTTCCAGAAGCCGGGGCAGATGTCGAACGCGTAATACAGGTTCTTCGCCGTGATGAAGACATCCGAATCCACCAGGTAGATCTGATCCACCATCATGGGAGATTCATGCCCAGCCGCCTCGCGTATTTTTGGAATGTGCCACCACGCAGTCCTGTCAGGTCATAGGCTTCCTTGAATCCGATACGGCCTTCCATCGCTGCGCGCAGCACCTGGATCCCAAACAGCTCACCAACACGCGCATTCTGGTTGTTGTAGAAATCGCCACCGCTGGACGCCTTGCCGCCTTTGTGTTCTTGATTGAAGTAGTGCTCGTAGAAGTCGAAGAAGGTGCTTTGGTCAACAAGATTCAGGTCAAGGGCTCGGCGGGCAGCGACTACGGGGCTCACCTTGAACGTCCGGGCGAGCGCCTTAAAGGGACTCACCTCCCGCCCGACTTCCCGCCAACGTGCTCTGAGCTCCCGTTCCGGTGCGAGAAGCTCTGCCGCCGCTCGGTTGCACCAGTCCTCCACATCCGTACCACCGGGGAGAAGGGCCTTGAAGCCGGAGACTCCCTCTGTGCCGAGCCATATGTGCGCCAGCTCGTGAGCGAGCGTGAACATCTGCGCCGACTTCGCATCCGCACCGTTCACGAAGATCAATGGCGCATAGGGATCGGTGAGTGCGAAGCCACGAAACTCCTCTACACTCAGTCGGCGATGGGTGTTGTTCCCCACCACACCATTGATCACCGCCATCACGCCGAGCTGCTCGATCATGCAGCGCAACTCGCTCACGGTGTCCTGCCAGATGTGGCCCCCCGCGGCCCATTCACCATCAAGGCCGAGCACCCGTCGCATCTCGCGACCCACAGCATTCGGATCATCGACAAGACGGGCACTTGCCACGAAGGCCAATGGTTCCGCGTCGTTCTCGACGAGGGATTCCCGCAGCCACTTCTGCCGGCGCTGCATCGTGTAGAGCGTATCGAGCAAGTCGGGACTCGGCCTGCCTCATGCAGTCCCTGCCACGGTGCGATAGTCAGGAACCGGCAGGCGTTCGCTGGGAGGCTCGGACAGGAATAGGTAGCCGAGCGGCGTATGCGTAAGCTTGGCAAGTTTTTCCAACTGCTTCAGCGTCGGCTGTCTCTCGCGCCGGATCCAGGCCGGGAACTGTGGTATGCGCGCCGCAACGTGCTCCATGTCGTAGCCGGCACGTTCGCAGGCCCAGCGAAGCATCTCGGGGGGAACAGGAACGCGCGTCATGGTCTTATCCCTGCGACGCCATCCCGGCTACGCCGAACAAGGAGCGCATGTTCCTCTACGAGACGGTCCAGCACCCTGTCAGTGCACAGCTTGTCCCTGTCGTCGAAAAGCCATGCCACAACCACCGGCGTCGACCACTAAACCGCTCATAGGCGATGCCCCCCATGGCGTGTAGCAACAGCAAGCATCTCTCTGGTGCAGAAGTCCACAGGCTGCCAGCCGGTGCGGTGCCGGCGGAACTGCTCCACCGCCCTTGCGCGACTGGCACGATCCTCTACAAGAGCGGGAATCGGATGTGCAACCTCCTTGACATGCTGGGTCTTGACAACGGTCTCGCTGTACTCTACCGACTGAAGGAGTTCGGGCAGTCTTGCCTTGGCTACTGTGGGCCGATTCTCGCGCATGCTGCTCTATTCCAATCGATTGTTGTGACCATACTATTGAGAGATGCGGACATCGGGCACTCCAGAAGGGCGGGGGCAGGGATGCCGTCCGTATGCCACAGTTATCTGCAACTGTAGCATTGGCAAGCCGGCCCCGATCCTGGCAGACCGGGGCAAGACCCGGAACCCGACAGGCGGATGGATTGCGACCGCTGCGAATCGGAACGGGAAGGGGAAGCCAGGCCAACGGAAACGTCGCGGGTTCGGGGACGGCGGGATCGCCTAGAATATGGAAGCCCCGGCGTGCGAGGTTGCCGAGGCTCCCCAAGCCGACAGGAGGATGGAGCTCCCATGGCCGAATGCGGTGTACACCGCAGCCTGAACGCCGACACCTTCGAGGTCCTGGACGATGGCGCTTGAAACGACGGGGCGGCGCGAGTTCCTGCGGCTGCTCGAACAGGACGCGGATTTCCGCACGGAGGTGCGCCGGCAGCTCCTGACCGCTGAGCTGATCGAGCTGCCGGAGCGGCTTGCGGCCTTTGCGGCCCGCGTTGACCAGCGGTTCGAGGCCGTGGACGCGCGGTTCGACGGGATCGACCAGCGATTCGAGGCCGTGGACGCGCGGTTCGACGGGATCGACCACCGGTTCGAGGCCGTGGACGCGCGGTTCGACGGGATCGACCACCGGTTCGACCGCATGGACACCCGGCTGCAGGCCATCACCGACGACCTGGGCGACCTCAAGGGCCACGCGGCCGGCCGCGCCGTGCGCGACCATGCCGAGACCCTCCCGGACCGGCTGGGGCTCGCCCACGTCGCCACCCTCGACCGACGCGATCTGGTTGGCCTGCTGGCCCCGGCGGCCTCCGAAATCGCCGTCGGCGACCGGCAGAGCTTCTTCCGGGCCGACCTGGTGGTGGAGGCCAGGGCCGCCGACGGCAGCGCCTGCTACGTGGCCGTCGAGGCCTCGTACACGGCCGACCGGCGGGACAGCGACCGGGCCCTGCGCAACGCCGGGTACCTGACGCGCTGCACCGGCCGGCCGGCGCACGCGGTCGTCGCCAGCCTGCGCAACGACCGGGATGTGCAGGCCCTGGTGGACAAGGGCGCGGTCCACTGGCACCGGTTGACCGAGAAGGACCTGGATCCGGACTAATACCAATCCAGTAAGGTTATGGCGTTGCATCGGCGGTGGGCAGGGCCTCCAGAGTATCCCGGATCCAGCCCCAGCCGCACAGCTGCTTCACCCACTCCGGATCCGCCTGCCAGGCCTTCAGGATCGGTTCCAGGGCCTCCTGCTTGGCCTGCAGGTCCGGATAGACCCGGCCCTCGATCGCCCGGCGCAACTCCCGGAAGAAGCGTTCCACCGGGTTCAGCTCGGGGGCGTAGGGCGGCTGCACCACCTAGGGTGCGTCCTTAGTTAAGGGTATCTGCACAACATATCGCACAATCAAAAGCCTTGTTTTGCACCGGCAGAGCCATGCTCCCGTGCCTGTTCCCTGTCTGGGAGCATGCCGAACCCGCAATGGCCCACGATACGGGCCGACCTGCCCTGCGGCAAACTGCAACGGGCCTGCCTGCCGGTCCGCCCCACGCACCGCAACCGGGCCCGCTTCGGCGCACGCTGCCCGCACAGGCACGGTCGGCAGGTGGCCCGCGCCTGCGACTTTGCGGCGCTCAACCTGGCCGGCCTGTGCGAGGTGGTGCCTTACGAACACGACCTGGCCTGGGCCGGGGACAGCACCTTTCTGCCCAAGCGCGGCCGTCGGCTGCCCGGAGTGGGCTGGCACTGGCACGGCGGCGAGGGGCGGGTGGCCTGGGGCCAGCCGCGGGAAGTCTTGTCGGTCCTGGACCTGGACGAGCACTGCGCCTATCCCGTCCACGGTGGCCTGCAGGAGGCTTCCCGTGCCCACCGGTCGGTGCGGCGCGCCCGATCGCCGCGGGCCGCGGTGACGAAGATGCCGGCCCTGCTCGACGAGGCCCTGGCCGTCGGGCACCGCCCCGACATCCGGGTCCTTTGTCGGCGACGGCCACTACGCCTGCGAGCCCATGTGCCCGCGTCTGCGTCTGCGGATGCGCTGGGCGGATGTCGGCGACGCCGGTCCCAAGCTTGGGGACCGGCGTGCGGGAGACCCTACCTTGGGACCTGGCGAGCGTCCGCCTTTCCGAACCGGGGGCCGGCTTCCAGGTCCTACTCCGGCGCCGGGTCGTGGAACGCACCTTCAGGGGATGTACCGGCCGATTTCAATTATGTTCAGCTTTCCGTCCTGGAACTGCCCTGCGCGCGCATCGCACGTGTTGAGGTCGATCAGCGGTTGTGAGTCCCTGTTTCCGGCGGCCGAAGGCCCGTCAACCGGTCGCGGCCTACCTGGACGGTCTCCTGAGCGATACCCGCCGCAAGAACGGCTGACAGGTGGTCAAGACGATCGGCGCCGCCACGCCCTACGGCTTCCAGCACCTGCTGGACCGCGCCGTCTGGTTGGCAGACGCGGTGCGGGACGCTGGACAAGGCCGACAACTGCCAGGTGGGAGTCTTCCTGGTCTATGCCGACCCCCGGGGCCACGCGCTGTTGGACCGGAAACCGTACCTACCTCAGGCTTGGACCCGCGACCTGACCCGCCAACTGCGGTACCGATCCGGCTGCACATGGCGGGACATGGACAACTTCATGACCAACGAGCCAAAGCAGGACCGTTCCAGACCACAGGTCATGGTCAGCGTCAACGTCAAGGATGTCAGCCTCGCTTCACCGGCCAGCGTGGATGGCACCGCCGCGCTTGACGGCGGAAAGCAGCTCAGGGAGTTTATACACCTATCGCAGCGGGGCTGGGTGCGAGACTCCGGGACCCGGTTCGGCCCGGCAGTAAGCCAGCAAGATGGTCGAACGGTGCGATGCGGTCCAAGTGGGGTAAAGCGCAACAAACCGCTGTCCTCAGCCTCCGAGCCGAAGGACAAGAGCCATAATAACGGGAGACGCGCTGCACCAGGACTAGGTGCAAGTCGGAGGACAGGGACAGCTTGAAACCAGCGGTGTTTAAGCCATCAAGGAGTCGTTCGCCGAAAAAGGGCTTGTATCAGCTCCGACAGCGCCACTCATGCCGCCGCCTGCGGCATTGGCTCGGTCCATCAACTGCAGGTACCTGCGCACAGTGAAGGGGTTCGAGTGGCGGCACTCCTCCGCCAGCATGGCAGGAACAGAGGTTTGGGAACGGGAGAACCAAGGAGGTGCCGACTGTCCCGGTGGGATGAACGACGAGGACGCGCAATGTCGCAATGTGTTGGTTGACAGGCAAAAGCAGGCCTGGGTGGAGGCCGTGTGGTGGAGGATCCGGCGTAGAGCCGAGTAGTTGGAGACAGACGCGGGGAGTTCGAGGGTGCTGCAATGATCCGGACCAGCTCGTTGTGCGGAGAGCAGAACGGGTTAGCCGAGATGTTTGTGGTGGTTCCGGAAGGATTGTGGAGGCCTGTCTGGAGGTACTTCGAGGACCGGAGGCAGAGTGCCTGTAGGCGGGGCAACCGACCAGGGTCCGAATGCGATCCGGCACCCGTCAGTTTACGGTCCGAATTAGGTCTGAAACGCTCTGCTTCAGGGCAGGATTTCCCTTGGCAGCCGATGGGATCGGGGGTGTGGTCTGTGGTAGAGTTAATCCCATGCGGGTCACATGACCCCAGCGCGTCGTTATCGTGCTTGGCGACCACAATCGCCGCCTAAATTGGAGAATCGCCATGGGAGGCTGTGTGATATGAAGGAATTGAGAGGATTGTTCAGGCTGGGCACGTTGACGCTCTTGGCCCTGACGCTGATGGTGGCCATGGCGCTGCCGTCCTCGGCGGCCGATGTCTGCAGCTCCGGCCAGATGCTGGATGAAGTCGAGATCGTCAGTGTTGCCGCCAAGGAATCTCCGGCTGTCTGGAGTGCCCAAGACCTGGTGAACTTCGACTATGACGGCGACATCGAGAACGGCCTCCTGGAGGTCAGCTTCAAGGACCTCGCGACGGACTTCGAATTTGATGGCTAC
The DNA here is from genome assembly GCA_012271135.1 of Caldilineales bacterium. Taxonomy (GTDB): domain Bacteria; phylum Chloroflexota; class Anaerolineae; order Caldilineales; family Caldilineaceae; genus Bin34. The sequence goes on along the minus strand of JAAXGZ010000136.1, from coordinate 1,931 downwards.
ATCATCGAAGCAGTGCCCGGCGACGATGATCCCGGCGACTCCGACAGCCTGGGAGTGTCCGACTACAAGTCGTCTTCGCTGATCGCCCGGCCCGCTGTCGTAGGTTCCACGATTACGGAGGTGCTGAACCTTGAGCCCGGCACGAAGTACTACGTGACGATCTACGCCGTGAACCACAACACGGTGCAGATCAGCCCGGACCAGCGCGCGCAGGACAGCAGTTCGGCCACGACGCTGCTGAGTGCTCCGTTCCTCGGTGCACTTGACTGGCAGTTGGTTGAAGGCTCTGACACCGATGGTGTGTTTACTCCAGACTCAGACTCAGACGGCAACTTCACTTCCTGCCCCGAGGTGAGTGACACCTGCGGTTATGTCTGGGAGATGGTTGATCTCCAAGATGATGACTATAAGGGTGCCCACTTCGCACTGTACGGTGCTAGGGACGAGGCAGGACAGCACTATTTCCGGTGGTTGAACCCCGGCGACTACGGGCCCTTCGACCATGTCCTGGACAGGACCGACGGCAATCAGGCCGACATGCTGTCCCTTGACAAGGATGGCAACGTGGAAGATCACTGTGCCGACGCCGATATTGACGGTGACTGCGGTCATACGTACTATCAGTTCAAGGCCGTGGACGACAACGGCAACACCGTGGCCAGCGAATTGGTGGAGACGGGCGGCGACCTGATGGACTCCGGAGCCGACTACTTCCAGACGGTGTTCACCGCCGAGAGTGGCGACCTGACCCTGTCCGTTTCGCTGGGACGCTTGGTTGGCGGCAAGTACAAGGCCATGAGCGACACCGCTTCCGTGATGTTTGAAGCTCCGGATGACCTGCGGGCCCTTGACCAGACGTACGACGAGTACAATAGGGTCAACATGGATATCACCGATGGCGTGGATGAAGAAGATGATATCGAAAGGTATCGTGATTCAGTCTTTGCTGTTTCAGGCCACGACGAAACATTGCAGGACGATGCCGCAGTAAATGCCGCGGATGGCAAAGTAAAGATGTTGGCCTATCTCAACAACCAGTTGAAGTAACCCCCTCCAAGAAATTTTCCCAGGAGACTAGCAACAATGCGCACTTGGACAAAGCCCGTATTGGTGAAGTTGGACATCGCCGAGACCCTGAGGGGTTCCGGTCCGTGTCCCGATGGCGATGGTGGCTCCGAGGCCATGTAGCCATGACCATTTGACCCGAGCCCTCTAGGGTGACGGTCAGCCGAACAGCCCCGGCAAATGCCGGGGCTGTTTTGATTCCACAGGGTGTTGCACGATCCAGAATCGCCGTTCGAGGTGTGGTTTGCTGTTCGATTCCTGAACCCTGTGCGGCAGTTCTGCCACGGTCACGACCAGAACCAAGAACCAATCCGGCGTTTAGTCAACAGGCCAGCAGTTGTTGTCGCCCGACACCGAGGAGGTTGCCGACCCTGAGGAGCCGACACGCCCCTGCCATACCCCGGTCCACAGCGAGCGAAACACTACCGCATCTACCTATCGAACTTCCCCTGACTCTCCACAGGAACGTGATTGCACAGTGCCTCCCCACAAAGGCGTCATTCAAAGAACCTTGGAGCCCTGGCCGTGACAGGCAGTGGCAAGAGCATGCCGACACATCTGTAACGCTGCAAACAAGCCATCCCACAGCACCGCCGGGTACCGGGACCGATACGGTTTCTCCTTGCAACATTGGCAAGCCTGCTCCTCCGCCATGTACAAGGACCCCCCGCAGTCAGGTTTCTACCAGGCGTTCGCTCGCATTGGGAACCAAGCCTGACTTCATTGAAACGCTTCCGCTGTACGACTGAACAGCACTACAAAGCGCGATGGTTGTCCTTGCTCACCTTGGGCAGCCGGGTTGTCCCCCCTCGGGCACCAGGCCGAACTCGGCACATACTTATACCAATCCAGTATAATGGACATAC
>JAAXGZ010000026.1 GCA_012271135.1 Caldilineales bacterium | reverse complement strand
TCAACCCCTCGATATAATCCCCTTTGGAATGCGGCCGGTCAGGGAAGGTGCCGAACAAGGCTATCGCGTGTGTTAATTCATGGATGCAAAGCAACGCATTAGGGTTGGAACGCGGAGTTCCCACCTGTCTCGAGTCCAGACCTCCGCCGTTTGTTGGCAGTTGCGGGCCATTGTCCCCGGACTGGAAATCGATGTGGTCCCTGTAACAACGTTGGGGGATTGCCACCCGTCCAAACCGGTGCATGCCTTCGGGTCCACAGGGATATTCACGTCGGAACTGGAAGCGGCACTCCTGCAGCTGGAGATTGACGTGGCAGTGCACAGTCTCAAGGATCTTCCGACAACCATGCACGAGGACCTGACATTGGCGGCGGTTCTGTGCCGGGACGATGCCAAGGATGTACTGGTAACCCCCGACGGCAGGAACCTGCACTCTTTGCCGCCGGGAGCGCGACTGGGTACGTCCAGCGTTCGCAGAACTCGTATGTTGCATTCGCTCCGAAGCGACTTCGAAGTTGCACCGATGCGGGGCAATGTGGACTCCCGCATTCGCCGCATGCGGGAAGTGCCCTCCGAGTGCCGCGGCCTTGTGCTTGCCGCCTGCGGACTAACCAGGATTGACCAGACGGACGGCATCTCCGATGAATTCCCGCTGGCGACGTTTCTGACTGCACCGGGCCAGGGTGCCATAGCGCTGCAGGTTCGGGGATCGGATCAACGCATGGTGGATCTCGTCCAACCCCTGGACCATATGCCAACCCGGTTGGCCACCCGGTGCGAACGGGCATTGTTGCATGGATTGGGCGGTGGATGTGCGTTGCCCGCTGCTGCCTACGCCACTGTAACCGAAGGGCGAATCCACCTTCGCGCCCATGTACGATCTCCTGATGGACAACACCTCAAAGCATTCGAGGCCAGTGGTGTCAGTGCTTGGCAACTGGGCATACGAGCGGCCGATGCACTCCTGGCCCAAGGTGTACGGCGATGGCTGACACCGGTGCACCCGGTCTAATCGGGAAACGGATTGGGGTCACCCGTGCAAGGAACCAGATGCACGGGGCGATGCAGGCGGTTGCCGAGTTTGGCGGCATCCCAATCGCGTTGCCTGCCATCGAATTCCAGATCTTGCCTGCGGATACCCTGAGGCAAGCTCGAGAGGCGGTTCGCTCGTCGACTTGGGTGGTGCTGTCCAGCATCAACGCAGTCCGGGCGATTGCCCGGTGGCCCGAGTTCAAGGGGTGTCAACCCGGGCCATCGCCAAGATTCGCCGTGATGGGGCCCGCCACGGGCCGTGAACTGCGGAATTCCCTAGGCGTTGAACCGACAAGCATCTATCGTCCAGACAGAAGGTTGGCTTCCCAGCTGTGCCTTGCGCCAACGGAAATTGCAACCGTCCTTCACTCCACGGCCGGACCCGGTCCGGCTCTTTCGCGGTTGGGCGCGAAAGGCGATCGCGTACGTGCATTCCCGGTTTACCGGACACGTTGTGCAGACGGCTTGCGAGTCGCCCTGGCCCGTTTGGGCAGCCCGTTGGATGCGGTCACGTTCACCAGCGGGAGTTGCGTTCGGTGCTTTGCACACGGTGTCCTGGAGCAACCCGGTTCGCATTCCCTCCTGCGGAGCACCCTTGTAGCTTGCATGGGAGTCACGAGCCGGGAAGCGGCCGCGGCTACAGGCATGCGCGTGGACGTGTATGTTGAGGGAATGTCCTTCTACGCATTGTTGGAAGAGTTGGTGCTCAGGTTTCACAAGTCCGGTCCCGAACCATCGGAGAGGCAGATCCCATGAACAGCAGCGAGTTCGCCGATCCAAGAAGGCCGCGTCGGTTGCGGCAGACGGGGGCCTTGCGGACATTGGTCCGCGAGGCGACTCTCGCGCCCTCGGACCTTGTGTATCCCCTCTTTGTCCAGCATGGACAAGGTTTGCGGACCGAAATCGCCTCCATGCCCGGCCAGGCTCGCCTGACGACGGATCTGTTGCCGACCGAGATTGAGCGGGTGGCAAAGCTTGGCATACAAGCCGTACTGCTGTTTGGCCTGCCCCGGACCAAGGATGAAATCGGTTCGGAGAACTTCGCGTCCGACGGCATTGTGCAACAGGCCATCAAGACTGCAAAGGACACCGTGCCGGAGATGCTCATAGTCACTGACGTGTGCATGTGCAGCTATACGGTAGCCGGACACTGTGGACTGTTGGGCCGGGACGGTCGCATCCTCAACGACGAGTCATTGGCTCTGCTGGCCCGCACTGCCGTCAGCCACGCCAAGGCTGGGGCCGATTTGGTGGCCCCAAGCGGGATGCTGGACGGAATGGTGCATGCGCTGCGAACCAGTCTGGACGATGCCGGTTTTGACTTCACCGGCATTCTTTCCTATGCGGTCAAGTACGCATCAAGTTTTTACGGTCCCTTCCGGGAGGCGGCGGATGGGGCTCCCAAACATGGGGATCGCAAGACGTATCAAATGGATCCAGCCAATCGGGCCGAAGCCCTCAAGGAAGTTGCGCTGGACATCGAACAGGGCACTGACATGGTGATGGTCAAGCCAGCAATGGCATTTCTGGACGTGGTCCATGCGGTGAAGCAGGCGTTTCCCGCGGTCCCGCTGGCGGCCTACAACGTTAGCGGGGAGTATGCGATGCTGAAGGCCTCTGCCCAAGCCGGCTGGATTTCGGAGCAGGATGCTGTCCTGGAACTGCTGCTGGGAATCAAACGGGCCGGTGCTGATGCGATCATTTCCTATCATGCCCCGGACGTTGCCGCCTGGCTGTCCCAATGACTCCCGGGTCCGCCACCCGCGGCTCCGGCATTTCCCAAGTTCGACAAGAACGCGTGGCATCGTGGGTGGGCCGCCTGAACGGACACTGCCAAGCGGACTAGAACAATCGCATTCTCGTTCTAATTCGACAGGTCCTTGAGCAAGGCATTTCCAGGTCCAAGCCGGCCTGTTCAAACGTAGCCGCGTGGCACCCATTGGCATGTTTTCCCGGTGTAGTGACAAGTTGCAGCCATCCATTGCACCGATTCCCTGTCCCCAGTTGACACAACCCAAAGTAGAGTGTGGTTGTCCTGCCAAACGGACCGGGCGAGTGTGCCGCATTCGGGGCCAGTCGCTATAATTCGACATCCTGCCCGTGTTGCTTGTCGATGAACGGCCCGGTTGTGCTGTCCGGGCGTGCCATCAAGGAAACCACACATGATTGCCAGACGCTTCGGCCAATGGGTGCATGAGTTCCGGTTTGAGGTCAAGCCGCTTGACGAACGGTTTCGTTCCATGGGGTTCGCCGGGGACGCCAAGCAGTTCTATCTCATCAAGGACGTCTTCACGATGCGCGATGGAGACTGGCGGAACGACAGCCGCGACGTGGTCGGCAGCACGGAGGCCTGGGCCCGGGATCAGTACCTGAACGACTGGAATCAGGCTTTTGTAGCCGACGTCATCGACCAGCATCCGCATGTGTTTACGAGAGTCGAAACAGCCAGCGGCCTGCCCATTCGCAACAAGCAGGTCATGGCTTGGACCGGTAGGTTCGAACGGGTCTTTGAATCGGATTTCCAAGGCTATCTCGATGTGGAGGTCGACCCGACCAGTGGGTGGGGCTGGCTCGAGATGCCGGAGTCTTCCATGTACGATCCGGCTTTGGAACAGGGTCCATGGTGCATCAAGCCCCGAGGTTTCGCCGAGAGCATCGAGGGCATAGGCCTTCCCAGCATGCTGGGGATTTCGACGTTCATCGTATGGGTCGAACTGCCAATCAGTGAATACCGAACCCTGCAGCCGGCATTCGTCGGGGGAACGCACCGCGCCGCCGAGGTTTTGGATGATTTCGCAGCTCGGTTGGCGGACATGGCGCGTGTCAACCAGGTGGTCTTCTTCAATCGGGAGGCCACGATCCAGCAGCGCGTCATCAAGGACGGGTTCGTACCTTGCAGCGGGGAGTTCGAGGTCGAGCACGGAGCGGATCGGTATGTGGCCCAACTGGCCGAATCTCTGCAAACCGGAGAACAACGGGCCTACTACATCAAACGGAATCTCTGGCACCAGGTGCATTGGTTGCCCGTGGGAACGGAATAGCACAGGCACGGCGGTTGCATCCATCCCGACTTTCGCCCTTCAATGGGCCGCGCTATCATGGGCGCGGCGTGGTCCATGGTCCGTTTGCCGTCCGGTTGCGACGCGCGCGGCGGCCCTTGGGTTGGCCCGTCGACCGACTTGGCCGACGTCCAACAATCCGATGACTGAGGTCAGGAGTTTGTGATGCCCAGGGAACTTGTTGCAACTGCAGTGGGGAAGGCCGCCTTCAGGGAGTACGATCCGCCGCCGCTTGGCGACAGTGACATCCTGGTGAACACCACGCACAGCGTGGCCAAACATGGAACCGAGATGTCGTTTTTCAAGGGCTACGGCTTGCCGCGGGGCACCTGGGACCCCGATTATCTTGCATTCAGGCAGGACTCGCACCGGCAAACCTTCCCTGCTCCGCTGGGCAATACGGCGGTTGGCCTGGTTGAGGCCGTAGGGCCGGCGGTATCCCGTTTCCAAAAAGGCGATCGAGTCTTCGCCTACGGGCCCTTCCGCGAGCAGCACATGTGGCACGAGACCCGTGTTCGGTCCATTCCGGACGGAGTACCCTGGCAGGCCGCCGGCTGCCTGGACCCGGCCGACTTCGCGGTTGGCGCCGTGCGCGACGGCCATGTCCGGCTGGGTGATGTCGTGGCGGTTTTTGGTATGGGGGCCATCGGCCTCTGTGTGTTGCAGGCGGTGAGGGCGGCCGGTGCCCACTTGCTGATTGCCGTTGAGCCAAGCACGATGCGGCGGGAGCTGGCCTTGGAGCTCGGAGCCGACGAAGTTGTGGATCCGACCGCTGTGGATGCCGGGCTTGCCATCAAGGACCTGAGCGACCGTCGGGGTGCTGACGTATGCATCGAGTACAGCGGAAGTCACATGGCACTGCAACATGCATTCCGTGCCGTTGCCTACGGCGGGACGGTTGTCGCAGGTGCTTTTCCCGGCAGCTATCCGGCGGGTCTTGATCTTGGAGCAGAGGCACACATGAACCGGCCAACGCTGATCTTTAGCCGCTCCTGCAGCGAACCGAATCCGGACTATCCGAACTGGGACGAGGAACGGTTGGTCGCGGTGGCCTGGCAACTGCTGTGCAACGGGCAGATCAACTCCGAAGCGTTGGTGCAACCGGTGGTGGCGTTCGATGAATTGGACGAAGTGTATCCGCTGATTGCGGAGGACCACGAAAACTATCTGAAGTTGGGAGCAGCCAACGACTGACCTTTCGGCAAAACACGAAGGCCGCGATCGCGGCCTTCGTGTTTTGCCAGGCGTCGATAGAGCAACGTGAACTGCGGCGGGACACCCGACACGTTAAAGTCTACATTATCCACGACCAAGTCGCAACGTTGATTTGCGGTTGGCGGACGGCTTCCTGCCGTGGACAACAATACGGTGCCCTCCCGACTGGCTTTCAAGGAGAAAATCATGGCGCGTGATTCAGTTCATTGGCTGCGAATCGAGGCTGCACTGGCGGGAGAACGACACGACGCAATCCCTGTCAGTTTGTGGAAGCACTATCACCTGTTGGATCGGGCACCGGGCAAACTGGCCCGCCGTACGGACGAGTTCCACCGACAGTTTGGGTTCGACTTGGCGAAACTTACGCCCAGTGGTTTGTACGGAGTCCAGGATTGGGGGGTTGGTATACAGTTCGGTCGTCACGACGATGAAGGGCCGACGGTGATTGCCTCTCCGGTGGCGGTGGCAGCAGACTGGAAGTCCCTGCCGGCGCTGGAACCCGAGACGGGGGCCCTGGGCAGGGAACTGGAAATGTGCAGCCGCGTGCGGGAGCTGTGGGGAAACAACGTCCCCTACATGATGACCATCTTCAGCCCGTTAACTCTGGCTCACAAAATCGCAGGCGATCGGGTATATGAGCACATGCGGTATGACCCGGGGTTGCTGCACGCGGGCCTGCGGACCATCCGCGACACGGTGGTGCAGTATGTGCGGGCCTGCAATGCTGTGGGCGTGCCGGGATACTTTCTGGCGACACAGCAGGCTAGCCGCGACATTCTGTCACCCCAGGAATATCGGGAGTTCGGACTTGCCTACGATGCCGACGTTGCGTCCGAACTGGAGGATAGTGCCATCCGCATGTTGCACGTATGCGGTTCAAACATCATGCTGGAGGAGGCCGCTCAGCTTGACGTGAATTGCCTTAGCTGGTCAGCTGGAGGCGACAATCCGGATGTGGCGGAGGCGCGTCGCCTGACCAAAAAGACCTTGGCTGCGGGGTTGAATCTCGAGACCATGCGGTCCGGTACGGAGGATGACAACCGGACCATGGTGGCGGCACAGGTGAAAGACCATCCCGGGCCCGGCCTGATTTTGGCGCCGGACTGTGTTGTTAAAGGCGATTCGCCGGACAAAAACCTATCCGCGGTAGTCGGCGCGGCCCGAGACCTATAGGAAATCCGGCGGACCGGGAGGTCGGAGGGTGACTGCCGACGTTTCGATCGCCGATACCGACGGGACCGGGTTGCCGGGGTCGTTAGATGGTCATCCCCTTCAGTTCAAGCTCCGCGGCAAAGTGACACCTGGCCAGGTGGCCCGGCGCGTGTTCGGCCAAGGGAGGGGTTTCCTCTCGGCAGACATCCTGGGCGTAGGCGCAGCGCGGATGGAAGTAGCAGCCCGATGGCGGATCGGCAGGATTGGGAACGTCCCCCTCCAGCACGATTCGGTGCCTGTCCCGGCGCGGGTCGGGTACGGGAATTGCTTCCAGCAGTGCTTCCGTGTAGGGATGCAGCGGCTTCCGGAACAGTTGCCGGGTAGTTGTCATCTCCACGATTTGGCCCACATACATCACAGCCACCGAATCGCAGATGTGCTTGATGACGCTCATGTTGTGGGCGATGAACAGATAGGTCAGGCCAAACTCTTCGCGGAGGTCCTTGATCAGGTTGAGGATTTGGGCCTGCACCGACACGTCCAAGGCTGAAACCGGTTCGTCCGCTACGATGAACCGGGGATTGAGCGCCAAGGCCCGGGCCAGACTGATGCGCTGCCGTTGGCCTCCGCTGAAGGCGTGGGGATAGCGGTTCATGTGTTCTGGGCTTAGGCCGACCCGTCTCAGGAGTTCTGCCACCTGATCCTGCAAATCCTGCCCCTGGCTGACGTTGTTGATAACCAGTGGTTCCCCCACGATTTGCTTGAGGGTCAGCCGCGGGTTTAGTGACGCGTACGGATCCTGGAACACGATTTGAATGTGCCTGCGCATCATGCGCAGGGACTCCGGATCCAGCGCTTCGATGTGGACGGGCTCATCGTCCGGCATGGTATAGACAATCTCTCCAGCCGTGGCCTTGAGCAGCCGGATCACACACCGGCCTGTGGTGCTCTTGCCGCAACCCGATTCCCCGACCAGGCCAAAGACGGTGCCGCGTTCGACCGAAAAGCTCACGTCGTCAACCGCCTTGACGTGGCCCACCACGCGTTTCAGAAACCCCTTGCGGATGGGAAAATGCATCTTGAGGTTACGGACCTCCAGCAACGGGCCCTGGCCTGAGCCGGATTCCACATAATCGACCGCTGCATCGGAAGGGGATGTCGGTGTCGTTGCCATTTCAGGGTTGGGTGCCGGGTTGGGAGGATGCCGTTTCGTCGTACAGGTGGCAACGAACCTGATGGCCTTCGTCGACCTGGACCAGGACCGGTTCCCGTTGTTCGCAAACTCCGGTCAGGAACTCCGGACAACGCGGATGGAATCGGCACCCCGAGGGAATGCTGGAGGGATCCGGCACGCTCCCGGCTATCACCTCCAGGCGTCGGTCCTGATCGTCGTCCAGACGCGGGATCGAACGCAGGAGCGCCTGGGTGTACGGATGCCTCGGGCTGTAGAAGGTCGTGTCGATGTCCGTCTGTTCCACGACCTTGCCGAGGTACATGACTGCCACCTCGTCGCACATCTCCGCCACGACTCCCAAGTCGTGGGTAATGAAGATGATGCTCATGTGGGTTTCGTCCTGGAGATCGCGCATCAGCGAAAGGATCTGGGCTTGCGTGGTGACATCCAATGCCGTCGTAGGTTCGTCCGCGATCAGGAGCGTGGGATTGCAGCTAAGGGCAATGGCAATCATGACGCGTTGCCGCTGGCCGCCGCTGAGCTGGTGGGGATAGCTGGCAAAGACTCGTTCGGGTTCTGGTAGCTGCACCCGGTCCAGGGAATGAATCGCCAGAGTGCGGGCCTCCGTGCGGTCCACGTCCTGGTGCAGGTTGATGGCTTCCAGCAGCTGGTTGCCGACTGTATAGAGCGGATCCAGGGAAGTCATCGGCTCTTGGAAGATCATTGCGATTTCGTTGCCCCGAATTCGCCGCATCTCCCGGCTCTTGGGCGGCAACGCGGTGATTTCAATCGCTTCCGTTCCTTGGCCATTGCGCTGGTGGTAGATCACCGAACCGTCGACGATGCGGCCGCGGCTCGGAACCATGTTCATGATGCACTGGGCCGTCACGCTCTTGCCACAGCCGCTTTCGCCGACCACTCCCAGTACCTGGCCTCGGTTGAGGGTGAAGTCCACTCCCTCCAGGGCTCGCACCACGCCGCTTTCCGTATGGAAGTGGGTGTGGAGGTTCCTGACTTCCAGGATGGTCTCGGCGCGGTCGGCCATGTCCCGGAACCTTCAGAGGGCGAACGGATCCACGGCATCGCGAATGCCGTCGCCCAGGAAGTTGAAGCTGAGAACCGACACAATCACGAACGCACCCGGCAGCATCAACCATGGCTTCTTGATCACCACGCCGACGGTCTGCGCGTCCTGGAGCAACGTTCCCCAACTTACCGCAGGCGGCAGGATACCGAGTCCCAGAAAGCTCAGGGCGGTCTCGGCCAGGATCATGCCCGGGATAGCCAGTGTCGCGATCACGATGATGTGGCTGAGGGCGTTGGGCAGCATGTGCACCATGATGATGCGGAAGTGCGATGCGCCGGCGGCCGTGGCCGCGGAGGAGAACTCCATTTCCCTGAAGGCCAGGACCTTGGCCCGGACCTGACGCGCCAGGCTGGTCCATCCGATGAGGGACAGGATGATGCTGATCAGAAAGAATCGCGTGACGATGGTGATGTCGGCAGGCATGGCCGCGGCGAGCGCCGCCCACAGCGCGATGCTCGGGAACGACATCAGCAATTCGATGAACCGTTGAATGACTGTGTCCACCGGGCCTCCGAAATAGCCCGAGATTGTCCCCATGACCGAGCCGAACAGGATGGTCAGCGACACCCCGATCAGGCCCACGGTCAGCGAGATGCGTCCTCCGAAGACGATCCGGGAAAACAGGTCGCGGCCCAGCCGATCGGTGCCCAGCAGAAAGACGGTGCCCGGCTCGTCCACCCCGTATAGGTGTCGATCCGAGGGGAACAGGCCCAGCAGTTTGTAGGGGTCTCCCTTCACGAATAGTTTCAGGGGATACATCTGGCTCGTGTCGTCCTTGTGGACCCAGTCCAGGTTGTAGGTGTCCAGTTCGGTGGTGGTTCCGTAGACAAAGGGCCGGAGGTGGAACTGGCCGGTCTCATCCCGGAATTGGGGCAGCTGTGGCGCCCGCGCCACGAAGTCCTCGTTGGAAATCAGGTGGTCGTACGGCGTGATGAATTCGGCAAGGGCTACCATCAGGTAGAGCAGCAGCAACACAAAGGTCGCGGCCACCGCCAGCCGGTTGCGCAGGAATCGGCGCCAAATCAAGTACCACAGGGACAACTGGCCGATCTCGCCGGCACTGAGGTTGATTTCGACCTCGCCGGCCTGCGGTTCCGAAACGGCGGACGGCAGTGTGAGCGACTGATCGGACATGGAATCGCTACTCGTACCGGATGCGGGGATCAATCAGACCGAGCAGGATGTCCGCCAGGAAGTTGCCCAGCACCAGCATGAAAGCCAGGAACATGAGGAACGTACCCGCCAAGTACATGTCCTGTTGCCGGAGGGCATTGAAGTACAGGGGGCCGGTTGTGGGCAGGCCCAACACAATGGACACGATCAGGGACCCGGAAATGATGGTGGGTAGACTCATGCCCAGCAACATGATGAGCGGATGGATGGCGTTGCGCACGGCGTGCTTGACCACCACTGTGGCCTCGCGCAGGCCGCGCGCGCGTGCGGCCTGCACGTACTGCATGTTGAGTATGTCGAGCAGATTGCCGCGCATGATGCGCATCAGGCCGGCAGTGCCCGAGGTACCCACCACCACAATGGGTACCCAAAGGTGCTTGACGAGGTCGATCACCTTGGCCAAGCTCCAAGGCGCGTCCACGTACTCGCGCGAAAACAGGCCGCCTACCGTGAACCCGAACAGTCTCTGAATCACCACCATCAGGACCAGGGCCAGCATGAAGTCGGGGATGGACAACCCCGCCATGCCCACAATGGTGGCCACGTTGTCCCCCAGCTTGTACTGGTGGGTGGCGGTGTAGATCCCGATGGGGATAGCCACGAGCCAGATGAAAAGGAGCGAGCCGGTGGCAATGGCCACGGTGAAGCCGAGGCGCTCCCAGATCAGTTCGCTGACCTCCCTGTTGAACTCGAAGGAGCGCCCGAAGTCGCCGCGTACGAAACCCCTGACCCAGATCCAGTACTGGACGGGAACCGGCTTATCCAGCCCATAGCGCCGCTTGAGTGCCTCCAGCTCCGCCTCCGCCGTGTGCGTTCCCTGAAGCTGGCGCTGTGCCTGGAAGACGTCGATGTAGCTGCCCGGTGGCAGGTTGATGATGAGAAAACCCACGAAGGAAATCAGGACCAGCGTGGAGATCATGTAGACCAGGCGCCGGGCGATGAAGGCGAGCATTGGTCAGGGTTCAGGCTGTGGAGGGCAGCGGCACGGGCTTGGTCACGGGCGGGGCTGCAGTGACTTCACTCGGCGAACGCCCGGAGGGTCCCGGTGCCACGGGTCGCGACCCGTGGCACCGGGGGGTGGCAACGACAAATCAATTTACTGTTTGAAATACATCTGTTCCGGGTAGACCGCCCCGAAGTAGACCATGATCCAAGGGCCGGTGAAGCCGCCCAGTCCCAACTGTTCGTAAGACGGGAAGTTCCCGACGTAGTCCAAGTGGGCAACGATGGTGGGAGTGTTGGCGACGGTGCCGATGACGAACGGTCCATCCTCGACATGGACACGAATGATGTCCTGGCTCAGTTGCAGGCGCTTGGCGTCGTCGGGTTCGACCCGGGCTGCGTTGTACAGCTCCCAAAGCCGCCAGGTCGGATCACCTTCATTGGGTTCTTCGCGCGGCGGGTTGCGGTCCAGCGGATCGACATCCAGTTCCGTGTCTTCCTTCTCGGTGCCGATGACCTTGTACCAGGAGCCGTAGAGAGGCGCCCAGCGGTTGTTGTCGACCGGGATGACCCAGTTGGGGAAGACAAGGAAGTTCGGGCCGTCGCCCAGGCCCCAGCAGCTGCGGATGTCGATTTCGGAGTTGTCCTGCATCACACCCAGCTGTTCGTCGGGCACTGCGTTGACCTGGACCCGGAGGCCCACGGCCTCCCAGCCTTCCTTGACGATTTCGACGTTCTGGGCGTTGGCACTGTTGGCAATGCCGCCGGCGCTGCAGTCGATGCGCAGCGTCAATTCATCGCCACTGGGCAGATCCCGGAAGCCGTCGCCGTCAGCATCCACCGCACCGGAGGCATCCAGCAGTTCATTGGCCAGATCGGCATCGTAGGCCACGGCCAGGTCGCGCCATTGCCGGTAGAGGTCCTTGCCGGTTTCGTCGGCCGTGAACTCAATGGCCTTGGGGCTCATGGTGCCGGTGGTCTTCTCGCCCGTGCCGAAGTAGACGATCTTTTGGATCTTGTCTCGGTCGATTGCATGGGAGAGACCGCGGCGGAAGTCCGTGTTGCGATACAGTTCGCGCTTCTGGGGATCCGTGTGCGTCCAGTTCGGATAGAGGAGGAAGGAAGCACCACCGCCCACGTCCCAGAGATAGGTCTTGAGGCCTACGGTGGCTTCTGCATCGCGGTAGACCGACAGTTCGCTCAGGGGCTGGTACCGGCACGGCCGGCCACAGATTTCCTGTTCGCCGGCAATGACGCGCAGCTTGGACACTTCCAGATTCTCGACATAAGTCATGTCGATGGAGTCGATGTAGGGCAGCTGGTTGCCGGCGGTATCAACGGCGTAGTAGTACGGGTTCCGATCCAGTACCAGGCGCGTGCCTGGTTCGTACTGCACCGGCATCCAGGGGTTCAGGACCGGCGCATCCGGGTTGCTGGGCCAGTTCAGCTTCTCGTCGAGCACCTCGAAGGTCTCCTCGTCGGAGTAGTCCGGATGGAACTGCCGCAGGTAGTGTTCGGGCACAAACAGCTTTTCGTTGCCCGGGATCGTGCCGTTGGGCCACATGGCCAGACGGTCCAGGAACAGGGGCGCCGAATCGGAGAACGTGAAGTTAAGCGTGTAGTCGTCCGACTTCGACACTTCGGTGACCGCATCGGCCGACTTCATGTAATCCGGGGGCACGTCGGAATGTTCCGTGTTGAGGACCATGTCGTTCCACCAGAACAGGAAGTCGTCGGCCGTGAAGGCATCGCCGTCGGACCACCTAGTGCCTTCGCGCAGGTACAGGGTCCATTCGGTCTTGTCGTCGTTGCTGGCCCAGCCCTTGGACAAGCCGGGCCGCTTGTCCAGGCCGTCCTTGACCCAATGGACCGGGGAATAGGCGTACATGGCCATCACGAGGTGGGATCCGCTGGACGAAGTGTCGAACCTGTGCCAGGTTCCGCCGTACTGACCGATTTCGTTGTACGGCTCGATCACAAGCGGTTCCTTGGGCAGGCGTTCGTCGACCGGCGGGAGGGTGCCTGCAGCCACCATTTCGGCCAGCATGGGCGCCTCACCGTAGGCTCCTTCCTCGGGCATTGCCGCCGCCGGGGCTTCGGCGGGTTCAGGCTCGGATGCAGGTTCTTCGGCCGGGGCGCCGCAGGCTGCCACGAGCATGGCCACCAAGACGAGGGCGAACACCCAGCGTGTGCGTCTCAACATATTCTGATTCCTCCGGCTTAGGGAGTGAACGGGATGGCCTCGATTATACGGTAGACTCCGAATTCGGCGGTGCCGGAATGGGAAATCGCGTTCCTGCTGGTGCAAGTGCCTGAAGTTGCAATGGGTGTTGCATGCCACACCGGCGGCCATCCGGGGACCGAATTGGATGTGCGGTTGTGGCCAATGCCTGGTTCGGTACTCCACCTACGATTGTTGTACTCGTACCGGCCCCATGTCCCGGCGCGCCGAACGGCGATTTCGGCTTGGCAACCTGATGCCGTTCGTAACTGCTCAGGCATCCTCGGCATCGAGTGCCTGACGCCCTGATGGCAGAAGGGTCGCTCGCGTGTTCCCGTGGCCCCGAGATCTGCGCACCATGCCCGGACTGGGGCTGCTGCACGGCGAGGAGCATTGCCTCCCTGCCATCCCTCGGATGGCAAAGGCACTCCCGCGACCCGTGAACTAAGGTAGCCGGCAGCCAAGCCCCTAACCATTCCTCCCCATACTCACCGACTGCGGCAACTGGACAGGCCTCAATGCAGGTCTACTCGAACACCTGCTTGCCCACTCGGTACCGTTCCACGTAATCCCAGTTGATTTCCACACCGAGGCCATGTCCTTCCGGAACGGCAACACAGCCGTCTCCGTCGATGGAACTCAAACCATCCGAGTAGTCCAGGTAGATGGGTGTCTCGCTTGATCCGGGTGCCTTGGGGTGTACCAAGCCCATTTCGTAGTAGTTCGTATTCCTGATCGAGGCCATGCAATGTCGGGCAGCCGGCCCCGGTCCGTGGAATTCGATGTCCATGCCGATGGATTCACAGGCATGGGCCAGCTTCATAACTCCCGTGATGCCATCGTACCCGATGTCGCCGCGCATGTAGTCGGTGGCATCCGCCAAGGCGAAGTCCATGTGCGGTTGCAGCGTTCTGACATGCTCCGTCTGTAGGAGGGGTGTCTTGATCAGTTGGCGCAGCTTCCGATGCATGAACTGTGAGATGCCGCCGTCGCGGCCCGGATCCTCATACCAGAAAAAGTCGTACTCGTCGCAGGCCCTGCCTACCTTGAGGACATCCGCGAACGTGTGGAACTCGCACGCCGGATCCAACATCAGGTCCATTCGGTCGCCCACGCGCTTGCCCACTTCCCGTACGTTGGCAACTTCCTGGGCAATGGGGGCATTGCCCCAGCCGTGGATCTTGAATGCCGGATAGCCCATCTCCAAGCATTGTTCCGCGAAGTCGGCGTAGGCTTCCGGTGAAGAGAGACCATCCGGATGTTCGTCGCCGTGATAGGTACTGGCGTAGCAGGGGATTTTCTTGTGGTGCCCTCCCAGCAGGCGGTAGAGAGGTTGCTCGTACAACTTGCCGGCCAAATCCCACAGGGCAATGTCCAGCGGGGCCAGACCGATCCTGGCCACCTGCCGCTGGGCTCTGGAAATATCCGAATAGAAGCGTTCCCGCTCCAGCGCGTGTCGGCCCATCAGATAAGCGGCCAGTTTCGGGAGCTGGGAATAGTCTGCGGGGCTCCCTCCCACACACTCCCCGGATACGCCTGCCGCCGTGTTGACGACTAGGACGTGCCCTTCAGCCTTGAGGCGCGCTCCTGGTTCATACACCAAGTTGAACCCGTTGTAATCGGCGCCTAGGTCGTGCTTTTCGGTGGTGAAGGTATGCAGTTCGATGGATGTGATGGACAGGCCACCGGCGTGGTTTGACATGGTTTTGACTGTGAGTTGGAGGGATAAGCGGCGAGTGTAGCACAGCGTAGGGCAGCCGAATCCTCCGGTTTCGGATAGGACCCGGCCGTCATGTCAAGGCGCCTGATCTCACGGCTTCGGCATTTACCCAGCAACAACAATTTTTTACATAATTCCCATGTATTCAGGTATGTTCAGTTGAACCCGTGTATTTCGGCTGCCTGGATGTCGATCTCTGCCATGTGAATACCAAGTTCCCTGGAGTGCGCGTCCAACCTGGCCAGCTGTGAGTGCCGGGACAGGGTTCGGAGTTGGGTGTGGGGTTCGGACATCAAGGAATTCAGTCGTGAGTTTTCCCGGGTAGGATGCGGTTTCCGATCATCGAAGTCCCAACTGTTGTACTCGAGGTGCTCCAACTGGAACTTTGAACGACACGGCACTATCCGGATGCTCGGAATTCGTACGGTATGATTCGTTGTCTCCTTTCCTTGTGCAGTCGAGGAACCGGACGATTGACGGGGCTCTCATTCCCACATGACTGGAACCATGCCAAACAATCAGGACGAAAAACCATCAGCTCGCCGTGCGCGCAAGTTGATTGAGAAGATGTCCGAACAGGGAGAGGAATCCAGGGACGCGCCTGAACTACAGCCTGCGAAGGACTTCCTCAACAGCGTGTGGCAGGGCAACGCCATTTCACGAATCCCATCCGGGTCCCGCCAGTTCAAGCAACTCGATCGCGCTTGCGGGTCCCACCAACTAGGCCCAGGAGGAGATCTGGACGAACCCGATTCCAACCGATGACGTCAGGACGATAACGATGACCGACACACCCAAGTTTCTTGTCTCTACCTGTATCGTTCCTTGCAACGACCTGCCGAAGGCCCGGGACTTCTATGTAGACCTGGGGTTCGTAGTCCGCCATGAGCAAGCGGACTACGCGATTCTGCGGAAGGACGAGGTGTCGCTGCATGTGACGTACAGCGAGGGGTGGTACATTGATCCCAAGCTCAACAACACGCAAATCCGGATCGCGACAGACGACGTTGATGCCTTGTACGCCAAGTGCCAAGAGCTTGATATCGTCCATCCCAACGGCCCGCTGGAGTTGAAGCCGTGGGGTTCGAAGGAGTTCACAATTTTGGACCCCGACAATGCCTGCATTGCTTTTTACCAGGAGATGGCTTGAGGTGTCGGGTTCAACAATGCGTTCCAACAACCTGAGGGAGAGCTGTCGCTTGGAGTTCCATCAAGTTGGCCCCGAGTCTGACGGGGTTGCCACTTTCTCGCACCGTAGTGGTGTGGGTGAACTTGGGGTGAGGGTGTGCCAGACAACGGTTTGGCGGCCCAACTAGGCCACCACAGCCAAATGATGCCTGACCCACTTTTCCACCACTGGCCAAGCGCAAGGGGTGCCAGGTACTGACCGTAGCCCTGAATCGACTGTTTCATCGACTGCCCTGGTGCAGGACGTTCGATGGTGTGCGAGTGGACGTAGGGTGAAGATTCGGTTCTGCGCCATCGACATGCCAGTGCGATTGGGCTTAAGGTCAACCCGAGCCTTTCAGAGGCCAAGCGGCAGGATTACGGCCGGTCATTGATGGCCGAGTATCTACAGACCGAGGATGTGACGGTGCCGGCAATCCACATTGTCAATCGTTCAGGTCACGGCCTACGGGTGGAAGGTGCCCGGCGACCTATGGGGGTATGGGGGGAGCAGGCAGTTGGCAGGAATTGGAGCCCGGCGGCCGCCAACGTAATTCGAAGGGACTATCCAGTTGTAATCCTGTGACAGACACACCAAGGATCTCCTTCGGAGCTGCACTCGCTAACCGGACTAGAAAGCCTGCATCCTCCTTATCATCGGTAGAAGAGGTTGATTGTTCGCTGCCTAGCGACGGAATGGCGTACCCACAGCAGCTCTCGGCGGCTTTTTTGGCAAGGCTCGGTCCCTGCCAACTCTGTCTTGCGTCGAATCTGCCTGGTGGATAATGCTGGCGCCAATCTAGGAGACACAAGCCATGACACTTGCAGCCCCGATTCTCGAACAGGAATTGGCCCAACCAACTCGTCAGCGGATCATCGACTGCGATGTGCATCACCATACGGCCTCCCACAAGGATCTGTATCCTTACCTGCCTCGGCAGTACAGGGAGCAGATGGACGACTTTGGCGCAATGGCTCCTGCGGTCGGTTATACCAACATGCCGGGCAAGGGCACCCGTCACGACCTTTGGCACGCGGTCGGCGGGGAAGAGAATCCCAACAATCAACCTGCCGTGGTGGTCGAGCATCACGTGGAGTCCTACGACATCGATGTCGCAGTCCTTACCGGTGGACCCTATGCCTACGCCGCCCACCCCACTCTCGACTTCGCGGCCGCGGTCTGTCGGGCTTTCAACGACTGGACAGCCGACCATTGGCTCGACTGGGATAGCCGCCTGCGCGGCTCCATCCACATCGCACCCAACGATCCTCAGCAGGCGGCGGCCGAAATCCGTCGGCTGGGTTCCGATCCGCGATTTGTGCAGGCCTTGATGCCGGCCGGTGCCCACTTCCCGTTCGGGCACCGGATGTACCACCCGATCTACGAGGCCTGCGCCGAATACGGTCTGCCCATGTGCGTGCACTTTGGTGCTGAAGGCACCGGTACCACATCCGCTCCCACGGCAGCCGGGTTCCCAACCTACTACCTGGAAATGCGGATGGCCAGGCCTCAGATTGCCATGGCCCACACTGCCAGCCTGATTTGCGAAGGGGTCTTCGAGAAGTTCCCGGATTTCATGTTCCTGTTCATCGAACATGATGTGTTCTGGGTACCCGGGCTGATGTGGCACATGGACAGCGACTGGCAGAGCCTGCGCGACTACACCCCCTGGGTGCGCCGCCTGCCTAGCGAATACCTGAAGTCGAACATCAGGTTTGGCTCGCAGCCCTTCCCCAACCTGCCGGAAGAAGAAGACATGGAAACCTTCCTGCGATGGCTGGAGGCGGACCAGACGCTCGTGTTTGCCAGCGACTACCCCCATTGGGACTGGGACGAGCCGGCAACGTTTCTGCTGGGCGAAGACCCCGAACTAAGGGACCGTGTCCTCCACCGAAATGCGGCGGAGATGTACGGACTCGATCTTGAAGACTGAGCGTCGACTGCGCCGGGCCGTCGTGGGCGCCCCGGACGACATCCCGCCCGGCCACCGCAAAATTGTGCTGGTGGCCGGGCGGGAGATTGGAATCTTCCACCTGGACGGCGAGTTCCTGGCACTGCTCAACGTATGTCCGCATCGGGGAGCTCCGCTCTGCACAGGCCGCCTGCGGCCGTCAATCGAGATGGGCGACCCCGAGTTCGTCTATTCCGAATCCGACGAAGTCCTGAAGTGCCCGTGGCACCAGTGGGAGTTCGACATTCGGACAGGCGAAGCCCTGCACGGCGACTCGGCAGTCAGGACCTATCGCACCGCGGTGGAAGGCGATGAACTGGTCATCTACTTCTGACGAATCCGGAGCTGGCCAATCCGCAGGCAATCCATGGATGCCTGCACTGATCGACGGTTCCAATAAGCTCAGCCTTCTGTCGCCGAGGTTTCACCGGAAGGCAGCGCGACCAAATCGGAGCCGCCCTGCCGAACCCGTTCCACCACGCCGCGCCTCAAGATCCAACTTGACAGTAATCGTGTACCACATGATCGATCCCGGGAAGGAGTCACCGAGCCGCGCTTCGACTCGTTCCGCCAACTGCATGAACTTGCACGGACCATCCGTTTTCTGCACCGCGAGGATGGCCTCGCGGATTGGGTTGTACTTGGCGCGGTCTATGCGCACAGCCTGCTTGTCTTGGGGATGCCGACACTGAATCTTTTCTGTCATGCCGGTTGGCCTCCGTGCAAATCGGCGGTTGTCCCCTGACTCGGCCCGATCAATCCGGTGGGGTCTGGCCCCGGCAGCCAATCCTCTGGTCAAGGAACTCTGCCAGGTGCAGAGCCCGGCGATCCGTGAAGTGGCTGATCTGCTCCCGGCAGCTGAATCCACTGGCCACCAGGCTGCCGTCGGCTGGCATCTCCCGTATCGCCGGAAACAGCCGATCCTCGCCAACTGCCTGGCTCACTTCGTAGTGGTGGTCCAAGTACCCAAATTCCCCCGCCATACCGCAACACCCGCTGGGAATCACGCTCGTGTTGAAACCTAGGCTGTTGAGAAGGTCGGCGGTCGGGTTTCCCGGCACCAGGGCGCGTTGGTGACAGTGGTTGTGCAGCCACACGTCGTTTGATGAGGCATCCAGGTCCAGCGGCGCCACCCCCGACTCCGTCAGAAACTCCTCAAGCGTTCGGCTGTTGCTTGCCACCGTTGTAGCCAAGCCCCTGTCGGTCGCCAAGTCGGGAAACTCGTCCCGCAGCGTCAGAATGCAGCTTGGTTCCAGGCCGATGATGGTTCGACCGCGCCCAATTGGCTCCATCAATTCCCGACAGAGTTGATCGGCTCCTGCGCGTGCCTTGCGCAATTGGCCGCCTGTAATCAAGGGCCTTCCGCAGCAACCCGTGTCGTAAAGGAACTCCACGTCGTAGCCCAGCTTGGCGAGCACACTGCCGGCGGCCTTTGCCACTTCAGGCTGAAAGAACCGCGACCACGTATCTACCCAGAGGGTGGCCGCGCGACCCTTGGAACCCGCAAGGCTCTGCGCATTCGGAGCATACTCCAGCGAGGCTTGGCGGAAGGAGGGGAAACTGCGTTCCGGGTGCATGCCCAGTCGGCGCATGCCCCATCGGCCCAGAGGCGAACGCGCCATCGCGTTCAACGCGGGAAACAACCATCCCGCCTGCGAACTCGACAAGCGCAGCGCGCCGGGCATGAAGCCCATCAGGCGCGTGAACAGGGACATCCCGTTGTGGTCGTTGTAGGCCTGCAGGAATTCGACCTTGATCCGGGCCATGTCTACCGACGATGGACATTCGGTCTTGCAGGCCTTGCACCCCAGGCACAGGTCCATGACCTCGTACATGTCCTTGGTCCACAGCTCTTCCCTGGGGATGCGGCCGGCCATGGCATTGCGCAGGGAGTTCGCGCGACCGCGCGTGGAGTGTTTCTCCTCCCGTGTGGCCATGAAGCTGGGACACATGGTTCCCACATCGATCTTGCGGCACACACCGGCCCCGTTGCACATTTCGACGCTGCCGTCGAACCCGTGGTCCGTGGTCCAGTCGAAAACCGTGGACCAGTCCTGGGCCTTGTAGTCGGCACCGAACCGCAGGTTCTCGATCGGGGTCTGTGCATCCACGATCTTGCCCGGATTGAGACGACCGTCCGGGTCGAACAGGTGCTTGACTTGCTGCAAGGCACCGTACAGGGACGTGGTGAACAGTGACTGGTTGTAGTAGCTGCGGGCCAGGCCATCCCCGTGTTCGCCGCTCATGACACCGTTGCACCGTCTGGCGAGTTCCAGGCTGTGCTCGCCGGCAAGCTTCAGGTTTTCGGCTCCGCGGGCCGTGTGGAGATTGATAAGGGGCCTGACGTGGAGACAACCGGCCGAAGCATGCGCATAGACGGCCGTGGAAGGTACGTCCGGCAATCCGGCACAGTAGTCGAGGATGCCGTCCATGTAGTCGGCCAGGTGCTCCACCGGCACGCTCACATCCTCGATGCCGGGGAACGGCTTGTGCTGACCACGCTGCCCCATCAGAAGGTTGAGGCTGCTCTTGCGCAAATCCCACACCTTGGCCTGGGCCGCCGGGTCTTCGACCACGGTCACGGCACCTTTCCACCCCCGTCGCTGCATGTGATCGCGCAACCGGTCGGCTTTGAGGCGCACTTCCCGTTCATCCTCGCCGTAGAACTCGGTCAGTAGGACCGCCGCGGGGTCGCCTTCGATGAAGAACAGGTTCCGGCCCCCGGTCAGCTGGGCCCTGGCCAGGTCCATGAGTTGGCGATCCAGCAACTCGGAGGCGCTGGGTTCCATGGCCAGCACATCCACCACGGCACTGCACGCCTCGACCACCGAGTTGAAGTGGAACACCAGCAGTCCGGTATGCGCAGGGACGCGCACCAGCTTGGTTTGCACCTCGGTCACGACACCCAGGGTACCTTCGCTGCCGACCATCAGATTGCTCAAATTGAGCCGGTGGTCCGTGCGGTCTCGCACCGCGGCAGGCACCAGCGGCGAGTCGAGGTACAGTTGGCGCGCTAGAGAACCGTCAACCAGCGGCGGCAGCAACCGGTCGAGGGCGTATCCGCTGGCTCGGCGCCAGTGGCGCGGCCAGTCGGTGAGGATGTCTTCTTGGTGGTCAAGCACCAGGTTGGTCAATCCCGAATAAATCCGACCCTCAAGACTGTCCAGTTCGCCCTTGCGCCGTGTCTCTTCCGCGTCCAGCGGACGGAAGCGGGTAAACGAACCGTCTGACAGGTATACGTCCGTCTCAGTCACGTTGTCGATCATCATCCCGTACAGGATGCTGTGGCTGCCGGCGGAATTGTTGCCCACGCATCCGCCAATGGTGGCACGGTTGGCGCTGGCCGGATCGGGACCGATCATCAACCCATTCTTCTTGAGCTTCAGATTCATGCTCTGAAGATTCATTCCGGGCTGAACCCGCAGTGTTTCCTCCTCGACGTTGACCTCGATCACATCCTGCATGTAGCGGCTGAAGTCCAGCACCACGGCCGTTCCCACGGCTTGACCCGCCAGAGAGGATCCGCCGCCGCGGGGCAACACCGGGAAACCGTATCGGTTGGCGTGGTCCAAAACGCACTGGACATCGTCCGCGGTTCGGGGCAGCACCACTCCGAGGGGCATGATCTGATAGACCGACGCGTCGGTGCTGTACAGCATGCGGCTGTACTGATCAAACCGTACGTCTCCGTCGATTTGACCCGACATCGAGTTGGCGGCGTCCGCCAGCTTTTCCGCTTCGCCCTGCGGCTCGGGTTCAATCACAGTGGTCTTGGAAGGGAAGTTCTGCACTGGTTCGGACCGATCCTTTGGTAATGTGGGGGCTCTATCGGGGAGTTCCGACGACAAGGGGCAGGCAGCGCATGTCAGACCAGAACAATTCGCAGGTTGTTGTCTACAGCACCACCTGGTGCCCGGACTGCATCATGGCCAAGAAGGTTCTCGATTCGATGAAGGTGGAATATACCGACATCAACATCGAGCGGGATCCCGACGCGGTGGAAACCGTCCTGTCGATCAACAATGGCAGCCGTTCCGTTCCCACCATTGTGTTCGCGGACGGGTCGACCCTGACCGAACCCAGCGTGGTGGTCCTGCGCAATCGCATTGAGGAACTCAATCTGGCCGGTTAGGCCGCCTCCAGTGCCTGGCGGAAGTCTGCCAGCAAATCGTCCGTGTCCTCAATTCCGCAGGCAACGCGGATCAGCCCCTTGCCGATGCCGACGGCCTTCCGTTCGGTGGCCGTTTGATCAAAGTGGGACAGCAGCCACGGCTGGTGCACGAGCGTCTCGGTGGCTCCCAGACTCCCGCCCAGCATGGCCAACTGCAGCCGGTCGTTGACGGCCGCCGCTGTTTCGTGGTCCCCTAGATCGAAGCTCACAACGCCGCCAAATCCCTCCATAAACCGGGCCGCGGTCAAGTGTTGAGGGTGCGACTCGAGGCCTGCGTACCAGACCCTGCCGACTTTGGGATGGCACTCCAGCATCTCCGCCAAGGCGTGCGCGTTGGCGTTGTGTCTTGCCATGCGCAGGCCAAACGTCTTCAAGCCGCGGATTATGCTGTAGGCCGTGTGGCTGTCCACCACACACCCCAGCTGGGTTTGAACCCCGCGGAGACCTGCGATTTCCCAAAGGTCGCCGGTGATGGAGCCGGCCATCAGGTCGTTGTGGCCTGCCAGGTACTTTGTCACACTGTGGACGACGAAGTCGATGCCGTGTGCCAGCGGTCTGCAGTTGTACGGAGTGGCGAACGTGCTGTCCACAATTGTGACCGCACCACAGCGCCTGCCAATCCGGGCCAAGTGTTCAAGATCGGTGCAGTAGTTGAAGGGGTTCGACGGCGACTCGACTAGGATTGCGGCGGTATCCGAGCGCACCGCAAGTTCCAGCGCATCCGGGCAGCCGGTTTCAACGAGCGACACCTCCACGCCGAACCGCGTCAGCAGTTCGCAGGCGAACTGGCAGGTGACCCGATACAGGCTGTCGCTGAGGACCAGGTGGTCGCCGGCCTTGAGCACGTACAGCAGCAGCCCGTTCACGGCCGCCATGCCACTGGATGTCAGGATGGTGTCGATGTCCAAGTCCGTGCCGGCCGCTTCCAAGTCCGTCAGCTTGCATTCGGCCGCACGACGCGTCGGGTTCGTGTTTCGGGAGTAGTCGGGCCGTTCGCTGCCTGCCCGGTGCCGTTCCTCCACAAACTCCGCCATTTCCGCTGTGGACGCGAAAGGAAACATGACTCCGGTCACGATCGGCTCCGTGACACTGAGGGACGATCGCCTGCGCGGTTCGCCTCCATGCACGCTGCGCGTCGAGGGTCCTGGCCCTTGCCCGATGGAGCATTGGTTGGTCATGGGTCGGATCTAACTGCGTCTGGTTTCAGGGATGGCTACAACCGGGTGGCTTTTTGGTGGCCGCACCAAGTCTACCGTAGCGCCGACGATCGTGAAGGGCATCCACCGGCCCTGAAAATTCGAGTGAACTGAACCGACCATCGTTGCTGCCAGATGTAATGTGTGGGACGAACTCCGGGATCGAACGGCCGGTACAACGGCCGTCGAAATCGACGTTCGGCTTTCCCCTGTTTTGTGGCGGTAACTATAATTATCAATGCGCGGCAACGTACGGGTGTCGCTCCACGAAAAGCCAAGGGCTGCCAATCCTCATGGAGATACAAGCGGTCGGTACATTCGACGACGGCGGACGCGAACCCTATCCCAAAGGTCTGTACGACACCATCGGTCTTGCCGAGTATGTTCCGACGATGGCGGATGTCGGCACCGACGAAGTGGCGTTTTTCAATGAGAACGGATATTTGGCGGTCGAGCAGTGGCTGTCTCCGGCCCGGTTGGACACGGCTTTGGACGCGCTCATGTCGCTGCTTGATGGTGCGAACCCCGATTTCAAGGGGGTGGTCTACGAAAAAATTGCCCGGAACCATGACTTGGCCGCAATGCCGGGAGTGCGCAAGCAAGACTTTGTGCGCAAGTTCTGGCGCTTCGTGGAGTTCCATCCCAACCTGATGGACTTGGCCCTTGATCCCGAATTGCTTGGGATGGTCAAGTCCTTGATTGGCGAAACACCGCTTCTCTTCCAGGACATGGCGTTGTTGAAGCCGCCGCGCATCGGCCGCGAAAAACCGTGGCATCAGGATCATGCGTACTTCAACTACGACCTCGATACACGCGTAGCGGGAGTCTGGATCGCCTTGGACGAAGCCACCGAAGACAACGGCTGCATGGTGATTGTGCCCGGTTCCCACAGGAAGGGACCGGTCATCCACTTCAAGCGGCG
The DNA here is from genome assembly GCA_012271135.1 of Caldilineales bacterium. GTDB lineage: Bacteria > Chloroflexota > Anaerolineae > Caldilineales > Caldilineaceae > Bin34. Next base: position 64,063 of record JAAXGZ010000026.1, on the reverse strand, counting down.
CGACTGGCAGATCTGCGATACCGATGCCCGCCAGGATCCTCCGGTGGCTGTGCCGCTGCCACCGGGCGGGGTCCTGTTCTTCGCCAGCCTTCTCCACCACGGCACACCGACCAACCGCTCGGACTCGCGACGGCGAGCAATTCAGTTCCACTACTGTCCGGAGAGTGCCCGCAAGCAAGCTCACGAAAGGCGGCTGCAGGTATTCGGTGCCGAGGGTAAGGATGTAACCTGCTGACTGGCACGGTAGATTGCCGCATGGGCTCCGGTTCGTGGTTGGTCGTTCCAGCCGTTGATCGCACATTGGGCAAGGCAGCACCAACAACCTTTGGTGTTGGATCCGGGCCCGCGGGCCCGGCAGGCCATGTGCTCACCGGTTGGCTAGTATTTCGCGGGATCCCAAAGGATTTCAGGTTGATGTTGTGCCTGATTGGCCAAGCGCGCCCACATGAACAGGGCATCCGAAAGTCGATTCAAGTAGCACAGGCAAGTCTCTCGTACCGGACTCTCGCCACTGAGGGCCACAAGTCGGCGTTCGGTCCGGCGGCAGACGGTACGTGCCAAGTGCAGGTGGGCCCCGGCGGCCGACCCGCCAGGGAGAATGAAGTTCCGTAGGGGCCCCAGCCGGGACGCATTGCGATCTATCGCCTCCTCAAGCCTTAGCACGTCTTGGTCCCGAACCAACGGCACCACCGATGGTTGTTCTGGCGGTCGGCCGAAGCTGAGCTCTGCGCCCAAATTGAAGAGTTCGTTCTGGACCCGACTTACCGGTTGCACCAATTCGGTCGGCAGACCCGAAGCCGCGGCCACACCCAAGGCCGCGTTCAGTTCGTCCAGTTCCCCCAGAAGCTCGGTTCTGGGACTGTCCTTGGGCACGCGTGTGCCGTCGCTCAGTTGCGTCCGGCCGCTGTCTCCTGATTTCGTATAGATGGATGTCAATCTGGGCATCTGTCGGACCAATTCGCCTCTGGCAACCGCTCTCGGGGCAGGCCAAGGCCTCCCGCCGTTGAACAACCCACTATAATTGACATTCACATGGAACGTCTCCCATCGGAACGAGAAGTGCAGTTTGAGTGCCAAACGTAGCCGCTACCTTGTTTACAGCCTGATCCTAGTGGCAGCCATTGCCCTGCTGTTCAATTTGTCCGTCCGCATGCGCGGAACCACGGACGAACTACCGATTAGCACGCTGGCCAGCCAGATCAGCCAGGGCGCGATTGAACAGGTTGTGATCAGGGGTGACCAGATCAAGGTGGTCAGCCGTCTGGAAGGCCAGTCGCGAATCAGCCGCAAGGAATCGGGGATAGCCCTTTCCGAAGCCCTGAACATCCTCGGCGTGTCGCCTGCGGATCTGCAGGATGTCACGTTCATCTCCGACGTGCCCAGTTCCGCCGGTCGGTGGCTCGGGCTTGTCTTCAATCTGCTTCCGGTCATCTTCATCGGCGGGCTATTTCTCCTCATCATGCGGCAAAGTCAAGGCGCGAACTCCCAGGCCATGATGTTCGGCAAGAGCAAGGCGCGCATGGTGATGGGCGAGACCATCCCCTTTAACTTCCAAGCCGTGGCCGGCAACGACGAGGCCAAGGAGGAGTTGCAGGAGGTGGTGGAGTTTCTCCAGGAACCGCAGAAGTTCATTGAACTGGGCGCTCGCATTCCGGCCGGGGTCCTGCTCGTGGGACCTCCAGGTACCGGGAAGACACTGATGGCCAAGGCCGCCGCCGGCGAAGCCAACGTGCCGTTCTTCACCATTTCCGGTTCCGAATTCGTTGAGATGTTTGTCGGCGTCGGTGCAAGCCGAGTCCGCGACTTGTTTGAACAGGCCCGCAAGGCCAGCCCCTGCATCATCTTCATCGACGAAATTGATGCCGTTGGCCGCTACCGCGGCACGGGATTGGGAGGCTCCCACGACGAACGGGAACAGACCCTCAACCAGATCCTGGTCGAGATGGACGGATTCGATACGGATACCAGCGTCATCATGATTGCGGCCACCAATCGGCCCGATATTCTGGACCCGGCCCTGTTGCGTCCGGGCCGCTTCGACCGACGCGTGGTCATGGACCGTCCCGATATCAAGGGTCGCAAGTCCATACTTGACGTTCACATCCGGGGCAAGCCCGTAAGCCCGGACATTGATCTGGCCGCGATTGCACGGCAAAGCCCGGGTCTGGTCGGTGCCGACCTCGAAAACGTGGTGAACGAGAGTGCAATTTTGGCGGCCCGGGCCGGGCGCGACGCCATTACCATGGCCGATTTGCAGGAAGCCTTGGAGCGCGTAGCCCTGGGTGGCCCCCAGCGCCGCAGCCGGATCATCACGGATGACGAGAAGCGGATTGTTGCCTATCACGAGGCGGGCCATGCGCTCGTGGCCAGACTCAGCGAACACGCCGATCCCGTACACCTGATCACCATCATGGCCCGGGGCATGGCCGGCGGGTACACGATGATGGTGCCTGAAAACGACCGGTTTCTCGTACCCCGCAGCTGGTTCCTCAGCCAACTGGACGTGAGTTTGGGGGGACGTGTTGCCGAAGAAATCAAATTCGGCAGCATAACCAACGGAGCGTCCGGCGACATCCAGCAGCTGACTGCCATGGTTCGGGCAATGGTGACGCGGTATGCGATGACAGACGACATGGGCCAAGTTCAATATGGTCAGCAGCAGGAGCTTGTGTTCCTCGGCAGGGACATGGCCGAACAGCGCAGCTACAGTGCAGCCACCGGCGAGACGATTGATGGAAGGATCCGCGCGATTGTCCAAGAGTCCCATGGCAGGGTGGCCGAGTTGCTGAAGAAGCACAAGGAACAGCTTGACGCGGTCGCCGCGGCGCTGCTGACCCACGAAACCCTCAACAGGGAAGAGTTTGAAATCATCTTCAGTGGCGGTGCACTTCCGGAACCCGACTTGGTGGAGGCCACGACCTAGGTCCGGCCTCAGGCAATCAGCTGTCACCTCCCGGCTTTCGATGTTGCAGACAGGCCTCCACGACCTGCACGTTGCCTTGCAGGCCCGCATGGTCGCCTTCTCCGGGTGGTCAATGCCCGTGCAGTATGCGGCGGGCCCTACCAAGGAACACATGGCCGTCCGCAAGGCGGGAGGGTTGTTTGACGTCTCCCACATGGCGCGGCTGGAATTGCGCGGTGCCGGGGTTGCAGATTTCCTACTGCGTGTTCTGACCCGCAGTGTGGCGCGGCGCAAACCGGGCGACGCCGTCTACAGTCTGATGACCTACAGCGACGGGACGGTAATCGACGACCTGATCGCGGTTAGGAAGGAGGCAGGCTGGCTGCTGGTGGCCAACGCCGTCAACCGGCGCAAGGACCTGGAATGGTTGCGGCGACAGGCCAACGGGCAAGACATCGACATCGTTGACGTCACGGAACAAACCTCGATGCTCGCGGTTCAGGGCCCGGATGCCGTGTGGTTGGTGTCGCATGTCCTAGGGATCGATGCGGGAAACCTGCGCCGGTTCAAGGCCCGGACCGCAACCTGGGAATCGAAATCGGTTCTCATTACCCGGACCGGCTATACCGGGGAAGACGGGTTTGAACTGGTCCTTCCTCGCACTGCGGGAGGCAGCCTGTTTCAACACCTGCTGGAAATGGGGCGCCCGCGAGGTTGGCTGCCCTGCGGACTGGCGGCACGGGATTCCCTCAGGCTGGAGGCCTGCCTGCCGCTCTACGGACATGAAATCAGCCAGGACATCAACCCGGTGGAGGCGGATCTGGCATGGGCTGTGTCCTTCCGCAATCCCAGATTCATCGGTCGGGATGCATTGCTCAAGGCTCGGCTCGAACCACCAACGCGCAGGCTGTGCGCCTTTCGGATGGAAGACAAAGGCGTGCCACGCGCTGGTTACGCCGTCTATGATCAGGAACGGCGGATCGGTACGGTCACATCCGGAAACAAGAGCCCGACTCTTGATCAATTCATCGGCATGGCGCTGTGTGATGCCCCGACAACCGAAATGAAACGAGTTACGGTGGAAATTCGAGGTCGGCGCCTGTCCGCGTTGGTAGTCCCCAAGCCTTTCTACTCCCGGCCTGCATAGGTGGGCCGGCAACTGGCATCCCACCAAGTGCATCATCTCACTATGACCGGTTTTTCACTCCCCTCCGATTTGCGGTATGCATCCACGCATGAGTGGTGCGACCAGCAGGGCGATGTTGTCGCGGTTGGCATCACCGACTACGCTCAGGACCAGCTCAGTGACGTGGTGTTTGTCGAATTGCCTGAGGTGGGCGAGGACTTCGAAACCGGGCAGACCGTGGCCACGGTCGAGTCGGTAAAGGCCGCGGCGGATGTCTACGCGCCCATGGCGGGCAGGGTGACCGAAGTCAACGGGACCCTTTTGGACAATCCCGAGGAGATCAACTCCGATCCTTATGGCAGTTGGTTCCTCAAACTGGAAGTGGCGCCCGGCACAGACAATCCGGACCTTTTGGATGCAGCCGGGTACCGGGCTCTGACCCAAACTTAGAGGTGGCGGGCCAAACATGCCATGGTCGGACGCGGCCAAGCCACGGCGACGGTCCACAAGGTGCCTCCAAAGGGGTTGGCAACCGAGGCGGAAGCTGATCGGCTATGGGCCAGGATCCTTCGAAAGCGCCGTACAGGGCACGCACTCCACTACGACGTGCTGGAAGTGCCGTTGGATGCCTCCCATGAAGAGATCAGGGTTGCTTATCGATCATGGATGGTCCGGCTGGACCAGTTTGGTAAAAAAAATCCAGACGTTGTTGAGAGTTTACGCAGGAAGATAGAGGATGCTTGGGCCGTCCTGTCCGATCCTGTCCGGCGGGAACGGTACGATGCCGGTGTCCGCGGCATGCGGGAGGCCGGCCGTCGATTCGCAACACCGTCGGAGAGCGGCTGCGGTGCCGGCCGGTGGACTCCGGAAACACCCAATTTCCATGGCCTTAGTCAAATATCCGAGCGACTGGAAGTCCTTGACGTCCTGAAGGTGGTGGACGGCTCGGTTGAATTCCGACCTGTGCCGGACCGCACCCGCCAAGCTCGGTTGCGCCGAAAATTGCTGGCAGTTCTGCCAGCAGAGGAGCTGCGGTTTGATTCCCTGCGCCAACTCTGGAGGGTGCCCGCCTATCGATTGCCAGAGTTGCGGGGAGTGTTCCTGAATGTAGATTCACTTCTGGAACAGGCACGTCGTGACGGGATTGGCTTCAAGCTCCCGGACTACGCAGTTCCGCGGAAATCCGCCGGGGTCCAAGAACGCGCTCCCAAACCTCCAGTCCGAGTTCCAGAGCAGGTCGCACCAACAGGCCAACAGCCGTTCAATATCATTATCGTGGTTGCACTGGCCTTGCTGACGGCCTGGAACCTCTACGTAGCGGCGGCCAACAACCGGGCGGCCGCGGCCGAAGCCACCACACAAGCATCGGTACCGGTGCCGGTCATCACGCCAATTCCGATTGTCCAGCCAACTACCACGCCCGTTCCACAGCCGACCCCGGTTGTCTTGGCGGCACGTACCGCCTATCCCCGGGTGCACCTCCGGCGCAGACCGGATCCCAATGCCTACTCTCTGACATTGCTCCTGGCCGGAGAGGAATTGGAAGCGCTGGGCCGGTCAACCGACAACGAATGGATTCGCATCCGCCGGGGCGACTACCTGGGATGGTCCGCTGCCTGGACACTCGAATTGGAAGGCAAAGCAAGGCAGTTGCCGGTTCTGGAGGCGCGGTAGCCCCAATCCCTGGGATCGGACTATTGATCCGGATCCGCGTGGTGGACATAGAAGTACTGCGTTTCGGTTTCGGTTTTGTTGCCGGCCCTGTCGTACACCTTTATCTGTAGCGCCACCCGTTCCAAATAGAAACCACCGGCCGTGTAGATCGCGCCAAAGCCGTTGTCGAACCGGCGCATGCGACCGCGCTTGATGCGGGCGTCGTCACTGTCGAAGTCGGGTAGCCAGTCGATGGTTTCCTCCAGGATGACCTGTACCTCCCCCAGAATCTGGCCAGTATCTTCATCGGTCACCTGCTTGACGCCTTGGACCGGCGGGCGGTTCAGTTGTTCCAAGGGCACATCCCGCATTTCAATCTTCCATCGTTCGTTGAAGGGAGCCACCGAACTAGCCTTGACCAACTCGTCGTTGATCCAGAACTCGACGCGATCGATCGATCCCTCGTCAAAGGCAGTGACGTGGATGTTGACCTGCTCATCCTCGCCTTCGATAAAAACTGCATTGGGCTCAGGAGCAGCCGTGGCAGCCTCGGGTCGGGTGTTGTCCAGAACCAAGGGCACAGCCACGCGTTCCACGATGCCGCTGCGGTACCGGGCTACCAACGCCAAGTTGTAGAGGCCGTCCGGCCAGTCCCAGGAATGCACATGGGCCAGGGAATCGTCGAGTGTTCTGCCGCTGCCGTTGGCCAGCACGGATGCCGGCGAGCTGAAATCGGCAGGTCCCAACTCCAGATGCCAGTCGGATACGTTGGAATCCGAGACGAAGCCGGTAACCGGAAAGTCCCGGCGCAGATACAGCGCAGAACCCGGCGATGTGATGGCCAGGGTGCCCGCTGCGTTCGTGCGGGCGGTTGGCAGATTGGCTGTAGGTGGCTGGGGCAAGCCGCTCTCCGCAGCCCAGTCCTGTGCTTCCAGGGGTAGAATTTGGAAATAGCGCGTCTCCCGGTTCTCGGGCAATGTCGAGGCATCCGCCAGTTCTCCGGTCTGCGTGTTGATCTCAAATCCCTGCCAAATGTTGTCGGGGCGTGTGGGTTCCGTCCCTTCAACGAACATCTCCCAGCGCTGTGCCTGGCAGGCATCGGTGGGTTTCAATCCGCTGGGAATGCAGACCAGGCTGCGCACAATGCCGGGAGGCAGTTCGTACCACTGGACTGGCTTGTCCTTGTGGTACTCGTTCATGACCGCGTTCCAAATGGGTCCGGCGCCGGTCAGGCCCGACAGTGCCTCCATCGGTGTGTTGTCCGTGTTGCCGAGCCAGATCCCAACTGCCAACTGTGGCGTGTAGCCCAGAGCCCACGCGTCCCGGATGTTGTTGGTCGTGCCGGTCTTGGCTGCTACCGGCCGGTCGCGCAGGGTTAAATCGGACTGATATCCAAAGGCCAGGGCCCGTGCCTGATCGTCGGAAAGGATGTCGGTGACAATGTAGTGGATTTGAGGCGATAGGACGGTGGCCTTGGTTGGTTCGCCCATGGAGTGGAGCACGTTGCCGTCGGCGTCGGAAACCTCCAGGATAGACACGGGATCGATCGTGCGAAAACCGGCCTTCTGATCTGCCACCGGTACCGGTTGTCCGGCCATCACGCCGCGGTTGCCGAGCACGCCGTAGGCGTACGTATGGTCCAGCAGGGCAATCTCGCCACCTCCCAGAACCAGGCTTAGGCCATAGAACTGCGAGCCGCGGTTCAGACCGGTGATGCCAAGTCGGTGCGATGTGCGAATGGCGTCCCCCACACCCACCTTGTCCATGATCTTGATGCTGGGAATGTTGTAGGACCTCGCCAGGGCCGTGCGCAGCGAAACCGGACCGTGGTATTGCCGATCGAAATTCTCAGGTACGTAGATGCTGTCGTTTTCCAGTTCGAACGGGGTGCGCACGTCCAACAGCATTTCGGCAGCTGTCATTCCGTTTTCCAGTCCCGCGATGTAGACATACGGCTTGAAGCTCGAACCGGGCTGCCGATCGGCCAGGGATACATTGACCTGCCCGTCGATAGTCCGGTCCTCGTAATCCAGGGAACCCATCATGACCAGGATTTCACCCGATTCCGGTTCGATGGCTACAACCGAGGCGTTCGACACGTTCTTGCCGGCGTCGGCCAAGCGCCGAACAGTGTCGCGGCTCGTCTCTTCCGCAAATCTGTGCAGGTCCAAGTCGAGCGTGGAGCGGACCGACAAACCGTGTTTCCATATGTAGAAAGGCTCGGCCACGGTGTTGAACTTGCGCTGGAGTTCCTCCAACACGTAGATGCTGAAGTGGGGAGCCAGGCGCAGGTCGAACCGCTCGGCGGCACCGCTGGCATAGACAAGCTCCTCGGCGAAGGCGGCATCCGCCTCCGCCTGGGTGATGTAGCCTGCATCCACCATGCCGTTGAGCGTGATGCCCTGTCGTTCCTTGGCCCGTTCCGGACTGAAGTAGGGATTGAGCGCCTGGTACTGGGGGATCAGGGCCAGCATCGACGCCTCGGCCAGCGAAAGATCCGCGCTGTCCTTGTCAAAGTAGACATGACTGGCGGCTTCGATGCCGTAGGCGAGATTGCCGTAGAAGTTGAAGTTCAGATACCACTCGAGGATCTGTTCCTTGCTATGGCGGCGCGTCAGCTCCATTGCCAGGATCAGTTCCTTGATCTTCCGCGCATAGCTGCGCTGGGCCCGCTGCTCAACCGGAATCGCCACGTTCTTGATCAGTTGCTGCGTGATGGAGGAACCGCCCTGTACTTCGCCACCGGTCAGGTTGGACAGGAATGCCCTCGTGATGCCACGCAGGGAAATGCCGGGATTGGTCCAGTAGGTGCGATCCTCCATGGCTACCGCCGATTTCCAAATCCACGGGGACATGTCCTCCAGCGCGACGTATGTGCGATCGCCACTGAAGGGTCTTGGATCGAGGCTGATCAGCAGCAGGTGCTCTCCGGTTCGATCGTAGATCCGTACCGACTGGAATTCCTCCTCCCATGCGGTCAGCGAGCCAATGTCGGTCAGTTGGTCCGCGTAGTACGAATACATCCGCAAACCGGCGCCGGTCATGGCCACGGCCAGAACCATGGCGAATGCCCCAGTCAGCATGAGCAGCCAGAATCCGGTTTGCATTCCGGTCGCCACATGACGCGGCCGGTTCCGTCTGGCGCGGGCGCGGCGTCGGCGCTGCAACAGAACCAGGGATGCAGGGGACAGAGTGCGCACGATTCGCCTAACCCCCGCCGGTCACTTCGCAATCGATGCGCGTGTGAGACGAAAAGGCCATCGGGTCAATCCACGGAGCACGGCCCGGCTGCCGGTTGCAAAACCACGAAGTGGCTCAGGCCCATCAGATCAAAAGGTGGCCGGGACAACTGCATCATTGCCTGCGGAAGGCCGGCCGGCAGCCACGGCAGCGCGTGGCCGAGTGCGTCCAAGGCCGGGGGCACGGTTTGCCAAGTGGCGATCCGCAGAGGCAGGTTGGACCACAACCGGCGAAGGTCGCGCCGATCGTAGGTCCGCACGTGTGGAGCAAGGAAGTCCCGGTACTGCCGCGGCAGATAATTGACGAACGGAATGTTGCCGAAGTAGTAGCGACCTTGCCACCAGCAGCCGTGCGTCTCAAATGGGAACCACCGATTGGGTGCGAACAGGACAATGTATCCATCGGGCTTCACCACGCGGGCCATCTCGCCCATGGCCCGGCGGTCGTCATCCACGTGTTCCAGCACTTCATGGCTGAACACCACGTCGAAGTGTTGACTCGGAAACGGCAACCTCTCGCACTGGGACAGGACGCAGACCAGGTCTGCTTGACTTGCGCGGGCCTGCTTCAGGTAGGACGGCTCGATGTCCAGTGCGTCAACGCAGCCGAAGTACGGGCTCATATGTTTTGCGTATGCACCGACTCCGCAGCCGTTGACCAACAGCCGCCGGCGCGGCTGGTTGGCATCAAGTTTCAGGGCATCGACGACCAAGTCGAGCCTGCGTTGCTGGCCGACTCCCCAAACCAAGCTCGGAATCCCCCTTTTGGAGGCCAGTTCACGGCTCAAGACTGGTGCTCGTCGGCCAGAGTTGGCTTGCGGCCATGGTGAATCGAAATGGTGTTCGCCATGCAAGTGGCGAAGGCTGTCTGCCTCAGGCCCGCTCTCCTCAGCAGGCTCAGCATCTCAAATGGAGACTCGTACACCTGGGTGCTCGAGGGCAAATAGGTGTAGGCGGTTGCAGACCCCGAAAGCAGGCGGCCCAGACGGGGAACCACCGAAAACATGAAGAGCTTGTAGGCACTGCCCAGCCACGTGAATTCGGGAGGCACGATCTCCATGAACACAAGCCGGCCTCCCGGTTTCAACAACCGCACCTGCTCCCGCACGGCCGCCACGGGATCCGGAAGATTCCGCATCAGAAATGCAGAGACCACGACATCGAAGTGGTTGTCCTGCAACGGCAGCTGGAGTGCATCCGCCTGGACAAACCGTATCGGTGCAGCTCCAGGTTTGGCTTGGGCCAGGGACATCATCTCCATCGATACGTCGGATGCCCAGATGTCGAGCCCGGAGGCGGCTCGCCCAAAGGTCAGTGCCAGCTCGCCGGTTCCGGTTCCCAGGTCAAGTATTCGCTGGCCCGGTTCGGGATGACACAGATCGACTACGCGCCGGCGCCAATCCCGATCCCGGCCCCCGGTCATGATGGCGTTCATCAGGTCATACCTGTCCGCGATCGCCGAGAACATGGCTCCAATGTCCTCCGCGCGTCGTTTGTGCAGTGTCCGCATCGGGTCCGTGCCGTGGTCTGACTCGTTCGGCGAGGGCAGCCTGCAGTTCCCGGCCGCCGGGAAAGTTCGTTCCATCATTGTGCGCATCCGGCCGGCACCGACTGGTCAGACAGGTGCCTGGGGTTGCAGTTCAAGGACAGCGGACAACACGCGCTTGACCCCTTGCGCGTCATGGTTGGGCGCGCACAGGTCGGCTGCAGCCAGGAGTTCGGGGTTGGAGTTCGACATGGCGATGCCGATGCCGGACCGGGACACCATGGTTAGGTCGTTGGTTTCGTCGCCCAGCGCCATGCAGCGGGCAAGATCCAGGTTCCATTGATCCAGCAACCAGGCGGCTCCCACGGACTTGTCCGCCCAGATTGCGTCTTCAAACTGCACTACATCATAGTCGTCGGAGATCCAAAGGCATGTACCTGGCGGCACCGATGTGCGAACACGGTCCGCCTCGTTGGACGACAGCTGACTCTTGGGACAGAACACCTTGAAGGCTTCGGCGTGGATGGCGGTTGGATCAGCGGCGATCGCGTCGCTCCAACGACCAAACGGCTTTGGGGCGTACAACCGATCGTTAATCTCCAGGCCAATCCAGGCATTCGGATTCGTCCGCCTGAGGCACTCGACTGCAGATCTAGTCAGGTCACGGGACATCGGCCGCGTGTACTTGACATCGCCAAGATGTTCGATCCAAGTGCCGTTGTAGCAAATCAAGGGACACTGGTCCAGAACCGGGGAAAGGTTGCGGGCACGGCGAGGCTCCCTGCCCGTGGCAATGACAAATGCGTACCCGGCCGACAACCACCGATCCAAAAGGCCATCGGTGTCGGGAGGAACCTGCCGATCAGCGTCGAGCAGTGTGTGGTCAAGGTCGCACAGGACCACTTTGATCTGAGCCAAGCGATCAGCCAGCCCGAGCAGTTGCTGCTTCATGACGCCGATCACCGGATTATGCGAAGTTGAAGGCAACGGTAGCCCAATGCCGATCAAAACGCGAAATCAACTTCCACAACCCTTGACCGATGGTGGTGTTGGCTGTTGGCGGGAGGGACGACACCAAGCAGAAAACCAATGCCAACTACTTGTGCAATGGCCGCATGAAGGCCTTTCTTCGCCTTGTTTTCGCATAGCAAAATACGATGTACGCTTCCGGACAAGCTATCCGACCGTTGGGGAACACGCCGGTCCCGCCAGTTCAAGTATGGTGGTCAGGGCGACAGCAACGCCTTCGGATTCTGAATTCCGAACGGTGATGTCGGATGAGGTAATGGCATCCGGCACCGCATCCGACATCGCTATGCCGATGGCGGCCTCGGACAACAGGCGGACATCGTTGGTGTCGTCCCCAAGTGCAATGCAATTGTCCATGTCCATGCTGTTTTGGTCCAACCACCACGCCGCGGCGACTGCCTTGTCGGCTGTCTGATCCATGAACTGCAGGAGGTTGTACTTGGCGGATTCCATCAGTCGGGTGCCTGGTGGCGCAGTCAACCGGACGGCTTGCAGCTGGGCTTCGGTTAGGTGGCTGAAGCGGCAGAAGATTTTCGCGGCTTCGACATCCAAGTCCACGGGATCGCACAGGATGGCCTGAGGCCAACGGTCCTGGGGTTGAGCGGCATAGAGAACGTCGTGGGATTCAATTCCAATCCACAGATCCGGGCAGGCGTCCAACAGGCATCTGATAACAGCTTGTGTAGTCTCGCGCGACATCTGTCGACGGTACTGAACATGCCGCTGGTGCTCGATCCAGCAGCCGTTGTAGCAGATCATGGGCCTCAAGTTGAGCCATTCCGAGACTTCGCGGGCCCTTCGGGGAGGCCTGCCCGTGGCAAGAACCAGTTCGTACCCGGCGTCCAGCCAGCGCCGCACGGCCTGCTCAGTGCGACGCGGAAACCGCTTGCGGCCATCCAAGAGCGTGTCGTCCATGTCGCAGAGCGCAATCCTGACATGGCGCAGGCGGTCCCGGAATCCATCCAGTTGCCTTGCGGTGCCGGGATCAAAACACGCGTGGTTTGTTCGGCGAGTCGCCAATGCGGGTACGGTCATGGCCGCCTCCGAAACGTGTGGCCACGCGGATTCTCGTCGAATGGTGTGACATCGCTGGTGGTCAGGTACCAGTCCAGCAACACCAGTTCAAGCTCCCGTTGGATGCCTTGGTATTGGGGCTGGTCAATCAGGTTCACCGTCTCCAGCGGATCACCGACCAAGTCATAGAGCTCCGAGATGTCTCCGTGGCGACGGGTCAGCTTATGGGTGGAGGTCCTGACTGTGGCTGTTCTGCCAATCGTTCCGGCATCCCGCTGTTGGAGCGTCAACTTGGGCCAATAGGGATGAAGTTCTCCCCAGTCCTCGTTGCGCCCCTCGAAGCAGTGGGGTTCATGCGGATCGTAGCCCCCTTCGGTGAACACCATCCGGTCGGGATCACCCGTCCGGCCTTGAAGCTGCGGAGTCAGGTCCCGGGCAAAGTGGGTATGTCTGGCCTCCACTCCCGCCAACCCCAGGATGGTGGGCATGATGTCGAACAACTCGACCTGTTCGGCCACGACGTGGCCCTCCCGGCCCCCCGGTGTGCGGATGATAAGAGGTACGCGGGTGATTACATCCTCGGCCGCGCTTGGCCATTTTTCCACCAGACCGTAGTCGCCCGCGTAGTCTCCATGGTCCGAGAGGTACAGCACGGTCGTGTCGTCCCGGAAGGGCGACGACTCAAGCTCGTCCATCAATCTGCCGAACAGGTGGTCGTTGAACGCCGTCATGCCCAAGTAGACGGCGTTGACCTTGGCGAACAGGCCCTCCGGGCACTGGTCGAGGCGCCGGAGTTCCCGCATGCTGCTGTGGAAGGAGGGTTTCCGAGGCAGATTGGCGGGCCGAAGGCCGTCCACCACCTGTTCCGGTTGAAATCGGCTGTGCCACGGTTCGGGAGCCGAGTAGGGACAATGGGGGTAGATCAAAGGGAGGTACAGGACGAACGGCCTGTCTGTCGTTCCGGATCTGTTCCGCAGAATGTCGATCGCCGCCTGCACATTGGCCTGGTCCGAATGGTGGTCCAGGGAATCGGTCCATGGCTCATGCAGGAAACTGTAGTATTGGGGGTCTTCCGGACTCCAGGGGGACGGCCCGAACGGGTAGCCACGACCTTTGGAGCCGGCTTCGTTGACACTGGAGGCGAAGCTCTCCGGGCTCAACGCGTCGTTTTTGCCGAACCAATGCACGTCATAGCCGGCCTCCCGCAGGTAGCGGAACAGGTTGGGTTCATCGGGCCGCAGCAGGTGCCACAGTGTGCGGTGTCCCCTTACATGGGGATACCACCCCGTCAGCATGCTGCAGCGGGAAGGCGAGCAGACGGTGTGCTGTACATGGCACTGGTCGAACCGGGTGCCCTGAGCCGCAAACGCGTCAAGATTGGGAGTGACATCCAATGGATGCCCGTAGCAACCCATGCTTTCGGCCCGGAGTTCATCCGGCATGAAGATGATGAAGTTCATGTTCGGTGTACGGTGCGTTCCCTTGAATATGGAGTGGCCAAGCGGGCACTTGGACTGTGCCCGCTGACTCTACTACCTGGTAGTTCCGTGGTGTTCCTCACAACTGGAACGGATATCAATTGCACTTTACATAATGTCGCTTAGTGTTGGCTTGATCGGGCTTCCCAACGCCGGGAAGAGCACTACGTTCAACGTCCTGGCCGGAGCGCCCTTGGCCCAGACGGCCGCCTATCCCTTTACCACGGTCGAGCCCAACCGGACTCTGGTGGCAGTTCCGGATGTCCGGCTGGCGGTTCTGGGCGATCTGACCGGGCAGCAACAGCGGATTCCGGTGCGCTTCGAAGTCCTGGATATCGCCGGTCTGGTCAAGGGTGCTTCGCGGGGGGAGGGCCTCGGCAACCGGTTCCTCGCTCAGGTAAGGGAATGCGATGCCTTACTGCATGTGGTGGGGTGTTTCGACAGGGGTGGAGATTCGATGCAGGGCGATCCGCTATCAAACCTGGAGGTGGTGCATCAGGAGTTGATTCTCTCGGACTTGCAGATTCTGGAAACCCGCATTGGCAGTTTGACGCGGGAAGCCAAGGGGGATCAATCGCTCGGACCCGTGTTGGACATGGCCCTTGAATTGCGCGCTTGGTTGGAGGACGGCCGGCTTGCGAACCGCCATGGCCAGTGGGAGTCCCAGGATGCCGCCCAGCTGGATCAGGGCCTGGGCCTCGCCAGCGGCAAACCGGAACTGGTGCTGCTCAACCATGGGGATGTGGAGGACGGGGTGAACAGCGGAATGCACCCAGAGGATGTTGCAACCAGAATGGAGCTCCAGGGACACCGAACGGTCCCGTTGGATGCCGCGGTCGAGTCCGAACTACTGGAACTGCCGGAGGAGGATCGGGCGCTGTTCCGGCAGGAACTGGGACTGGTTGACTCCGGTCTGGACAGGGTTGTCACAGGCTGTTTTGGCCTGCTTGGCCTGATCCGGTTCTACACCCTTGGCGATTCGGAGGTCCGGTCATGGGAACTACGGAGCGGGAGCACGGCGGTCGAGGCGGCGGGTCGGATCCACACGGATTTTGCTCGTGGGTTCATTGGCGCCGATGTAGTGGACTTTCCTTCCCTGCGGCAGGCGGGGAGCGAGCGCCGGGCGCGCGAGAAGGGGATTGTTCACACCGAAGGCCGGACGTACCAAGTTGTGGATGGAGACGTGATTCGTTTCCGATTCAACGTGTAGACCCGCCATCGCGGGGTTGACCTTGGACATCATCGCGCCGCTTGACGGAGTTGCTATCGTCCAGCCAAGCCGGTTAGCTGAATGCCTTGGATGAAGTGCCGTTGAGCCATCAGGAACAGACAGATAGTCGGCAGAATGAAAGTGGATGTGGCCGCCATCATAAGCGGCCAGTCATTGGTGTAGGTGCCCTGGAACATCCGCATGCCAAGCGCCATCGGGAACTTCTCGACTGCGTTCAGGTACAACAATGGGCTGAGGAATTCGTTGTAGTGCTGCAGGAAGGAGAAAATCGACACCGTAACGATGGCCGGGCGCGACAGGGGAACGACGATTCCCCACAGAATGCGCAGCGAATTGGCACCGTCGATGCGTGCAGCCTCTTCCAGTTCGGCGGGCAGGCCCAGGAAGAACTGCCGTAGCAGAAAGATGTAGAACCCCTGCACGGCGAACCAGAACGGCACGATCATGGGCATGAACGTGTTGAGCCACTTCAAGTCCCGGAAGAGCAGGAAGGTGGGGATCAGGATGACCACCGACGGCAGCATCATCGTGGCCAGACTCAGGGAGAACAGGAAGTTGCGTTCCGGCCACTGCAGTCTGGCGAAGCTGTAGGCGACCAGAATGGAGGACACAAGGGTTCCCACGGTTGCCAGGATGGAAATGAAGAACGTGTTCCTGAAAAAGAAGACGATGCCTGGCCATCCCGAAAACGTGAGCACGTTCAGCAGCCGGGGATAGTTGGACCACACGATGGGGTCCGGAATCCATTCGATGGGATAGGTGAAGATCCCTCCTTGTCCCTTGAACGACGTGGTAATGACCCACAGCAACGGGATTGAGAACACAAAACCAAGCGCCAACAAACAGACGTGGATGAGCGATCGGACCGAAAACCCTTCCCCCAATCTGCTGATGGCACGGCGGGGAGGTTGGCTTTCCGGTTGCTTGGCTGTGGATGTATCCGGTGCCGTCATGGGGTGCCGTCAGGCCGGTGCGCCTTCTTCATAGACCCATCGGCTGGCCAATCGAAACTGGATCACCGTGAAGGCCACGATGATGACGAACAGCATCCACGCAATGGCCGAGGCATAACCCATCTTGAAGTATTGGAACCCGTTGCGGTACAGGTACAGCACCAGGAATAATGTGGCGTTCTGGGGTCCGCCCCGCGTCATGATGAATGCTGTCGTGAATACCTGGAAGCTGGCAATGACCCCCACCACGAGGTTGAAGAACGTGATGGATGAAATCATGGGGATGGTGATGAACAGGAACCGCTGGGAGCGACTGGCACCATCGATCTCCGCCGCCTCGTAGAGGCTTTGGGGAACCCCCTGCAACCCAGCCAGGAAGATCACCATCTGCGGACCCACACCCCAAAGCGTCATGAGGATAAAGGCTGGTTTGGCGGCGCGCGGATCAAACAGCCAGTTGACGGGCTCAATCCCGAAGTTCCGCAGGAAGCTGTTCAGAATGCCGAACTCGGGGTGGAGAATCTGAAGCCAGACGATCGCACTGGCTACGATTGGAGTCATGGCCGGCAGGTAGAACAGGGTTCGGTAAATCGCCAAGCCCCGTACCTTGACGTTCAGCAGCAGGGCCAG
Source organism: Caldilineales bacterium (assembly GCA_012271135.1). GTDB lineage: Bacteria > Chloroflexota > Anaerolineae > Caldilineales > Caldilineaceae > Bin34. The sequence goes on along the minus strand of JAAXGZ010000026.1, from coordinate 47,322 downwards.
CGCCAGGGCGAGGACGAGTTGCAGCGGGACACCGATGAAGGTGTAGTACGACGTGTTGCCGAGGGAAATTCCTATGGACTCGTCCCGAAACAACTCCACTATGTTGTCGAGTCCCACAAACGAGGGCGGAGACAGCAGGTCCCAATCCTGGAAGACCAGGTACACCGAATAGGACATCGGGTATAGCCAGAACGCCAGGAAGCCCAGGATGAAGGGCAGCGCAAAAATCCGGCCTTCCCACGCTTGGCGCCGCGCCACGGCGGACCTGCCGGGTTTCAATTCCCGCCCGGGCATCGCTTCAGACCGGCAGGCCGGACCGGTTCCGGGAGTTGCGGGGCTCACCCATCGGTGGTCTTGCGTTCAAATTCTTCGGCACGGGACTGCCGGGCCGTCTGTTGGATTTGCTGCCAATAAAAATCCCGGGGTTTGTCGCGCGTCTGCGTGGGCAGGCCGAACGTTTGAATATAGGCGCGCCGCGGCTCCGCCGTCAGATTGGGGCCTGCATAGTGCAGGGTCCGGCAGTGGTGCACCGTCACGGCCCCGGCGGGTATCGGACACGCGACAACCGCCTCCTGGTTGAAATTGTCCACTTCCAAACCATGGACACGCGGATCGTTGTTAATGGGATGGTGTGGCAGGACTCCCTGGCGGTGGCTGCCGGGTACAAACTGCATGCATCCCGACTCCACCGTGGCGTCCTGTAGCGGCATCCAAATGCTAAGGGAGGAATAAATCAGCGACGGATTCCAGTAGGCCTCGTCCTGATGCCAGGGGGTGTCCGAACCGATGAACGGAGGCTTCAGGATGGCATGGTCACCACCCTCGACTGTACCCCCCAGCAACTGGCGGGCGCAGGAAGCCCCCATCTTCTTGAACTCCATGTCATTGAGCTCAGGGGCAAAACGGGCAGGCCCCAGGATTTGCGGGAGGGTTGCTTCCGCGTCTTCTTCGTCGGCGCCCGCCAAGTCAAACTGTGCGCCCTGCTCTCGTCCCGCCCGGCGGGCAAACAATTCGTCGTAGATGCGTCTCAGCGTCTCCAGCTCCTCTTGGCCGGCAATGGGATCCAGGACCACGTAGCCGTTGTCCCGGAAAAACTCCAACTGTTCATTGGACACCTGCATCGGTTCCATCTTGCATGTCCTTGGCTGTATGGCAGATCGGAGCGGCCACCCGAGTGGCCGCTCCGCGGAACGGTTCCGTGGCGGTTAGCCTTGGCTGGCCCAGTACTCGTCCAACAGACCCTGAATCTTCGCGTTCAGCTCTGGGACTACCTCGAAGGCATCGGCGTCGCCCGCCACCATACGGTCCCGGGCAGGACCGTACGCTTCCGCCGTAATGTAACGGTCGTCCACTTCGCCGGCCAGGTGGAGGATGCCCGACTCAAAGGCGTCGATCAGCGGCTGGGGATTTTCCAGCCCCCATTTTTCGATCGTGGACGGTTTCCACAGGCGTTCGTTGAAGTCGGGGGTTACCGGTTGGCGTCCGGACTGCGCCACGTACTTCTGTGCCCCTTCCCCGCCTGCGAACTTGAGGAATTCCCAAGTCTCGTCCGGGTGTTCCGTGCGGGAGTTCATGAGCAGCACATGACCAAACACCATATGGGCGCGCGTGCCATTGGATGCCTTGGGTAGCTGTGCAACGCCGAACGGCACATAGTTCTCGGCCATTGCCTCTTCGGTGCAGGACCACTCCCGGCAGGCCATCTTCGGGAAGAACCACGGTCCTTCCATCTTCATGGCCACATTGCCGGAGTCAATCTGATTGTTGCCACCCTCCATCATGGCGGGAGTGGGGCTGACCCCAAACTCATTGATGCAGGCATACAGTTGGAAGTCGATGAATTCCATGATGGCCGGCGTGTCCCAGAGTGCCTCCCTGGGTTCGATCTCCTGGTCCCATTCCTTGTCGCCGTTGAGTCGCATCCAACAAGCCAGGCGTTCGTACGACGAGTTGGTCTGGTATCCGAATTGCTGCTGGCCGTCGACTTCCCCGGTCAGGTCCATGGTCAACTGGACAAAGTCCTCGTAGGTCCAGTCATCGGTGGGATAGTCCAGGCCCATGTTGTCGAAGGGCTTCTTGGAGTAGAAGATGACCATGGAGTTCATGTTCCACGGTATCCCGTACAGTTCGCCGCGGAAGCGCGTCTGGGTCTCGTACACACTGTCCCAGGCAGCCGGGAAGGGCGTGTCATAGGAATCTCGGGCCTGCAGCTCGTCGAGGGGTTGGTAGACCCCCTTGGCGGAGAAGCTCTGCCACAGCCACGTCTGGTTGTTGATGATGTCCGCGGCGGTACCGCCGGCCAAGGCAGCCTGAAGCTTATCGTAATACTGGCCAGGGGCCTGTTCCAGTCGGACTTGAATGTGGGGGTTTTCGGCCTGGAAGTCCGCGATGGATCGATCGGCAATTTCCTTGTCCAGCACGTCGCCCCATTCGTACCAGGCGATCTCAACTGCTTCCATGGCCGCGCCGGCGTCGCCCGAGGCCGGCGCACCGGCGGGAGCAGCGCAGGCCGACAACGCGCCGAGTCCCAACGTTGCGGCCGCAGCACGCAAAAAGGACCGTCTGGTCAGTTGTATGTTCATGGATATCTCCTGAAAAGTGATCCTGTCGCCAAGTCGTGCGACCAACCAAAAAAATCAGTGTAACAGGTCCCGGGTGCGCGTCGATCCCAGGCAGCGCCGGTTCGCTGCGGCGCTATTGGGCCTGGCGATCCCATTGCAGAAACAGTCGGCCAGGGATCGACAGGTTTATCTTGACGCAGGACTTGCCCGACAACGGCCGGACCAGAATGGGCAGAAGCGCATCTCCTTCCTGCGCCATTCCGGGGCCGCGACCGGACCCACAAGTATGATGTTGTGCGCAAGCCGATGGCAGTGCCGGTTGGTCTGTTCCGAGACCACAGCAGGTGAAGTTGCGTGCAATCATGAAAACCAGACCCAAAATCGTTGTGCTTGTTGCAGATGACCATCGCGCCAGTGCTCTCGGGAGCGCAGGGCGCGAACCCGTGAGCACGCCCAACCTGGATCGGCTGGCAGCTGACGGCCTCAGGTGTACCCGTGCCTATACCATGGGGGGACTGACCCCGGCCGTGTGCGTGCCCAGCCGCGCCAGTCTGCTCACCGGACTGTCCACCTTCAACGCGGTTGTCAGCAAGACCGACAACGACTACCCCGGCCTTCAGACCCTGCGCTCGGACAAGCCACTGCTGCCCGAGCACTTCCGCCAACATGGCTACGCAACCTACGGCATCGGCAAGTGGCACAACGATGCCGCGAGCTTTAACCGGTGTTTTGCCGGCGGCGACCGAATTTTTCTGGGCGGGATGTCCGACCACGATGCGGTTCCCGTCCATCGCTACGACAAGACCGCGTCCTATCCGGCCGAAGCCGCGCAAGTGGGTCGGGAACATTCGACCGATCTCTTTGCGGATGCCGCCATCGAGTTTCTTGGAACCTGCCCGGAAGACGAACCGTTCTTCCTGTATACCGCGTTCACGGCTCCCCATGATCCGCGCACGCCGCCCGACTACTGGGAATCGGCGTACGGCCAGGCGACGGCGACCATGGATTTGCCGCCCAATACCTACCCCGAACATCCCTTCGACATTGAAGTGTCCGACATCCGGGACGAACTGCTGGAGGATACCCCGCGACCGCCGGACCGCATCAGGCACCACCTTGCCGACTACTACGACATGATCACCCACCTGGACCTGCGGGTCGGTGACATTCTGAAAACGCTTGACGCAACCGGACTCGCAGGTAACACACTGGTGTTGTACCTGGCGGATCATGGCTTGTCCATCGGACAGCACGGCCTGATGGGCAAGCAAAACATGTATGAGCACAGCCTGGGAATTCCCTGTGTGCTGCGGGGTCCGGGCGTGACGTCGGGGACCGTGGTCCCGGGTTTGGTAACCCATACCGACGTTTTTCCCACCCTTTGCGAATTGGCCGGCCTGCCCGTGCCCGCGGGCCTCTCCGGCCACAGGTTGTGGCAGGGCCGTTCAGGTGCCCCCGACGACCCGGACGCATGCCTCATGGCCGCGTACCGTCACGTGCACAGGTGTGTCATTGCCGACGAGTGGAAACTGGTTCGCTACTACCGGCAGGGCAGGCGAGGCATCGTGCCCGGCTATCGCCAGTTGTTCAATCTGATTGAGGATCCGTTCGAGACTCGCAATCTGGCCTACTTCCCGGAATTCGAGAAACTGGCACAGGAGATGGCAGAGGTGCTCAATGCACTCCAAACGCGCCACGCGGACCCGCTGCTCGAACTGCTGGCCTAGCAGAATTCGCCTATGGTCTTCAGGAGGAAGTCATGTTGGTTACCGTTGGATCACTGAACATCGACCATGTCTACCAAGTTGAGGAAATCTCTCGGCCCGGAGAAACAATACACACTCTAGACTATGCGAAGTTCGGTGGTGGCAAAGGCTTGAACCAGTCGGTGGCAGCCGCACGGGCCGGTGTTGAAGTGAAACACATGGGTTGTATCGGACAGGAAGGACAGTTCCTGTCGGACCTGTTGGCGGAGAGTGGAGTAGACGTGTCAGGGGTACTGGTTCGCGAAAATATTGCCAGTGGACATGCCATTATCCAAGTCAACCGCGCGGGGGAGAACTCGATATTCATCTATGGCGGTGCCAACCAAACGGTCGAGGCTGCACAGCTGGCTGGCGTGCTGGATGGCCAGGCGCAGCCGGGGTGGGTCCTGTTTCAGAATGAAACCAGCGAGGTTCCCGAAATGATGCACTTGGCGGCGGCACGCGGCTGGTCGGTGGCGTACAACCCCGCACCCATGGCCGACGACCTGGCTTCCAGCTTTCCGTTGGACCAGGTGTCCGTCCTGTTCGTAAACCAACTGGAAGGGGAGGAGTTGACCGGTTTCAGCCAGGCGGACCGGATTGCCGGCCACCTGCTGAACCACTATGCGGACATGACCGTGGTGGTCACCAAGGGAGAAGATGGAGCCTACTGCGGTTCGGCACAGGCCACCATCGCTGTCGACGGTATTTCCGTTCGTCCAGTCGACACGACAGGTGCCGGTGACACCTTTATCGGTTACTTCATGGCCGGGTTCATGAAATCGGGGTCCGCCGCAACAGCCCTCTCGCTAGCCAACCGTGCCGCTGCTGTGTGTGTCACGCGCGCCGGAGCCGCTGCCTCGATCCCCTATGCAGCCGAACTTTAAGACCCTGTGGCCCCTCCCCGGGAGTAATTCGCACCCGCCTGCGTTACTGATACTCGGACAGCGGTGGACAGACGCAGACGAAGTTGCGATCGCCCCAGACATTGTCAATCCGGCTGACGGATGGCCAGAACTTTAATTCGGCACTCCCCTGTGCAGGGAAGACGGCCTGCCTGCGACTGAATCGATGGGGCCAATCTTCGGTCACGAGGATCTCCGCTGTGAAGGGGGCGTGCCGCAGCAGGCTGTCCTCGACTGCGAAACGGCCCTCCAGCACGTCCTGGATTTCCCCATGGATCTGGATCATGGCGTCACAGAACCGGTCCAGTTCCCGCAGGCTTTCACTTTCGGTTGGTTCGATCATCATCGTGAAGGGAACCGGCCAGGACACTGTCGGCGCGTGGAACCCGTAGTCGATGAGGCGTTTGGCAACGTCATCCACCGTGAGGCCTGCCGGTTTCAGCCACTCAAGGTCGATGATGCATTCGTGGGCCACGCGCCCGTTTTGACCCTTGAACAGTATCGGGTAGTAGTCGCCAAGTCGGTTGGCAACATAGTTGGCCGCCAAGATGGCCGTTTGTGTAGCCTTGGTCAGCCCGACTGTCCCCATCATCCGGATGTAGGTCCACGAAACCGGCAGGATGGCTCCGCTGCCGCAGTCCGTGGCTGCCACCGCCCCCGTTGTTGCCGTGGCCGGTTCACCGACGGGGTCCGACGGCAGGAATGGAACCAGATGGGCGGCGGCGCAAACCGGCCCCATGCCCGGTCCTCCCCCGCCATGCGGAATGCAGAACGTCTTGTGCAGGTTCAGGTGACAGATGTCGCCGCCGATCGCGGCGGGCGACGACAGCCCAACCATGGCGTTCATGTTGGCACCGTCCACGTATACCTGGCCGCCACAGCCATGGATCAACTCCGTGACGGTTTTAACCGATTCCTCGAACACTCCGTGGGTTGAGGGATAGGTAATCATCAAGGCGGCGATACGCGGTCCGTGCTCGTCGAGCTTCCGCTGGAGGTCTTCCAGATCGATGTTCCCATGCTTATCGCACGCGACCACCACTACATGGAACCCGGCCAGTTGGGCACTTGCCGGGTTGGTGCCATGGGCCGACGCGGGAATCAGGCAGACTGATCGGTGGGATTGCCCAATGGAGTGGAGATACCATCGAATGGCCAACAGGCCGGCCAGTTCCCCTTGGGACCCCGCATTGGGCTGCAGCGACACCCCTGCGAAACCGGTGATTTCGGCCAGCCAGGCACGCAACTGTTTAGTCAACGCACGGTAGCCCTCCTGGTTGCAGGGGGCCTCGAAGGGGTGCGTCTCGGCGAATTCCGGCCAGGTAACTGCTTCGAGCGAAGCGGCCGGATTCAGCTTCATCGTGCACGAGCCCAACGGAATCATGGCGTCGGTCAAGGACAGATCGCGCTTTTGCAGACGCGCCATGTACCGGGTCAGTTCCACTTCCGACCGGTACAGGTGAAAGACCGGGTGGGTCAGAAAATCCGATGCCCTGGATAGTGGTGCCGGCACCACAGGCAAATCCGAGATCGTTCGGTGCGGTTCCACCCCAAGGGCCGTGTGCAACCTGTCGAGCTCGTCCGGTGAGACGCCTTCATACATGGACACACCCAGCGCACCGTCGGTATATCTCCGCAGGGAGATCCCTTGCCGTTGAGCATCCTCCCAAACGGCATCCAGGCTCCGGTCGGGCATATCCAGAATCTTGACCGTATCAAAGATCGGACCCCGGCACACCCGTGCACCTGCCACTTCCAACTGCCTTCGGAGTGTGCAGGCCTTCCGGTGGATCTCCGCTGCGATGGAGGCAAGGCCTTCCGGTCCGTGATACACCGCATACATGGAGGCCACGACGGCGGGAAGAACCTGGGCCGTGCAGATGTTGCTGGTTGCCTTTTCGCGCCGGATGTGCTGTTCGCGCGTCTGCAAGGCAAGACGCAAAGCCGGCCGACCGGCGGCGTCGCGGGCAACCCCCACCATGCGCCCCGGCATCAGTCTCTTGAGTTCGTCCCTAACGGCGATGAAGGCGGCATGCGGACCGCCCAAGCCGGGTCCCATGCCCAGACGCTGTGTGGTGCCGTACGCCACATCGGCTCCCATTTCCCCCGGAGGGGCGTACATGGTCATTGCCAACGGATCGGTGGCCGCCGCCACCTTGGACCCGACGGCGTGTGCGAGTTCAGTGAGTTCCCGGTAGTCGTGGACCGTGCCCTCCGTGTCGGGAGACTGAACCAGCACCCCGAACACATCCGCAGTCGGGTCCATTTCAGACAACGGCGCCGTGGCGATGCGGATGTCCAACGGGCGCGCCCTGGTTTCGAGCACCTTGAGGACTTGAGGATGGATCCGGTCTGTGACCAGGAAGACGTCGGCCTGGGACCGTCTGGACCTTGCGCGCCAACAAACCGTCATTGCCTCCGCGGCTGCCGAAGCTTCGTCCAACAGCGAAGCACCGGCCACCGGAAGACCTGTCAAGTCGGCAATCAGGGTCTGAAAGTTGAGCAGGGCTTCGAGCCGTCCCTGCGCGATTTCAGCCTGATATGGCGTGTACTGCGTGTACCAGCCGGGGTTCTCAAGAATGTTGCGTCGAATGACCGAGGGGACAACACACGGGTGGAAACCCTGACCAATGAAACATGCTGTACGGCGGTTGGCGGCCGCCATGCTGCGGAGTTCCTTGAGGGCTTGCGGCTCGTCGAGGGGTTCGGGCAGCGTTGGCGGCTGGAGCAGGTGGATGGATTCGGGAACCGTCTGTTGGACAAGCGCCTCAAGGCTGTCCACCTTGAGCGCTGCCAGCATCTTCGCCTCGTCCCGGGTGCCGGGACCCAAGTGGCGACTTAGGAACCCTCCTGTTGTCTGGACCATCATGCCTCGTTCTTTGATCGACTGCGTCTGTGGACGGGAACCGACAGGCCGTATGGCCGGCTGCCGGATTTCACTAGGTTCCGCTTTCGGTGCCAATCAACCGCGACACGGCCGCACCTTTTCGGGTCCATCAACCGGCGCGGAATCTGGATGGATCCTTCCCATGCGGCTTGTCACGCGCTGCCGGTTCCTGCCAACGTCCCGGTTCAGCCTTCGTGGTCACCGGACGCATCGTCATCCTCTTCACCGTCCTCGAAGAGTAGATGTACCCATCGCTCCCAGGGCGCGAGTTCAAACTTCAGACCCAGCGAAGCGAGGGATTCACGGCTGGCATGGAGGTGGGCCAGACTGAACGTTCGCAACCTGACTCGTCGTTGTTTGCGTGCCAGCTGCGTGCAGAAGGCGGTCACGGCCAAGCGTTCCAACGGCGAGCCCCACAGTCCTGGCTCCAGCGCGTACAGGAATCGGGCTTCATCGTTGTGGGATGAGAACTGAACGAATCCCTTGGGCTCCTCTCCTTCGAGAATCTCGTAGGTGACGGTTCGCAAAGGCAGCGCATTGTGAATAGGAAGGACGATGGTCACCTTTCTCTTGTCGCCCTGATAGTCCATCCGGATCCAGTCCTCCATGGCATCGCCGAAGGAATGCGCGTTGCGCAGCGTGAGGTGGAGATCCATCTCGCCGCGGGGTTCGTTGTGCGCCAGCGGCAAGTCGGTCACCATTTGTGCAATCTGGTAGTCGAGAGGTTCGAAATCACTCCGTTCCAGCGCAGCGCGCACGTCGTGTTCGTGGCGTTCCGTGCCGATGACTAGTGATTCGGTGTCGTCGTCGCGTTCGTAGACGTCGTCAAGAATATGTTCGACCATCAATCCGAAGACATTCAGACCCTCGGTGCTCCAGTCGAGATCCAATCCCCAGTCGAAGACGCTCATGGTATCGGCTGCCGCCTGCAGACCATAGTAGCCGCACAGGTTGCCGTCCTTGAGAACCACCGCGGTTTCCATGTCCTGCTGGAAGATTTTGCGGCCTGCCACATACCGGAACAAGAGGCGCTTCCACCAAGTGTTGGCAATCTGATCGATGGCAACACGGTCGCTGGACACGCCCCGCATCCACAAGTCGATGACTCTCCCGTAGTCGGCACCGGCGGCCGAACGAAATGCATAGGTACTGGTCATGAAGTAGGAGCTCCGAGTGCCGAGAGGCTGGTTCCGTGGGGCAATGCTACAGCCACCGCTTGCGTCTGAAGAACAAAAGCATGCCGATGGTGAGAATCAAGCAGGCGGCGACCACTGCCACCAGGGCATACGGCGACTGTGTCCCGGGCAAGTGCGAGAAGTTCATTCCAAAGAGTCCCGTCACGAACGTCAGGGGAATGAACACTGTCGCGATCATGGTCAGGACCTTCATGACCTCGCTCAGCCGGTAGTTGGAAAGGTTCAGATGCGTGGTCATGGTGCCGTTGGCTAGTTCCACGAGCAGGTCCGCCAAGGACTCCTGATGCACGGACTCCTCCAAGGTCACCTGGAAGTAGGCCCGTTCCTGAGGACTGATGGACGTCCGATGTTCAACCGCCAGTTTACGCAGCAGTTCCGCTTGTGGTCCCAGGATCCGTTGCAGCCGCAAAGCGGTGCTCTTGGCCTGCAGGATGTCTTCCATGATTTCATGTTCGCTGGCCGCGGACAGATTGCGGGTGAAAATAACATCTCCCAGGGATTCAAGCGATCCAACCAAGTTCTCGATCAAACCTCTGGCTTGGCCCACTTGGCGGTCAAGGAGTTCGTGAAACAGCCGTACTGTCCCTAGTGCCAAGCCATCGGACCTGTGGCGGACTGAATCGTGCATTTCCGCGAAATGGGATCTGTCATCGTAGGTGAACGTCATGAGGAGGTTGTGGCCTAGGACGGCTACGTGTTCGACCGTGGTCAGGCCCGCCGGATCCGTTCCCGACGCCTCGACGGAATGAAACACGACGACCAGACAGTTGGGATACTCCGCCAGCCTAGGGGTGCCTTCCTGGTCCTGCACATCCTTGCGTGCCAGTTCGTGCACGGGGAGAACCTTCTCCAAGGCGAAGCCCAGTTCCGCCTCCGTTGGGTTGTTGAAGTCGAGCCAGGCCCGGCAACGGTCCTGGCGCAGACGCATCAGAACCGTTGCGGCCTCGGTGCCGCACGACACGCGACCTTCGGCGTCAAGCACAACCGTGTCAATCATCTTGAAGCAAAATTGGCAATGTTGTCAGAGCTGTTGCGAGGCAATGCGAATCTTGCAGTCTAACCGTGTCCAGAACGGTGATTTTGGTTTTCAGGACCGATTTCGGAAAGACTCTCACATTCGGCCTGCACAGACAGTGTCGATCGTCTATACTTGATGGAAGCATCCCACTGTGTCGCGTCGCCACTTTCCGCTACAGCATTCATGTCGGACATCCAAGTAAGCCTTGCTACGCGCAACGGGCGTACGCACACCCTTGGCTGTGTACTGGTGGATTCAGAGCCGGATCTCCAGCGGTTCGAGCGTGCCTTGTCCGCCCACACGCTGGTTGCCCTGGACACTGAAAGCAATTCCGCGCACAGCTATGCCGCGCGCATTTGTTTGATGCAGTTTGCCATGGTCCGTCGCTGCTGGGATGGTCGCGACAGTGAACTTGAACTTTGGCTGTTGGATCCGGACCGGGTCGACATCCGCCGTCTGGTCCCGTTGTTTGCCGATCCAAATCGCCGGTTCGTGATGCACGGTGCCCAGAGCGAGCTGGGGTACCTCCATAAGGAGTTCCGCATCCGCGTCGCGAATCTGTTCGACACCCAAATCGCTGCGCGCCTGGCTGGTTGGACATCCACCTCCATCGGCTCGATTCTGGAGGATGAGTTTCAGGTTCATCAAAGCAAACGGGTTCGCATGTCCGATTGGGGCAAGAGGCCGTTTACGGCAAGTCAGCTTACCTACGCTTGCGGCGATGTCGCCTACCTTGTGCCACTGTATCGAAAACTGTTCCGCTGCCTGTCGGACTGTGACCGGCTTGCGGAAGGGTTGGCTCACATGGAGGAGGTCGCGTCCGCCGACTATTCCAGGGTTGGTTCGCGGGACAAAACCTTCTGGGATCACCAGACCACCAAGCAGGTCTCCTTGAAGCACATGGGGGTGTACAAGTCCTTATGGGAGTGGCGCGAGGAAGTTGCGCAGGCTTGGGACCGACCGCGTAGTCGTGTGGTGACCGACAAGGTACTGTTGTCGTTGGCTCACGATCAACCTACTACACGCCGGTTGCTTGAACAATGCAAATGCCTGGATCGCAGACAGGTACGCCTGCTGGGGGACGACATTCTCTCCTGTATCCAGCAAGGACAGAGCCAACGGGTGGCGGTGCGTCCGTTCAAGCCGTCTACTACGTCCATCACCGATCGCCGCGAACTTGGGCTTTTCAACGCGCTCCGCAAGTGGCGCTTGGGCAAGTCCAATGAACGGGGTATCGATCCGGACATCGTTCTGAGCAAGCATTCGCTCAAGGCCATAGCCGCGGAAGCTCCCATGTCCGTTGCCGCTTTGGCTGGATACCACATCCTACCGGACTGGAAGCTAGAGCAGTACGGACAGGAAGTGGTGGAAATCGTCCAGGGGTTCAGCCAAGTATCTGGCTGACAGTGGCGCCATCCCGGTTATAGGGTTCCGGCGCATGGCCCGCACCACGGCGCCGAACCCGAATCTTCAGGGGTGTGGGGGTAGTTGGCTGTCCGGGGCGAGACACAGCCGTGGATTTCGAGATCCGTCCCTTCCGCCCTGTAGACGAAGAGTATCTGGCATGTTTGGCTGTCCAAGCGTGCTACCCCGAAGATCCTCAGGACACTCTGGACGAGTGGAAGTACCATGACCAAACCGCACGCAAGGACGTGTTGCGTGCCAGGTTCGTTCTTACGTTGGGCAGCGTCATCATCGGTTACGGCGTTGTCTCAGATTCCTATTGGTTGGACATGGAGGACCGAATCCAGTTTGATCACACTGTTCATCCCGATTATGAAGGATGGGTCGTGGACCGCAAGCCGATCCACGACCATGTGGAACGGTATGTTCTGAGTCTCATTTCCGACCGGCAGATCAAGGTTCTGTTGACCACCGCGCGCGAGGACAACATGGTCAATGTTGGGTGGTTGACAGACAACGGCTATCGGGCTGTGAGGCGGTCTCCTTCTTCGTCATTGGACGTGGCCGCCTTCGATTTCGGGAAGTGGGAAGGCTGCGTCGAGAAAGTTGAGGCTTCGGGGATTGAGTTCCTTTCTCGTACCTACTTGCAGGAGCATGATCCCGCCTGGCATACAAAACTGTATGAGGCATGGGTGGAAATCAAACTCGATGCTCCCACCTCAAACGAGGAGAGGCCGATTTCGGTCAACGAATTCAACAAGATGCTGAACAGCTCCGCCATGTGTCCGGAGACCAACCTGATTGCCGTGGACAACGGTTCACAAGTGGCGAGTTGCTCTGGGTTTGGGGCCTACGCAGGGCTGACGTTGGCCAATCCCTTGCTACGCAATGCAACGGACGGGGGGATTCGGTTTACCGGCGTCCGCCGCGCTTGGCGTCGTAAAGGAATCGCAACAGCGATCAAGTTGAAGTCGATTGCCCATGGGCACGACCTGGGGTGTGCTCGGATGAGGACCAGCAACGAAGAAAACAACCCCATGTATGGGATCAACATCAAGTTGCTGCCTGGAAGGAGTACGGAAAACTCCAGTAACGAAGAACGGGAATCAGTCGGCCGAGAGGCAGCGGAGATGAACTCCATGCAACTTTCCAACCCTTCAGCGATTTCCAAGCCGACTGCCGTGAGCCATAGCATTCCAACGTGCTGCCAAGGTGGTATTTAGGCCAGTCCACAATCCTGAGAGTCGATCCGGAAACGGTCCCGGGCATGCACTTACGCAAGGCCATCACTTCAGCTGTCCCTTGCCGGATTCCGACCGAAAACCGGAGGGGCGCGGACAGGGCCTGATGGACATCGCCCAAGGTTTCTGCTGGAAGTCCTGAGGGCCAGGACCCCACATTGTTGACACCACTAACTGCCCGGTTATAGAGTCTGCGCCCTTTGGCAGGCCCGGGGTCCCGATTCGTCGAACCGAGCCAACAAAGCAAGTCGGCATTCGGCATTTTGGTAAGGAGACAGTCGTGGAATTCAGGATCCGCCCCTTCAACCCAGTTGACGAAGAGTATCTGGTGTGTCTCGCGATCGGGAACGCCTGCTGGCCGGAATACCCGCCCAACACACTGGAGCAGTGGAAGTACAGGGACGAGACGGCACGCAAGGACAAGTTCAGAGCCAGGTTCGTCCTCACACTGGATGGCGTCATCATTGGTTATGGCGATGTCTCGGATCCCTATTGGCTGAACGTGGAGGGCCGAATCCAATTCAGCCACATGGTTCACCCGGATCATGAAGAACTGGTGGTGTATCGGCTGCCGGTCCACTCCCACGTTGAACGGCATGTCCTGAAACTCATCTCCGACCGGCCGACAGAAGTTCTTTTGACAGGTTCACGCGAAGACAAGACGGCAAGGGTGAACTGGTTGATTGACAACGGTTACGCAGCGGTGATGCGCTATCCCTCTTCGTCGCTGGACGTGGCCACCTTCGATTTTGATGCGTGGCAAGGCTTTGTTGAAAAGGTCGAGTCTTCCGGCATCGAGTTCCATACCCTTACGCACCTGCAGGAACATGACCCGGACTGGCATGCCAAGTTGCACGAAGCATGGGTGGAAATCGATCTTGACGTCCCTGGTCCCAATGAACCCAAACCCGTACCGGTCGACGAATTCGACAAGATGCTGAAGAGTCCGAGTCTGCGCCCGGAGACCAACCTGATAGCTGTGGACAACAGTTCGTTGCCTGAGAGCAGTCCCAGGTTCGGGCCCTACGCGGGGTTGACCTGTGTCAATCCCGCCCTGAGTGATTCGTCGGTTTGGGACATTTGGCTGACCGGCGTCCGCCGGAATTGGCGCCGCAGGGGCATTGCCACGGCCATCAAACTGAAGTCGATTGCCCAAGCCCGCGACATGGGCGGCGCGCGGCTCGAAACCGGCAACGAAGAGAACAATCCCATGTACGACATCAACATTAAGTTGGGGTTCAAACCCTCTCCCGCCTGGCAGGACTACGAGAAGCAGTTGTAACCGGTGGCCATCGGCCACCCGGACCGAGTCGACGGTGGCCGCCGTGCTCCTGTAGGATCCGGCTGTGCAGAAACCGTCCGGTACGACACAATCGGAGGCCGGACCATCGACTGCGCCATGTGGTTGGCATACCTTCGAACCGTCGGCAACTCCCGCGGCTCGCAGGTTTAGGGGAAACCGATGTTCCCGAACCGGGAGACTGTCTCCGGTGCCAAACCGGGCCGGCATGTCCGCAAGGGGGATTGCATGGGATTCGACATTCGGGAGTTTGAGCCGATAGACGAAGAGTGCCGCGCGTGGCTTGCGGTTGGTGCAGCCTACGTACCCGACCGTCCCCCAGACACCTTGGCGCACTTTCGTGCCCGTTTGGCAACCGGAAGCAAGGACCGGTTTCCGCACCTGTTCGTGGCAACCATGGACACGAAGGTTGTCGGCTGCGGCCAGGTGTACAAGCCGACCTGGATCGGAATCCAGGATTGCATGACGTACGACTTCATGCTTTACCCCGCCTTGGAAAACCTCATGGTGGGCGGACAGGCAATTCACTCGCTCGTGGAGGCGTATGTCCTGAAGCAAATCGAAGGCTTGGAGGTCGGTGTCCTTAGTCTCAAGGTGCGCGATGACAGACCAGTGCGCGTTGACTGGCTTGAAGCCAACGGCTACGTGTGCCTCCAACGCGATTTGAACTCGGCTCTGGATGTTCAGGGATTCGACTTCGATCCCTGGGTAGGGCGAATTCAAGCTGCGGAGGAAGCAGGATTTGCGTTCCACAACTTACCGAGCCTGATGCAGAATGATCCCAAGTGGTGTTTCAAACTGCACCGCGCCTGGCTGGAGGTCGACACGGATGTTCCTCGGCCATACGGTCCTCCTTCCATAACGGAGGCCGACTTCGATACCATGCTGCGCAAATCCGGTGCATCGCCAGATACATGGATGATCGCAGTCGATCGCACCGAGTCCAATGAAGCTGAAGGATGTGGACCATACGCGGCCTTCACCGCTGCCAACCGAATTCTGGGAACTCCGACTGTCTGGGACATTCGATTGACTGGTGTCCGACGCGCCTGGCGTCGGCGGGGCCTAGCAATCGCACTGAAGCTCAAGTCGATTGAACAGGCGTGCCGGGAAGGGGCGACCATGATTGTGACCGGCAACGAAGAATGCAATCCGATGCTGGCCATCAACCAGCGGCTGGGCTTCGTGCCGAAAGTGACCATCCTGCAATACGAGAAACGACTTGTCGTTTCCTGAGGTACTTCTAGCATCAGGGAGGATCCCCCAATGGCATTGGTTGAATTTGCTCCATCCAAGTGGTTTAACACCATCGGCACGCACGAACCCGAGTGCCATCTCAAACCCGGAGACGTAGTGCGGACTTGCACCGTCGATGCCGGAGGCGCGGACCATCGCGGCGAAACTGTGGCCGGCCGGCCCAATCCGATGACAGGACCGTTCCATGTCGAGGGGGCAGAGCCGGGTGACGCCCTGGTCATGCATCTGATCGGCATCAAGCCGGACCGCAGCACGGGATGGACCAGGAACATATTGGCCGGAGACGTACTTGATCCGGACTATCTGCAGGGGCTGCCGGTGCCTTCCCCTGCCCTTACGGTTTGGGATGTCGACACGGCGGCTGGTCTGGTTCGCGTATCCGATGGTGAAGCACTTCCGTGGCAATCAATGGACCCCATGATTGGATGCTTCGGCGTGGCACCGGCAGGAGGGGAGGCAATCAGCACGGCCACTCCCGGACCTCATGGCGGAAACATGGACTACCGCGGATGGCGTGACGGTGTCACGGCACTGTTTCCGGTATCGGTACCGGGGGCCCTGCTCTACCTAGGCGATGTGCATGCCCTCCAGGGCGACGGCGAGATCGTGGGGACCGGCATCGAAATTTCCGCCGAGGTGGAGTTCAGTGTTGATGTGGTCAAGAACCAGAAGCTATGTTGGCCGCGCGGGTACAACGACTCCGACATTTTCGTGGCCGGCAGCGCCCGGCCCCTGGATCAGGCCACACGACATGCGACCACTGAAGTGTCACGTTGGCTTGTTGACGAATGCGGCTACGATTTGGAAACGGTCCATCTGATGATGGGACAACGGGTTAGGTACGACCTCGGCAACATTTACGATCCGGCGTACACAATGGTCTGTCGGCTGTCCCGGGCAATGTTGGCGGACTGGAATCTGGACCCGGGGCGGACGGGGCTGTTGCCGGCTTACATCGGATGATGCAATGGTCCGGTCACGGTGAACCTTGGCCACACAGCTTGGTGATCCCACATACTGCGGCAAGGGCGAAGCTAAATTGCCCCTTCGACGGAAGGGTACAGCAATCCAGTCCCAAAGCCTACCGGCCTCCCGCGCACGCGCGGGGAACCAATCGGTCACGGTAATTCCAGTGCTCGTGACGTAATAGGCTATGCGAATCCCTCTGTCGAGTTGTTAGCTTGGGTTCCATCCAACAGTCCGTTGTGCAAGCGCCCTTCCGACGTCAAAGAGACAGTTGCTTCCTCTCTGTCGTCTCTGGTCCAGACCAATACAAGCTAGTGAGACCTTTGGAATGGGAAGACCGATCTTTGGCGTCTTGCCTCAATGCCTTTGGTTCGCATAAATTGCGTACAGACTTCAGGGTTCGCAGTTTGAATCTCGGCCTGCAGTGTTTCCTTGGGGACATGCGCGAGCAAGGCGCTATTCGGATGGCGGGATTCGGGGATCGGACTCGACCGGTTGGCCAAGCTGCCCGAACCGACAGTCGGAGTTTGGTACCGACTTCCTGGACAGGCAACCAGACCATTTGGTTTCAGGCCTGAATTCGGCAGTTGTCCTGGACCAGAACCTCCGGGTTGACCACGCTGTCCGGAACTTGCCCCATGAGAACGGATGCAACGTTTTGGGCGGTTCGGGTAGCTAGGGTTCGGAGCGATTCCTCGGAGAGGAATGCGGAGTGTGGAGTCATCAACACATTGGGGTGGTCTTGCCACGGGATGTCTGAGGCGGGAGGTTCGGTCGTCAAGACGTCCAACACTGCGCCGGCAATGGAACCACTCATGAGTGCGCGGTTCAAGGCAGGTTCGTCAATGATGGCACCGCGCGATGTATTGATCAGCACAGCGGAATCCTTCATGGCCGCAAAGGCGCGGTCGTCAAACAGTTTGGTTGTTTCCGGGGTCAGCGGCGCGTGGATTGAAAGCCAGTCGGATCGTTCCAACAGGTCCTGGAAAGACTGGGCCAAGGCCACGCCATCGGGTAAGGCGGCAGCTGCAAGGCGCGGCGTATAGGCAATCACCTTCAGGCCGAAGGCCTGTGCTTTTGGCACAAGGTGCCGGGCGGTGTTGCCAAACCCAAGCAAGCCCAGTGTCTGGCCGCGTAGTTGCCTTAGGGGAACGGACGTGGCCCGAGACCACTCACCCCGTTTCACAGAAGCATCGAGTGCGGGGAGTTGGCGGGAGAGCGAAAGGATTCCCGCCATCACCTGGTCCGTTAGTTCGTCCAGGCAGAAGTCGGGCACGTTGACGACCAGGATACCCAGTTCCGTGGCCAGGGCAACTGGAATGTTGTCGAGCCCGATTCCATACCGGGCAATCACGCGGCATTGTTCCGCTGACGACACGACTTCCGGCGGAATCGTCCTCCAACACGTCATAATCGCATCGGCATCCCGCACGTATTCCGCCATTTGTTTGTCCGTGCAGTCCGGTGTAATTTCCAGGACCGCGTCCAAGGGGTCCAGGACCTCGAGTTCGGCGGCCAGGGAAGACCAGCCGATGTCTGTGACGTAAACTTTGAACTGTGGTGACATCAAACCGTATAATCGCCGTCGGATGGCTCTGGCGGTGCCGGCCCAACCAGGATGTGTGAGTATAGCAACGGGCGGTTCCGCAGCATGACTGGGCGTTTGAACCTACGACGGTGCGGGCCTGGACTGGGTTCGAGGCCATGTTGATCGTCAAGGCTGGCGGTGGGTTGTCCATCTCGATGGATTCCGTAGCCGACGACTTGGCAGGATTAGTGAACCAGGGTGAACAACTCGTGTTCGTCCACGGTGCCGCGGAACACACAAACGCAGTATCCGAAGCGCTGGGCCATCCTCCAGAGTTCGTTGAAGGCCGTAACGGATTGACCAGCCGGCGTACGGACCGGAGGACACTGGAAATCTTCCTCATGGTCTACTGTGGCCAGATCAACAAGCTGTGGGTCGAGGCATTGCAGAAGCGTGGGGTAAATGCGGTCGGCTTGAGCGGGTTGGACGGTCGGCTTGTCCGCGGCACGCGCAAGAGTAAGATACGGGTACGCAAAGGCAATCGCTGGGTAATGATCCGGGACGACTGGACCGGAACCGTAGACCACGTGGACACTCGTCTGGTTCAGTTGCTCCTGAGGGAAGGGTTCATTCCGGTGCTGACTCCGCCGGCCCTTTCCCACGACAACGAGGCCATCAATGTGGACGGTGATCGGATCGCAGCGCACATGGCCGTCTCCTTGCAGGCGGACATACTGCTCTATCTCAGCGATGTGGCGGGGCTTTTGCGGTCGTATCCTGATGAGTCAACCTTGATTTCGTCGATCAAGCCGAATCAGATTGACCAATTCATCGACCTCGCCGAAGGGCGCATGAAACGGAAGGTGATGGGTGCCAAGGATGCCCTGCAACAAGGGGTTGGCGAAGTTGTGATCGCGGACGGACGGGTGGAAAACCCGGTCACCAAGGCGTTGGTCGAGGCTCACGGAACCCATATCGGATGAACCACCAATCGTCAGTCATGTCGGAGGACATCTCCGATCTCAGAGAAATCGAACTGCGAATGTCAGGTGGTTTCATTCCGAAACGGGCGGAAATCACCTTCGCGCGCGGAGAGGGAGCTTGGTTGTTCGATACCGACGGCAATCGTTTCCTGGACTTCACTTCCTCGCAGGGCATCGCGATGCTGGGCTACTCGCATCCCGACTTGGCGACAGCCCTGTCCAGGCAGGCAGAAACGCTCACTTCGCTGTCTTCGTTTCTCTATGGCGAAACTCGAGGCCGGTTCTACGCCAAGCTGTCGGAGGTCCTGCCCGATCACCTGTCCTACGCGTTTCTGCTCAACAGTGGCACGGAGACCATCGAAACAGCGCTCAAGCTGGCCCGGATCACCACCGGTCGCGCGAACCTGGTTGCCGCGTCAAAGGCATTTCACGGCAGAACCTCCGGTTCTCTGGCGCTGACTTGGAATGCCCGCAACCAGGATGTCTTCGGTCCGCTATTACCCGGCGTCAGCCATATGCCCTACAACAATGTGGATGCTCTTCGGGACGCGGTGACCGAGGAGACCGCCGGTGTGTTCCTGGAAGTGGTCCAGGGCGAGGGAGGCGTCAACGTGGGTACTCCCGAGTTTCTTCAAGCTGTCCAACAGCGTTGCCGGGAGACAGGGGCACTACTTATTGCCGATGAGATTCAGACTGGCATCGGACGTACCGGCAAGTGGTTCGCGATTGAGCATCATGTCTTGAAGCCGGACATCCTGTGCATCGCCAAGGGATTGGGCGGAGGATTCCCGATTGGCGCTGTTGCGTTTGGGGAACAAGTACAAGAACACATCTTCGTAGGAGTCCACGGCAGCACCTTTGGCGGCAACCCGCTTGCCTGTGCCGCCGGTCTAGCCGCGCTCACCACCTATCAAGAACACGATCTGATTGGCCACAGTGCCAGAATGGGTACTTATCTACTGGACACACTGAAGGACGCACTCCGCGGTATCCGGATCATCCGCGAAATTCGCGGACTGGGACTGATGATCGGAATCGAGTTACGTTCCCGGGCGGCACCGATCCTCCGGACGATGCTGGAAGACCACAGAATCCTGTTGCTCAACGCCGGACCGCGCGTACTGCGGCTGCTCCCGCCCCTGATCATCACCCGGCAACAGGCGGACATGGTCGTGTCCGCGCTGGCCACCGTGCTCAAGGCCTGACTTCGCGTGCTTGCCGACCTCGACCTGAGGCAATTCACTGAAGTACGGGAAGCGCGTCTGGCCCACGGGGCTCCGTTTGTCATTGCCCACCGGGGCTCTTCGGCCGTAGCGCCCGAGAACACCTTGCACTCCTTCGCCCTGGCAATCGAACAGGGTGCGCACCTCATTGAGACGGATCTTTGGTTTTCCAAGAACCGCGAGTTGCTCCTGTTGCATGACCGCAATCTGAAGCGTACGACCGGCCGGGACGTAAATGTAACCGACCTGTCCACAGCCGAAGCAGTGTCGACGCCGGTGGACATGCCGGGACGAGACGCACCGGAGCCGCAGTTTGTTCCGGAGCTGGTTTCGCTGCTGGATCTAGCCTTGACGGCAGATGTCGCCCTACTGTTGGAGTTGAAGGATCCCAGGTTTTCAATCCCTTCCTGGGCACGAATCTTGGTTGAAGTCCTTGCCAAGCACGAGTTTTTGAAACGCGTACTGGTGACATCCTTCAAACCCCGCTGTCTGTTGGCGATCCGCGAGGTGTGTCCCGCACTGCCAATTGGACCGGTGGCAATGAACATGCTGTTACCGGGACCCGAGTGGGATTTCGTGGGTCCAGCATGGCCGAACCTCGCCGCAAATCCGCTGTTTGTGTGGCATGCCCACCGAAACCAGGTGCTGGTAGCACCGTTGGACACGGATCCGACGGTGCGAATGTCAAAGCATGCACGGCAGGGAGTCGACGCTGTCTTGACGGACGACGTCGCTGCCACGGTCGCCGCACTATCA
Organism: Caldilineales bacterium; assembly: GCA_012271135.1. Taxonomy (GTDB): domain Bacteria; phylum Chloroflexota; class Anaerolineae; order Caldilineales; family Caldilineaceae; genus Bin34. The sequence goes on along the minus strand of JAAXGZ010000026.1, from coordinate 26,352 downwards.
TCCGCGGGGGGATGATCTTCTGAGCACAGAACGGCTTACCTTGGAGTTGATCGTCCTCCCAAGCCGTAACGGCCACGATCCGGAGATCTTTGTTGCGATGCACTTCGCAACACAAACGACCGTTTTTGGTAGCGTCAAGGACCCGGCGCCGGCGATGACACCAGATCAATGGTCAGCGGGCCGCCGGTAGTTGCCAGCAACTGGAGTCCCTGAACTCCAGGCCTGTAGTTGGAACCCACCCTGGTCACCCGCGAATCGGACCACGGAAGCGATCTAGCCGTACAGACGAAGGAGTGAGTACGTCATGCAGGACCTGGGTCACCAACAAGGCCAGTGTTGCCATTGCAGGCGGTGGCTGCTATGACATCCCGACGGTCCCACTTCGCGCGCGACAGCTCGGCAGCTTCACAAAACAAGAATTGGAAATTATAATCTGTTCTATTTTAATAATACGATTATTAATCAAATAGGTGTTCAGCCACCTTCCCAAGTCGGGGTCCCTCCGGTCCCCAACTCGCCATCCCTCGCGCATCTCCATTCTGCCACTGTCCGAGAATCACCAGCGACCACTCCTGGCTCCACCGCTGCAGGCGCTCACCGTGGGTTCAAGCTTCAGTGAACCGCTCGTCTCCCAGATCTTCAGGCGGCAATCCTTGGTTTGCAACGGACACCAAATGCATTTTTATTTGTTCAGCAAGACACTACAAAATGCATACAAAGAAATTGTGCTTCAACAGATAGTATTAAATCTAGCCGAGATCCAAGTTTCGAGAACCAGGTAACCGTGCAGAAAAACAGAGACGTCAGCACCATCAATTCTGAGTTGAAGAATATTTATTTCATGGCGAATCGCCATCGATAACAATACCATCCAACATTCTTGGGATGAAACTAGCAGATCAGGCATATGGTCCACTTCACCAGTCAACTTCAAAATCGATTACGTGGTAGTTAAATATTTTAGATTATCAACTTTCATAAAATCAACTAGATTTGCCACTGCGTAGAGGGTATGTCGAACTCCAATGCAAGTAGCTTGGCAAATATGATGACTGGCAGTTCGAAGGATCCCGTGAGGGGACATTGTTGGCATTGCATACTGAAGAGAAGGGTTCTGCCACAGTCTTTGGAGAGCGCGTTGGAGCGTCCTCTGCGTTGTTCGGACCGTTCTCTGCATCCAACCTATCGGGAGTATTCCTCCCCATGTGCCTATTTGCATTCGGGTAGATGATAATGAGGTGTTGTCGGTGAGTGGTTTCATACTTTGGTGCTACCAATTAATCACTTGTGTAAAAACTTATACATTGAAATTCAAGAACCGTTCAGGTGTTCGGCTCATGAAATTCGGATGTCTTCTTGTGTAAGGAAACGGAGCTGTGCTCGAAGTTATATGTTGGTCTTCTTGATCAGTTGGCAGCGACAAATCACAATCCACATGGCAATGTGGATGCATGTAACGCCACTGACAAGGCTGATTGTGATCCAATCATCATGTTGCGTCCGTACTTAACTGCCACTTGCGTGCTTGGTGCTGAGACTATGATAATCTGTATTAGCTGTCCTATGTTGTGCCCAGCGATCAGTGAGCCATCGCTCGGGCACGGTTGTGTGGGTTGGGGAATTGGATTCCAGCTTGGTGTCTGGCAAGGCGGAACGGCCTTGGCCGGACCCAAAGGCGGTGTCCGGCCGATTCAGAGTACGCGGGGCGAAGGCGCACCGGATAGCTCTCAAAGCGGTAGTTGATGAAATATGTGAATTAAAATCTATTAATGATAGATATGTTCGTGATTGAGTATCACTGGTATGGCGAAGGTTGGGCTGACAGGGTCGGACCACCGGTAGGAATCTTCCGCCAAGTCCCGCACACTCTGCAGCTGGCCGTGCGCTGAAGCTGGTGGCTTTCTCGCGCGGCTACAGTCGAACCCAACAAGTGAGAGCGTGTCCACATGGCGGTCGGGTCGGCTAGGTGCGGGCAAGACACTCAGTCATTCGCTTCGGGGAGGTCCATCCTGGATCGGCAGGTTGTCACAGCGCAAGAGTGGGGCGGTTTGGCGGACTTGGTCGGAGTCCTTGTTTTGTATTACATTAGGGGAGTAATGTTATACTTTGGGCCACCGTCCCGCTTGGAGCGCCAATATGACCGACACGGCTCTGGTTTCCGTCCCGGAACCTGTGGATCGGACCGAAACCGACGGACCGCCGGCTCCGAATGCTCTGCCCGCAGCACAACAGGCCGCCGCCCTGGTTGCAATCGAGCTGGACAAGATCCAACAGGCGGCGCGGAACGTGGATCGGATCGCCTCCGATCAGGAGATGATCGCGGTCTGGTTGCGCAACCAGGTTTCCACTCACACCCGGTCCTCCTATGAATTCGCTTGGAACACATGGCAGGCGCATAGCCAGGGCCGTCCACTGGCTGACACTGCCCTGGCCGATCTGCAGGATTTCCAGGCGACGTTGGCACAGGGGCGCAAACCGGGCAGCGTGAACACCATGATCAGCGCCCTCCGTTCCGCTTTTGCCATGGCTCATCGCAGGGGATACATACGGTCCAATCCCTGTGCCGAGGTCAACGATTTGCCCAATCCCAACCTGAGTGGGACCGCTTCCGCCCTCAGCCGGAGAATCCTGACCCGTACCGAAGTGGCGCGTCTGCTTGAGGCGGCCCGACCAGGCCGCGACTTCGCACTGTACCTAATGCTCTACCACACCGGTTGCCGCGTGTCCGAGGCCCTTGCCTTGCGCTGGGAAGACCTGAACCTGGACGGCCAACTGCCCACCTTGACTGTCCTGCAAGGCAAAGGCGGCAAAGGGCGGGTGATCCGACTCTCTGAGCGCTTGCGGAAGACCCTGGCCGAACTGCAGCCGCCGGATGCGGAGCCGCATGGCTTGGTGTTCGCCACGCGCACGGGCCGCCCAATGGCCCGCAACAACGCCTGGATGTCCCTGCGCCGAGCCGCGCAACGGGCCGGCATTGACCGCCATATCAGCCCGCACTGGTTCCGGCACGCCCATGCCAGCCACGCCCTCGACGGCGGTGCACCCGTCCAGTCGGTCAAGGAGACACTGGGCCACGCTTCGCTGGCCACCACCTCGGTTTACGTCCACGCCCGCAACGGAGGAGATAGTGGCTTGTGGCTGGACTGAGAGAGCAACCAATCACCTGTGCGGACCTGTCGGATCTTTCGTAGTGCGGTTTGTACGGGATGTACGCAACGATCTTGGTGGCATATGGCGCCTCTACGCGCTTCCGGAGGCCGTTGTCAGACCATCCCCAAACCTGTCCGGAAATTCTGCGGTTTCGGACCGCAACAGTTCCTGTAGCCGGATCTTGGCCTTTGCATGTCCGCTCCGCCACATGACTGACCCGCGGGCATGCCACCATGCCGATATCAGATGGGATGCAGGCCTGGAAATGTCAAACCGGTCGTTTCATTCAGTCCGAACATCAGGTTAGACGCCTGGACTGCCGTGCCTGCGGCGCCCTTCATAAGATTGTCGATGGCGCAGATGCAGACGAGCCGGTGAGTGGAGCTGTCCAGTGCGAACCCGACATCGGCCCAGTTGCTGCCGGCCAGGATTTTGGGTTCCGGATACCGATAGTTGCCTTTCGCCTCCTTGACCACCCTCACAAACGGCTCAGCCTTCCAGGTTGTGCGAAACGCCTTCCAAATGTCGCGTTCCGTGGTGCCGGATGGTACGAAGAGATGAACCGTAGCGAGTGCTGCACGCACATTGTCTACGGCAGTTCCGCTCATGTGGATCTTGGAACGGATTCCGTTGGCGGCAAGGAGTTGGAGGACCTCGGCCGTATGCCGATGCCCAACCGGAGCGAAACTGCGCACGGCACCGGCGCGTACGGGATGATGGGAGGCATCGCCGGCTTTGTTGCCCGCCTCGCTGCTACCCACCTTGACTTCACCAATCAGGTCCGATTCGGTGTGAATCAGTCCTGTCTGTACCACCGGCAGGATGGCCAGGTTGATGGCTGTCGCATTGCACCCGACACCGGACACATATCGCGCTCCCCGGATTTGGTCGCGATTGAGTTCGGGCAACCCATATACGAATCGGCCGAGCCACTCTGGGGCGGCATGCGGCCGACCGTACCACGTGGCGTACAGGTCGGGATCGTCGAGCCGAAAATCGGCACTGCAGTCCACAATGCTGTCGGCTAGATTCTGGAACCGGTCGATCTGCTGCATCGCCTGTCCGTGCGGCAGACAGAGAAACAGGAGTTGCACAGGCTCCAGTTCATCCAAACCGGTGAACTTGAGTCTTGTTCGCGAACGAAGGTTGGGATGGGTGAAATGGACAAACGAACCCTTGTGTCGTTCGCTGGTGATTTGGACCACTTCAAAGGTGGGGTGATCCACGAGCAGACGCAGCAACTCACCGCCCACGTAACCGGAACCCCCGGCTATGGCCACCGGAATACGATCGCTCATGGACACGGGACGATGGACGATGGGGTTGGAACCTGGGAATCGGCCAACAGCGGCAAGGTTCAAGTTCCCTTGTGCACTGTCCGCGGACTACCCGGCTGCCGTCTCCAAGGCAAAGTCGACAATTCGGCCAGGGATGTCGACACCCGTTGGCTTGACGCTGTTGCGGAATTCCATCGTATGGTTCACCTCGTTCACCAGCAGGCCCCTGTCCGAATCCTCCAGGACATCGACAGCCACCACACCACCTCCAACAGCGTTTGCGGCATCCACGCACACCCTGTTCAGGGCCGAAGTGACAGGGCAGTTGCTTGAAACCCCGCCGCGCGCCGTATTGGTGATCCAATGAGGCGAGTCCCGGTAGATGGCGCAGATGGTTTCGTTGCCGACCACAAAAGCGCGGATGTCGCGCTTAGGCTTGTCAATGTACTCCTGGACGTAGTAAATCTTGTGCTGGTAGGTGCCGAGTACCTCCTTGTGTTCGATTACGGCTTCGGCTGCTTCTCGATCATTGACCTTCGATAGGAGGCGGCCCCAGGAACCAACGGCAGGTTTCAGCACGACGGGATAACCGATGTCCTCAATGGCCTCGAGTGTGCTTGCGGGTGTGAACGCAACCGCCGTGCGCGGCGATGGGACCCCTGCTTGGGTGAGTGCTGCAGTGGTGAGGATTTTGTCGCCACACACGTCCACCACTTGGGAGCGGTTGACCGTCTTCAAACCCCAGGACTCCAGGATGCGCAGGCTGGTGAGGGCCCGACTATGGGACAGGCACCGTTCCAACACGACATCGAACCTTCCCCAATCGTCCCGGTCCAATTTCTTGGACCCCGCGATGTGAAATGACAGTTGGCGATCGTCGAGCAGTTCGTACTGGACGGCGCGCGCGTCCAGGGCGGTGAGCAACATCTTTTCCTCGACCCGGAGACGGCCGAAGATGACTCCCATCAACATGCGTCGCTGTTACCTGCCAATAGGGTTGGTGCTCGTGGTGGCATTGCCTACTCGCCGTAATCCTCGTCGTCCTCTTCCAGTTCTTCGAGGGAGAAGGGGTCCAATTCCAGCACCTCGAACTCCCCGGCACACCCCTCGCATTCCACGATTTCGTTCTGCATGACATCGGTAAGGATGATGTCGTCTGCGCAAACCGGACACTCGACGGTGCCGCTGGCTGTCTCAATGTCGGACATGGTGGTTCCTGCCTCTCAACAGATGTAATCCCTTTCCAAGTGTACCGGTACGATGCCGCTGTGCTGCTCACACAGCCATCTGCTGTTTGATGTACGGAATTAAGCCCCCGGCTTCAAGGATGCGCAGAACGTCATCGCTCAGGGGTTGGAATGTCGCTGTCCGTCCATCCGACGTGGCAATGCACGCCTCGTCCAACACCACGGTGGCAGTATCGCCGGCCACGGCAAGGTCGACAAACGCCGGGCATTCAAGGGCAAGCAATCCGTTGTTCAGGGCATTGCGATACCAGATACGGCTAAAGCTTCGGGCAATTACGGCACGCACCCCCGCCAGGACCAGACAGGATACGGCCTGTTCACGGCTGGAACCGCATCCCCAGTTGCGGCCGGCTACCACAAGGTCGCCCGGTTGGACGTTGGCGGCGAAACCTGGATCCAGGTCTTCAAGGGCGTGCGCCGCGATCTCCTCAGGCGTCTTGAGCGTGTAGGTGTACTTGCCGGGGAAGATGACGTCGGTGTTGACGTTGTCCCCGTATTTCCAAATGCGGCCGGTGAACCGCCGATCTGTGGGGGCCATGGTCCCGGCTAATCCAATTCACGCGGATCCACAATGCGGCCGGCTACCGCGCTGGCTGCCACGACCGCCGGACTGCTTAAGAAAATTCCGGCCGATGGGGTCCCCATGCGGCCGCGGAAGTTCCGATTGGCGCTGGAAATGACTGTTTCGCCAGGAGCCGGGACGCCGAAGTGGTTGCCCATGCAAGGGCCGCAGCCCGGAACCCCCAACATGGCGCCGGCGCGGGCAAACGTCTCCGCATACCCGAGTTCGATGCAGGCCTCAAGCACCTGACTGGAAGCCGGAATGATCACCAGGCTCAAGCCTGGAGCCAGCCGCCTGTTGGCCAGAATGTTCGCGGCGGCGGACATGTCCTCAAGACGGCCGTTCGTACAGGTGCCAATGAAGGCTGCATCCACATCCACCTGGCCCAACTCGGAGAGGGGAACCACGTCGTCCACACTGTGGGGCCGGGCAATGTATGGTTCAAGGTCTTCGGCGGCATAGTGGAGTTCCGACTCCAGTTCACAATCCGCATCCGGGTACAGGCAATTCTTTCGAAGCCCATCCGCCAAATCGGCCCAAGCCGAACTGCCCGCTTCGATTCCGTGGCGCATGGCCAGTCGTTCCAGACACCAGGTCAAAACCGGTTCGTCAGGACAGATGACGGCATTCTTGGCGCCGAACTCGGCCATCATGTTGGGCAGCACCATCCGCGACTCGAGAGTCATGGCATGGATGGTGTCACCGGCGAACTCGATGGAGCGGTACAAACCGCCGTCGGCACCCATGTCGCCGATGATGCGCAAGGCGAAGTCCTTGGCAGTGACCCCTTCCGGCATCGCGCCGCTGAGGTTGATGCGCATGGTCGCGGGAACCTTCAACCACAATTGGCCCTGGGCCCACAAGGCTGCCACCTCGCTGCGCCCGATGCCGGCGCCGAACGCCCCCAACCATCCAAAGTGAGGGGTGTGCGAGTCGGCGCCAAGAATGACCTGCCCGGGTCTAACCACCACTTCTTCCGACAGGACCTGATGACAAATGCCGCGGCCCGCCTCGAAAAAGTGAACGATCCCCTGCTCGCCGACAAACTCGCGGATTTCCCTGTGGTTTTGGGCATGCACCGCGCTCGGAGCCGGCACGGCATGGTCCAGGGTAATAGCCATGCGCTCTGGGTGTTTGACCCGATCCTGGCTGAACTCCTCCCAAATGCGCCGGATGGCCGCCGTGTTGTCATGGCTGAGCACAACATCGGGCTCGACATCCAGGATCTCGCCTACGGCACAGGTGTCCCTGCCGGCAGCTCTGGCCAAGGCCTTCTGTGCGAATGTTTGTCCGGGCATGGCGGAGAGAATATCAGGAAGTTGCCGGCTGGGACGTTATTGGCATGGCCGGACGCCGTCTGGCTGCGATCGAGTTGGAATGATAGTCGCGCAACAGCGCGTCAACCTCGTCCTCGCGGATCCTGCGCTGGTCCGCCATCACCTTAACGCGCGCGGTGATCTCCTTGATTTCGTCGTCCGTCAAGGCCAACTGCAACTGCGAGGCCCTTTCCCGGATTGCATTCCAACCCACCAGACGGTGGGCAACATGGATGTAACGGGTCAGGCCGAAGTCGGTCGGATCCAGTGCCTCGTATGTGCTGGGGTCGTTGATCATGGCCTTGGCGTGAATTCCCGCCTTGTGCATGAACGCGGCGTAACCCGTGATGTAGTTGTTGAAGGGAACGTTGACATCAACCAGATCTGCCACAAAGTTCTCGATTTCCCGCAACAGGGGCAGATTGTACTTGGACTTGACCAGGTCCTTGTTGCGTGTGTAGAGGCGGGCGATCAATCCGCCCAAGGGGGTAATGCCGTTCCGTTCGCCGATGCCCAGCACGGAAGTGTCCACATGGGTTGCCCCCGCTTCCAGCGCGCAATAGGAATTTGCGATGGCGCACCCCGAGTCGTTGTGTCCGTGGAACTCGATGTCGCAGTCGACTACCCGGCGGACGGTGCGTACTAGATCGAACACTTGCCTGGGATCGGCCACACCCACCGTATCCGCGATGCCGACCCGATTCACCTGCATGCCACTTACCGCACGGTACACCATCAGTAAATCCTCGATATCGCTCCGGAAACTGTCCTCACTGCTGAAGCGCACTTCGAGGCCCGCTTCCTGAATGAACTGGATGACTTCCCGCGCACTCTCAATGATGTACGGGATGTCCTTGCCGTGCGAGAATTCGCGCAGGATGCTGCTGGTGCCAAAGAGGATGTCGATACCGTCCACTCCCGTGTCGATTGCCATGCGGGCATCGTCCATGTGGCAACGGGTGTGGGTCAGTATTTTGGACTTGAGGCCCAATCCGCAGATGTACTCTATGTCCGCGTGGCTCTGGGGACTGGCAGCGGGAGAGGTCAGTTCAATGTACTCCACTCCGAATTCGTCGAGCAACCGTGCGATCTCGCCCTTTTGGGGCTGAGTGAAGAAGGTGTTGGAGAACTGCTCTCCTTCCCTCAATGTGGACTCGATGATGCCGAAGTTGTCAATGCTCATGACGCTGACCGCGGTGTCGGGTAGCGATGCAGCCGTTCTGCGGCTTCGATTACCGCATCCCGTCCCATGTCTACCGGCAAGCAAGCCGACTCGTTAGCATAACCGAAAAACAGGCAATCGGGTGTGAATCAGCAGATGGAATCGTATGTGTACAACCCGCGACCCCGGTCCGGTCCCCTGTGGCTTGCGGTCCTACATGTGCCGAGGTGCCAGCGTTTCCAATCGGTCTGCATCGCCGGCGATGCAGGCGGGGGATTTTGCACCCCGGCCAAAACAACGCCTGGCGGCCACACGGCCGCCAAGCGCTCTCCTCCCAAGGAACGACCCGTGGAAAGGGTCATTCAGGTGTACATGTGTACCTCCAGGTCACTCCAGATTGACCAGTTCGGGCGGCCATGCCTCCATGTCATTGATCTGATAGACGGCCAGGGCTTCTCCCGTGGCACAGTCTCCGGTTTCATCACAGGCCAGTGTCCCGGTGATGCCGGGAAAGTCTTCGATCGCGCTCAACGCATCGCGAATCGCCTGCTTGCCAATCAACAAATTGCCCGCACCGTCGTCCTGGGCGACCGATTCAATGGCCTGTAGCAGCATCATCGTGGCGTCGTAGGAATGAGCGTGGAAGGCTGAGGGGGGAAGTCCGCCCAACTTGGCTTCCCACTTTGCCAGCAACTCGTCGTAAGCATCGCCCTGCACCAGCGGGGACGTGAGATACAGGCCCAAAATCGACTCGCCGGTGTTTGCCATGATGTCCGACGAGAAGGCTGCGTCGGCACTCATCAGGATGGTGCCCTCCAAGCCGGAGACCCCTTGGATTTGGTCGGTAATGAAGTTCACTTCGGGCTGGAAGATCGGATAGAAAAGGACATCCGGCGGATCCGTGGCGATTTCCGTCAAGATCGGAAGCATCTCGGTATCACCAACGTTGACAGCCCCTTGATAGGTGATGCGCCCTCCGAGCTCGGTGAACACATCCGCCATCACCTGTTGCAGGCTATTGGCATAGGGACTGCCGTCATGGATCGTTGCGGCAGTTCGGGCCCCCAACTGGTTGTAAGCGAATTCCCCGGCCAACCGGCCCTGGAACAGATCATTGTGTGCCGTACGGTAGTACCCGGGCTGCCAAACCCCACCTTTCTCCGGATCGGGTTCGGTGAGCGTCGGTGAAGTGTTGGAAGCCGAAATCATGCTGAGGCCGGCTTCGTGGATGATGGGCAGGGCAGCAGTTCCGGCGCTGGAACAGGCGGTGCCCAATGCCCCGACCACGGACGAATTGGCAGCTACTTTCTGGGCCGCCGACTGTCCGCCTTCGGCACTGCACTGGGAGTCCTCGGAAACCAGGGCAATTTCGTGGCCCAGCAGGTCGCCAAAGTCGTCTATGGCGATTTCAATGGCACCGATTTGGTCCAAGCCCAAGAAGCTCACAGGGCCAGACAACACATTCATGGACGCGATGGTCACAGGTTCGTCGGAAGCAACCTCCACACAACCGAGTGCGTCGGTGCATGCCATGGCCTCGCCATCGTCCATGGGAACAGCACAAGCCGCGCCCAGCATGCCGACCAGCAATGCGGTCAACAACAAGAAAATCGATCGACGCATAGCGTCACCTCCACGTTGACGTTTACAGTAAGGAAGAGATCAAGGCTGTTGACCATTATCTTACCGGATCGGCAAGGGACAGCTTGACGTCCGACGGCCCTGACCGGTCCTTCCGGTGTTGCCTGGACGGTTCAACCCATTGGGTATGAGGAGAGGGAAGGGCCGAATCCCCGGACCGAACCGACTCACGCCGAAGCTCCGGAGTAATGTCGAATCCCGATTTTCCAGAAGATGCGGGATACGGCAACGAAGAAAGCGGGAACCAGAAGCGTCAACCACAGAGATCCGATCTCCAGCTTGCCGACCAAGGTCGCAGCCGGCATGGTCACGGCCCAAGCCACAGGCACCACGAAGGTGAGAAGAATACGCACGGCACCTGGGTAGATGGCAAGCGGCCAACGGGCAGTTTGGAACAATGAATCGAAGACAACAAAAATGTTGTCCACCTTGATGAACCAAAAGGCGGAGGTACCCAAGATGAACCAAAAGGCCAATACGACCGAGAAGCCGGCGAGCATCGTCACAAAGAAGAGCACGATGGTGAAAAGCGAGGCATCCAAACCGCCAACCCATCCACTCCAGACCACAAGACCAACTCCTGTAAGCAGGTCGACCAAGCTCCAAATGCGGAATTCCCGGATGCTGACATAAAGTTGCGAATCCAGTGGCTTCAGCAGGACATAATCGAAGAGGCCCGTGCGGATCCCCTCCATGTAGGCTTGCAGCCCGGGCCTGACGAACAGGTTGATGAACCCGCGCACGATACTGAACACCCCGATCAGCATGATGAGGTCCGTCTGTGTCCAGTCACCGAGCAGATCCGTGTGTCGGAAGACGACGAGAATACTTCCAATGGCCAGCAGAAAACCGAGAGCCGAATTGACCAGTTGACCCGCGAAGTTCACACGGTACTGCAAGTCCTTGAGGATGCCGATACGGGCATGGACCCCTATCACCCGGACGAGATGCATCCGCAGTCTCAACTCCCGACCGCGCCGAAACGACGCACGGCGCGACTCCAAACCCAAGCCACAAAACCAGCAAAGAAAGCCAGCCAAGCCGCCTGAGCCACCATGCCGGACATGACTTCGTCGGGTGTCAGACTCCCCAGGAGCGTTTCCACCGGAAACGCCACACCGAGCCAGAAAGGCAGGTAACGCGCAGCCGCGGACAACCAGTCGGGAAACATCGAAATGGGAGCAACCCGACCCGAAAAGAACATCGTGGCGACATAGTAGGCTTGATTGAATGAGCTGTTCTCGATACACCAGAACGCAGTTTGTGCTACGGCCCACTCCATAAGGAAACGCATGGCGGCTGCCAGGGTCAAGGTTGGCAGGAAGGCCAGAAACTGCCATGGTTCAAACTGGAACTCCGGCTTCAGGAAGACACTCAGCAATAGGAGTGCCGGTATGAACAAGACCAATCCAAGCAGCTTGTAGGTGGCGTTCATCGTGACATCGCGATGGATGGGGTGAAGCGGATACAGCAGTTGTCCAGCCAAAACCCCCTCGCGAATGCGATAGGCGTATTCATGCATGATCCAAGTGAAGGTCAGGTGGTTGACCACCATCATGATCAGATAATAGGCAGTCAGGGTTCCCTCGGTGTGGCCTCCGGCGCTGCCTCCCTCCGCCAACACGACGGCGCGCCATACCATCATGAAGACCACCGGTTCGAGCACCATGCTGAACAGCCAGATCAACATCGAGGCCCGGTAGATCAAGTGTTCCTTCAAATGCAAAAGGGCAGACAGCAGGTAGATGCGGAAGAGGCGCATGTGTGACTATTCGGTGGCGAACACCTGCTCGATTACCCGTTCGATCGGTGGGTCCTCCACGGCAATGTCGCTGAGGTTGTAGTTGGCCAGGAGATGGCTTGTCACATCGGTGGTTTCGTCCTTGGCAACTTCCAGTTGGTAGGTGAACCCGTCATGGGCCACAACGGTACCGAGGCTGCCCAAGTCGGCATCTGCCGAGTCAAGTTCGATGGTTAGTCGTTTGACCGGGGCGAATTTGGCCACCAGCTGAGCCAACGGCCCATCGAACAGAAGTTGCCCGCGATGGATGACCACCACGCGTTCACACAGGGCTGCGATGTCTGCCATGTAGTGGCTGGTGAGCAGAATGGTCGAACCGTGGCGGAGGTTGTAGGACCGGACGAAATCCCGAATGCGGTGCTGCATGGTCACATCCAGACCGAGGGTCGGCTCGTCCAAAAACATGACCTCGGGACGGTGCAGCAGGGCACCTCCCAATTCGCATTTCATGCGTTCCCCAAGGGAAAGGTTGCGCACCGGCTTGGTCAGCAAGTCATGCAGATCCAGCAAGTCCGACAGTTCCTCCAATGTCCGCTCGAACTCATCATCCGGTATCTGGTAGATCGCCTGATGGAGTTTGTAGGTGTCTCCAGCCGGCAGATCCCAGCTCAACTGATGGCGGTTGCCCATCACCATGTTGATGGTGCGCAGGTAGGTGTTGTCTCGCTTCCACGGTATGTGTCCATTCACCGTGGCCGTACCCGAGGTCGGATGGAGCAGGCCGGAGAGCATTTTGAGGGTTGTGGTCTTGCCGGCACCATTCGGCCCCAGAAACCCGACGATCTCGCCTCGGTCAATGGTGAAACTCACATCCTTGACGGCATCCACCAGGGTGAACTTCCGATCAAAGAGGCTTTTCACGGCCGCCCCAAGTCCGGACTGGCGTACCGGCACCTTGAAGCTCTTGGTCAACTCCCTGACTTCAACTACTGGGGCCATGGCCTGGCTCAGGGTGCGACCGTGCTTACTGCATTCCGTTCCAACATGGTTCTACACCAAGTCGTGCAATGCGGTATCAAGGTCTCCGAACGCGAAATCAAAACCCGCGTCCTGGAGTCGTTGGGCCGAGGCATTTTGGCCTTCCAGAAGCATGTCGGCCATTTCGCCGAACATCAACCTGACCTGAAAGGCCGGCAGGAACAGCAAAATCGGACGCCGCACACTACGTGCCAACGCCCGGGCAAACTCGCCGTTGGAACAAGATTCCGGACTGGCGATGTTGAAAGGGCCTTGCGCGCTCTGATTGTCGATCAGGAACACTATGGCGGCGGCAGCATCCCGGAGGTGGATCCAGGGAAAGGGCTGACGTCCCGAGCCCAGCCGTCCGCCGGCGCCCATGCGGGCGGGCGGCAGCATCCGCTGCAAGGCACCGCCGTCTGGGGACAACACTACGCCGAACCTTGCAATCGCCAACCGCACACCTGTGGACGCAAGTGGACTGGCGGCCACTTCCCAAGCCTGGCACACCTCGGCCAGGAAGTCGGAACCTGCCGGGGCGTCTTCGGCAAGGACAGTCTCGGCCGGGTGGTGACCGTAGTAGCCAACGGCCGAAGCCTGCACAAATACACTCGGTGGAGCATCCGAGTATGCCAAGGCCTCCCCCAAGGAACCGGTCGATTGTACTCGGCTATCCAGAATCTCCTGTTTCCGCTTTTTGCTCCAGCGTTTGGCTCCGATGTTGGCTCCAGCCAAGTTCACCACCGCGTCGGACCATGTGATGTGAGGGACCAGCCCAGAATCCGAATCGCCCTGCCATTCCGCATACTGAATCGTGTCACTTGAGGAAAGATCCCGTCTGCGGGTCAAGATCCTGACGCTGTCACCGCGATCCCGCAGGAGCGCGACCAAGGCGGTTCCAATCAACCCGGTACCGCCTGCAATCAGGACATTCATGGGTGGTCCTATTCGTTTGGGTTCCTGCCAGCCCAGGTCACCAAGCTGGTATCGCATAGCGACACCAGGTCGGGGTGGGTCGGGCGAATTCTAACCGCCAAACCCAGATGTCCGTTGTGGTTGGGGCACAGACTTCCCTCAAATGAGTCCACACCCTGGCTTGGGGAACCCGTGTGTGCCAACGACTGTCGAATTTCGACCGAAGGTGAGCGGTCCAGATTTTCCCGAACAAATACCGCCTCGACTTCCACGTTCTCGGGAAGCACGTCCCCCAGCCGGACCCAGGCTTTGATGTCGACTCGGTTGCCCACCACGAGGTCCAAGGGACTGGCGCGCGTGCCTACGAATGACACATTGGGCCAGTTCCGCCGCATCTGTTCCTTCCAACCGGCCAAGTTCAAGGCCTTGCGGTAATCGTCCGCCACCATGACCTGGCCGTCCGACCGGGCGGGGGCATAGAGCGTGTCCCAGTAGTCCAACAGCATGCGGCGGAAACTGAACTGCGGCGCACACGTGCGAATCGACTCCTTCATGACAGTGACCCAACCTGTAGGCACCCCCGCCGCGTCGCGCTCAAAAAACAGGGGAATGATGTCCTCCTCCAGCGATTGGTACAGCGACGCGGCGTCGGCGTGGTCCTGCGTGTGGTCGTCCTTGAACTCCTGTTCGTCGCCAATGGCCCACCCGTTGTGTCCGTTGTAGGCTTCGGCCCACCAGCCATCGAGGATGCTGAAATTGGGTGTGCCCGACATTGCGGCCTTCTGTCCGCTGGTGCCGCTCGCCTCATGCGGTCGTCTCGGGGTGTTTAGCCACACGTCGACTCCGGATACCAAGTGACGGGCCATCTCAATATCGTAGTCCTCAAGAACCACGAACTTCCCGCGAAACCCGGAATGAGGGTCATGGGATAGGTTGAACAGGTGCTGAATGAGGTGTTTGCCGGCATCGTCCGCCGGATGGGCCTTGCCGGCAAAGACAATCTGGACTGGCCGGTCCTGCTGGTTCATGATGTGTCGCAGCCGGTCGATGTCGGTCAACAGAAGCGTCGCCCGTTTGTAGGTTGCAAACCGGCGAGCAAACCCGATGGTCAGCGCGTTCGGGTCCAGCAGATCGGAGACGCCGGACTGCGTTGTTGGGCTCTCACCGCGCTGTTCATATTGGCGCTTCAGGTTGTTGCGGGCGAAGTCAATCAGTGCATGCTTGCACCGAAGGTGGATTTCCCAAAGCTCTGCATCGGGGATGTCGGCGACACCGGCCCAGATGGCCGGAGCGTTGATGCGGTCAAGGAAATCCTCGCCCAGGTACCTGCAGTACAAGTCTCGCAAGTCGGGGGCAATCCAGCTGGGAGCGTGCACACCATTTGTAATGCCTTTGATGGGCACTTCCGACACCGGGGTCTCGGGCCAGAGAAACTGCCACATGTGGCGGCTTGTCTCTCCATGCAGTTCACTTACCCCGTTGCAGTGACCACTCAGCTTGAGGGCTAGGACGGTCATGCTGAAGCGTGTTTCCCAGCCCAGCTGTTGCTGTGCAAACTCCATGAACTGGTGCCTGTCGATGTTCAGCCGGTGCCAAAAATCGGAGAAGTAGCGGTCTATCAGGTCGAGTGGGAACGTGTCATTGCCTGCCGGAACTGGCGTGTGGGTCGTGAAAACCGTGTTGGATCGAACGACTTCCACGGCTTCCTTGAAGGTAAGTCCGTTCCCAGCCACCAATTCGCGGACCCGTTCCATGCCCATGAACGCGCTGTGACCTTCGTTCATGTGCCAGACGGTCGGTTTGATGCCGAGGGACCGCAACACACGTACCCCGCCCAGGCCGAACACCGTTTCCCAAGCCAACCGCCTTTCCTCGTCACCGAAGTACAGGCGTTGGCTCAGCTGGCGATCCTCGTCCGTGTTGAGTTCGATGTCCGTGTCCATCAAGTACAAGGTGCTGCGTCCAACCAGTACTTCCCACACACGGATGTGGATCAGTCTGCCGGGCAACTGAACCGTCACCCTCAGGCGTCCGCCACTGGGGTCCTGTGC
Organism: Caldilineales bacterium; assembly: GCA_012271135.1. Lineage (GTDB taxonomy): Bacteria > Chloroflexota > Anaerolineae > Caldilineales > Caldilineaceae > Bin34. The sequence continues at coordinate 10,273 of JAAXGZ010000026.1, read as the reverse complement.
CTCCCTGACAGGCAATGCATCGAAGGACAAATGGCTGTAATAGGCTTCCTGCCAGCCGGAGCTGTCCAGTCGCTGATGGAAGTAGCCTTGGGGGTACAGGAACCCGATGCCAATGAAAGGCAGGCCCAGGTCGCTGGCAGTCTTGGTATGGTCGCCCGACAGGATCCCAAGACCGCCGCTGTAAATGGGCAGAGATTCGTGCAGGCCGAACTCGGCGCTGAAATAGGCGATGGTGTCCGACAGCTTGTCCGGGTGGTTTCGGTTGAACCAGGTTTCGGCATCGGGAGCCATGTAACGGTCAAACCGGTTGATTACCTTTCGGTAAAGCGTCAAGTAGGTTTCGTCCACGCTACAACGATTGAGATCGGGTTGGGGAACCTCGGCGAGAAGCCGGACAGGATTGTGCTTTGTGGCCTGCCACAGGTCCGGATTGATCCGCGCGAAAAGTTCGTTCGCATCCTCCAGCCAACTCCAGACCAGATTGAACGCCAAATCCTCAAGACGGCGCAGCTGTTGGGGCAAGGCTGGTTTGACGGTTACGTGCTGGACAATCTGCATGGGGGTCTGCAACAGTCTCACTGTAGATTCAAAACCGAAGGCACGCGGCCTACCGCTGAGAAGGGAATGGGCACGCTGGCCAGATCCACACCGGTGTGGACCGCTTGGACCGAAGTCGATCCGCGGCTCCCGCCACTCGTTCCGGAGGCACGGGTCCGAAGCGCAGTCAGAGGGCGCGCTCGGATCACCAAGGCGCTGCGATTATACAGAGCGCTTGCCTGCCGGGTCCGGCAGAGCAATCACCCCTGGTATCGGATCGCGGAGCCACATCAAAACCCGGTCATGCTGTGGACTGCCGCGGGGGCACGGGGGATGAGCCAATCCCGAACAACCTCCGTGTGGGGGTCCATGCCAACCAGACGATCCCGGCAATGGGTTGCACGAGCGGAAGGAAGGCGAAGTCGATTCCGAACAGACGCCAGACGGAACTGCCGATCAGATCGGGTTGCAAGATGCTGAGGACTCCGGTCGCCAACGTTCCGATGCTCTCGATCCCAAGTACGCAGAGGGACAGCCACCATGTCCAGGGCCGCCGATAGGCGAAGCCGATGGTGGCGGCGAGGTAGCAGAATGCCGCGAACAACGAAGTCAGGGGGCCGACAGCCGTGGCCAGATCCGCTTTGAAGAACAACTGGTAAACCGACCTGCCCGTGGCCGAAAACGCCAACAGGGGATAGGAGATACCGAGGAGGTATCCAATTGCGCTCAGGACGGGAGCCGGATGGGAGGATTTGTCCATGTCGTTCCCACCGGCCCGGATCTACCGGCGTTTGTGGCAAATGTGCAATCCGTCGGACAGTGGCAACAGGCAGGAGTCGACCCGATCATCCTCGAAGGCGCGTTGGTTCACCGCCCGGATTCCTTCGGTATCGGGATCCGATACGGAAGGGTCAGCTACCTGTCCTCCCCACAGGGTGTTGTCGATCAGGATCAGGCCTCCGGGACGGACCAAATCGAAACATAGGTCATAGTAGTTTGGATAGTTGTCCTTGTCGGCATCGATAAAGGCAATGTCGAAGCTTTCTGCGAGCCCTTCTGCCAGTAACCGCCGCAGCGATTCCACGGCCGGCCCGAGCTTCAGCGTTATCTTGTCGGCAACCCCTGCGGATTTCCAGTGCCTGCGGGCGACGCCGGTCCACTCTTCGCTTACATCGCACGTGGTAACACGTCCGTCCTCCGGCAGCGCCAACGCCATGACCAAACTGCTGTATCCGGTAAAGCAGCCCACCTCCAGGTAGCGCGTGGCCTGCAGCAAGTGCACCAGCAGCTGCATGAACTGGCCTTGTTCCGCTGCAATTTGCATGCCGCCGCTGGGCATGGCGGCGGTCTCTTCCCTCAGTGCCGCCAAGGCCGGATGATCCTTTACGGTTACCCCCACAAGGTAGTTGTAGAGAGCTTCATTCACCTGGATCAGTTTCATCGTATTGGTTCCTGGGATGTGGTGGATTCCAATGGGCAGCGCTTATGCCGCCACTGGCAACCGGAGGCTCGACTGAATTAGGTCCTTCAGTTCGGCGTATTCGCTGCAGGCCTTGATGTCCGGGTGGGCAGACGAAATGTGATCGGGGGCCCGGAACAGGGCGCCGGCATCAGCCGCCTTGATCATGGTTAGGTCGTTGTAGGAGTCCCCGGCTGCAAACACGGTATATCCGATTTCACGCATGGCCTGGACTGCCTTGCGCTTGCCGTCCCGTTGTCGGATGTGGTACTTCGTGATCATTCCCGATTCGGGGTCCACTGTGAGCGAGTTGCCGAGAATGGTCGGGTACTCCATCAAATGCACCACGGGCTGCACGAACTCCATGAAGATGTCGGACAGGATGACAACCGGCAGGCGCCGGCGCACCCAGTTCAGAAAGTCCACGGCTCCCGGCAAGGGTTTGACCGATTCGGCAATCACGGACTGGAGGTCGGCCAGCGTAATCCGATGCTTGTCCAATACCTCAAGGCGCATTCTCATCAACTCGTCGTAGTCGGAAACATCTCTGGTTGTGAGCCGCAGCTTTTCGATGCCTGTGTGGGCCGCAATAGCCAGCCACACTTCTTCCAATAACACTCCTTCCATGTCCAAGGCGACTAGTGAGGGCGTGGTCATACGGTTTTCCTTGCGTGGGAAACGGGCGCCGCCTGTCAGGTGGGCACCGGCGACAGGCTTGGGGAGCTTGATGTTGGACGGGATGGCAGGATGGTGGCGGCACCTGCGTGCTCCGGCCGGTTGCCTGTCGGACTTCGCCGATTATACGCCCGCCACCGGGAATTCGGCACTGACAGCAAGTTGTCATCGAAACGCCTCTTTTTTACATAATTCAGAAAATCCCGCGTCCGTTGGAGGCAGACGGAGAAGCGGACTGGCTGGGTCCTGGCACCAATGCAGAGCAAGCACTGGGGCGGAATTGTTAGACTGATGGTGATTTCGGTCCGCCATGGTCAAGTTGGGAAGTACCCTGGGAAGTTGGCGGCCGGACCGCGCAGTCTTATCGACAAAGGAGAATGTAATGTTGAACAAGGTATCGCGCCGAAGGTTCCTCCAGGTCACTGGTGGCCTTGGTGCACTGGCCGTGGTTAACGCTTGTGCTGCTCCCGTTGCCGGCCCAGCGGGGGACGATGTGGCTGGCGGCATGGCCATGACTTCCATCACAATCTGGTCCTATCCCCGGACCGAAAACGACTTGGACATTGTGTTCAAGGGTTTGCTCGAGGGCTTCCATGCCGAACAGGACAGCATCGAAGCGTCCATCGAAGTCCAGCCATGGGGTGGTCGCCGGGAAAAGCTGTACGCAGCCGCGGCCGCGGGTGAAGCGCCGGACATTTGGGACGCGACTACGGACACAATCCCCGCCTATGTGGAGAAAGGGGTCATTTTGGCTTTGGGCGACCGGCTGTCGTCCGATGACCTGGCCAACTATGCGGATGCCGAACTCTCAGCAGCAAGCTACGACGGAGCCCTGTTGATGCCGCTGTTCGAGTCCGAGGTAAACGGACCGGCCTACAGCGGTGGTTTGTTGCGGGAGCTGGGCATCGATCCGGCCACAGCGGTGTTTGACACTTGGGACAAACTCCATGCTTTGGCTGAAACGGCAGCGACCAAGGGGTATTACCTTGAGTCCCTGAGCACCTTCAATTGGGGCGAATTCATCACCCAGGTGCACGAAGCCGGCGGAACTGTCTACTCCGCTGACCGGACAGTGTCCAACTTCACCGAGGACGCTTGCCGCAACACGCTGCAGCGCTGGGTCACCGAATTCGAGAACAACTGGGTACCGATCGAATTTGCCATCGGCAGTGTGGACGAACAGGGCGGCCTGCCCAACTATTGGTTGTCTCTCGAACAGGTCACTGCCCGCGTCGAAGATGCCGCCTGCGTGACGCATGTCGAATCGCAACCTGACATGGAGTTCTTCCACGGCCATCCCAGGACGCGCACGGGTGAGGAAACACCGATTTCCGGCGTGGTGTCCGGTCAGGGATGGGCTGTGACGGCCCAAAGCGAGAACCCCGACGCTGCGATTGAGTGGGTTCGCTACATGATCAAGCCCGAAAATGTCGGTTCCTATTGCGAACTGGCGGGATCCACTCCGGTTGGGACTATTACGAAGGCCGAGTTCTGGAACCCGGAGGCATGCGTCCTGGAACACGTCAACCGACATAGTGGCGCCCTGTTTTCCGATCAGGATGCCAACACACTCTGGCAGGAGAGCAAGGTTGTGTGTGGTCCACAGTTCCAAGCCGCAATACTCGGACACGCTACGGTCGATGAGGCATTGGAAAACATCAAGACAGAAATCGACGCTCTTTTGGCCGAAAAAGCCTAATCGCAAGCTGTCCCTGACCGTTGTTGTTCAGCAGGACAGCCGGCGATGGCGCCCATCCCGGTTGTCCTGTGCTTACCGCGCTCTGTCAACCCTCTGATTGCATGAGTTCAGCCACCTTGCGCCCTGTTGGCCAGAGGCGCGCCCTGACCAAGCGCATCCTGAAGTCGCTGCCTTGGTACCCGTTCATCGTCATCAACCTGGTGGTATTCGTCGTATTCAACCTCTGGCCATGGCTGAGCATGTTCCAGACGGCCACCTTCAAGACGGATCTGCTCAGCCACAGGGAGTTCGTCGGCCTTGGCAACTTCGTGAAGATGGCAGGAGATGAACTTCTGCACCTGGCCCTCAAGAACACGTTTCTCTTCGCCCTGCTGTATGTGCCGCCGCTGGTAGTCGTCTCCTTGCTGGTGGCCATCCTGGTCAACCAGAAGCTGCGCGGCATGAAGTTCTTCCGTTCCGTCTACTTTCTGCCGAACGTCACGAATATTGCCGTGCTGGCACTGGTTTTCCGGCGTTTCCTGTCGCCGCGGGATGATGCCCCGTTCAACTATCTGCTGGGACTGGTTGGCATCCCTGCCCAGCGCTTTCTGTTGGACATTCACCAGGCCCTTGCTTCCATCGCCAGCCTGGGTGTCTGGCAGTCATTCGGCTTCTTCATGGTGATCTGGCTGGCCGCGCTGCAGGCAATTCCCCAGCCCCTCTACGATGCCGGACGTGTTGATGGGGCCTTTGGCTGGCGGCTGCACCGGCACGTGACAATTCCGCTCCTGCGCCCCACGGCGGCTTTCGTGGTAGTGATTACCACGATCGGCGCCCTGCAGGAGTTTGGTGCAATCTTCATCCTGACCGGCGGCGGTCCTGTAAATGCCACTACTACCGCCGTCTACCACATCTATTCGCAAGCCTTCAACTTCACCCGCTTCGGCTATGCCAGTGCCCTCTCGATCCTACTTTTCGTGATCATCCTGGTCATCGCCTACGTCCAGAACCGCTACCTCAAGTTTGACGAGGAAGTCTACTGAGCCGCCATGAGCAGCCTTCGGCCACAGGCTCAACGGTCGCCCCTGACCCTTCTCCGGGTATGGATCGGATTCCAGCCCAACCAGGGCCTACGCACGGTCATCACCTACCTGTTGATGGGCGTCCTTGCGGTTTCGACCGTGGGGCCCTTCATCATCATGCTTTCCGTCTCGCTGACACAGAATATTCGGTTCCTGCTGTTTCCGATCGATCTGATTCCCAACCCGATTACGCTGGAGAACTTCCAACTTCTCTTTGACCGGACTCTGGCTCTTCGCTGGACCTACAACAGCTTCTACGTTGCGTTGGTGTCGACCCTGGGCGGGGTGTTCACGTCGACCATGGCCGGGTATGCCTTTGCCCGGGGCGATTTCATCGGTCGGAACGTTCTCTTCTACATGTTTGTGGGCATTCTGATCATGCCCGAAACGGCCCTGATCATTCCGCAGTACATCATGCTGTCCGATCTGGGACTGGTGAACTCCTATACGGCGCTTATTGGTCCGTGGTTCGCCTCCATTTTTGGGACCTTCCTCATGCGCCAACAGTTCCTGAGCATTCCCAGGGACTATGACGATGCGGCCCGGATTGACGGCGCCAACATTTTTGACACCTGGCTGCGGGTCTTGATGCCCCAACTCGTGCCGGCAATGGTGACCTTGGGTATCCTGCGGTTCATGGGCAACTGGAACTCGTTCCTGTATCCGTTGATTGTGACGACAAAGGCGGAGATGCGTACATTGCCGGTGGGTTTGGGCACCGTGGCTCGGTCCGGTGGCGATGCGGGGCTGGATATGGCTGGCGCTGTGCTGGGCTTCGTGCCGACCTTCGTTGTTTTCCTACTGGGTCAACGTTACATAATTCAAGGTGTTTCCCTGAGTGGACTGAAAGGTTGACTGGAGACTTGCTGTTCCAGGCGATACGCATCCTGACGCGGGTCTCAACCCTTGTGGCCTTCATGAAACTGCCTTTGGGGTGCGCGTGTCCTGATCGGCAGCCGAGGCCTACTTTCGGCCAATACTTCTGCTACCTGACAAGGCGGTTCCGACCAATCCAAACCCGTATTGAACGCGAAGTCAAGGGCCGTTCGGAAAACCGGACGCCAGACAGCGAAGAGTTCAGGGTATCGTTGACATCCGCTTCCGTTGGGAAGCCTCGCCAAAATCCCAACCTGCACTGCCAAGCGGATTGGCAGGGACCTCCGAGGGGGTGAAGAACGGTGACAACGAGTGGTGCGTGGTAGTCAATGCCGACGACACCATTCGCAACTTCGACCAGGGACCTCGCAAGAACCTTGCCCTAGGGATCGATTGACTCCAAGACAGGAATCCGAACAGTCGGGCATGTTCGGGCCCGACACGGGCTATGCCAAACCATCCAGTCAACCGTACATCAATAGGCGTATAATGATAATTATACGACTTGAAAGTCGTAAACCCTCAAGCATGGGAAGGAGTGGAGCCGCCGCGGACGGTTGGCGCGTCGCAGGTCCGAAACCGTCCGCCAGCGACGAAGACAACAACAAACACACCCTCGCCGGCGCCGGGATCGGCAGGGACCGGTGCTACATTGTCCTTTGGTCACGTGCTCTGCCCGAGCCATGTCCTCGAAAACACCTGTTGCCGGTCATTCCGGAGGGCTGAACTCCATGCCCGAAACCTTGGTTCTCGACCATCCAGTTGCACAAGCGAACATCGCCTATTGGGACCAAGGGACGGCAGTGGAGGAGACTATTCTCTTTCTGCATGGCAACTTGGGATCCAAGCGATGGTGGGAACCTCAGTTTGACATTCTGCCAGCCGAAATGCGGCTCGTTGCCCCGGACTTCCCTGGGTGTGGGCAGACCGCCTCGCGGAACGATGATCTCTCGGTACAGGCGCAAGTTCGGTTTCTGTCGGATTTCGTATCGACACTGGACTTGGACGGCCTTGCCGTTGTGGCCCACTCGACCAGCTGCGCAGCGGCTCTGGACTTCTGCATGTTTCATCCCCATCTGGTAAACAGCCTGGTACTGTGCGGCTGTCCGCCGTTGACCGGCGTCAAGAGTCCCCCTGAGCTGTATCGGCATCTCCAGGTTGCCCGCCGCGACAGATCTATTATGTCAACTACATTGGCCTACCTGATGCCACACCTCGACTTGGACGTTGAATCCAACCGAGAGTGGTTTGCGAATCTGGTCGAAGACGCCACAGTAATGGACGGCCGCGCGGTGGACGGGTTGACCAGAGCCCTCGAGGCGTGGTCGGCCCACGAACGCATCGGGCAGCTTCAGGTTCCTCTGCTGTTGGTGAGGGGACAGGACGACGAAATCATTCCTCACCATCAGGCCTTGACCATCCTGCGTTCGACCACCCTCGCGAACAACCTCGAGGTGATCCGCGGAGCCGGACATTCGCCGATGATCGAGAACCCCGAAGCCTTTGCCATACGCCTGATAGATTTCGTGGCCCAAGACTTCGGCGAATTCGATAACCTTCCGCTGAACCAGACCGGGACCGTGTCCTGAGTGTGAATCCGATCAACCCCAATCCCCAACCGAGTGTCGCCATGGAACATCGCATCGAAAAAATCCTGAGGCAACTTACCCGGGAAGAAAAAGCTTCCCTCACCGCCGGGGAAACCCTTTGGAGTATTGGAGGCATTGAAAGGGTCGGCCTGCCGGCGATGAAGGTTTCGGACGGTCCCAACGGAGCCCGCGGCACGTTTGGTGGCGACCAGACCTCTGCTTGTTTCCCTTGCGGTTCGGCATTGGCAGCCACGTGGGACCGGGAACTCCTGTTCCAGATAGGCGGCGAATTGGCTTTGGAAGCTTCCTCCAAGGGTGTGTCGGTGCTCTTGGCTCCTACCATCAACATCCATCGCACCCCGCTGAACGGCCGCCATTTTGAGTGTCTGTCAGAAGACCCGTATCTTTCGGGCAAGATGGCAGCAGCCTATGTCCGGGGGTTGCAGGACGGGAAGGTTGCTGCGTGTCCCAAACACTACGTCTGCAACGATTCGGAATTCCAACGAATGACCTTGGATGTGGTGGTGGACGAGAGGACCCTGAGGGAGATCTACCTGCTTCCGTTCGAAATCGTGTTCAAGGAAGGTGGAGCGTGGGCCTGCATGGCCGCCTACAACCAAGTCAACGGGGAGTTCGCCGCCTCCAGCAGATACCTGCTCACGGATATTCTCAAGAATGAGTGGGGCTTTGACGGCATTGTCATGTCCGACTGGTTTGGAACCAAGTCCACCGTTGGTTGCTTCGAGGGAGGATTGGATCTGGAGATGCCGGGGCCGGGCATCATGATGGGTGCATCCCTGCTTCCCCGCCTGGAAGCGGGAGAGATGGACGAGGCAGACCTTGATGACAAGGTCCACCGCTACCTTCGACTGGCCGAGCGTACCGGTGTGTTGGATGGCAAGACATTCGGTGCCGAGACTTCAAGAAACGAAGCCGGCACCCGGGCACTGGCGCGCCGCGCTGCCGCCGAGTCGTTTGTGCTCCTCAAAAACGACCGCAGGGCGTTGCCGTTGGCATCGGACCAAATCGACAGCATCGCAGTGATCGGACCCAATGCCAGGACCGGCAGTCTCATGGGCGGCGGCAGCGCGATGGTCAAGCCGCCTTACACCTCGAACCCATTGCAGGCCCTAGGAGATGCTCTCGGTGACACCACCGAGATTCGGTACCTCCAAGGATGTGCGAACCACCGGTTCTGTCCGCTGGTGGAATCCGGGATGGTTGACAACGGTTCATCCGGCTTGACGATCGAGTACTTCAACCAACCCGGTTTCCAGGGCCTGCCGGTGGCCACCGAGTCGCGCGACTCGTCGGAGATCTTCTGGTTTGGCCATCTGCCGGACGGTGTCGAGTCCGGCTTCAGCGCCCGGGTTTCCTTTGACTTCACGCCCGCGGACTCCGGAACGCATGAGTTCGGACTGTACACGTTGGGCCTGGGTCGGTTGTACGTAGGTGGCGAACTGGTTGTCAACCTGTGGGAGGAATACGAACAAGGGGATACGTTCTTCGGCATGGGCTCGCCCGAAAAACGGGCCCAGCGCCATTTTGGGGCGGGATCGTCCACCAAGGTGGTCCTGGAGTTCATGTGCATGCCGGGAACCCCGGTAGCCGGCTTGCGCATGGGGGTAGCACCGCCACTGCCGGACAACGCGATCGAACTGGCCGCCAACGACGCGGCCGAGGCCGATGCCGCCATCGTGGTGGTGGGCTTGAATCAGGACTGGGAAGGCGAAGGCCATGATCGTGACCACATGGACCTGGTCGGCAAACAGGATGCTCTGGTCTCGGCAGTGGCTGCACGGAATCCAAGGACGATCGTCGTTGTCAATGCAGGCTCGCCGGTGCACATGCCTTGGATCGATGAAGTGGCAGCCGTCCTTTTTGCTTGGTTTCCAGGACAGGAGTTCGGCAATGCGCTGACCGACCTCCTCCTGGGCACCACCAATCCATCGGGCCGATTGCCGGTGACGCTGCCGAAGCACATCACCCAGACACCAGGTTATGTCAATTATCCAGGCGACAAGGATCAGGTTCGGTACGGTGAAGGGTTGTTCGTAGGTTATCGCCACTATGACGCAAGGAACATGGAGCCCCTGTTTCCGTTCGGTCACGGGCTTTCCTACACGGACTTCACCTATACCAATCCTCATGTTGCCGGTTCGGTGCATGACGAGGACCAGGGCTTGAGCGTGTTCGTGGATGTGACCAACACAGGCACGCAGTCGGGTGCCGAAGTGGTTCAGCTGTACGTGGGGCACGACAATTCCAAGGTCGCTCGCGCGCCCAGGGAACTGAAAGCCTTTGAACGGGTTGAACTGGACCCGGACGAAACACTCAGAGTAGAGCTGCAGCTATCAGGCTGCGACCTTTCCTACTA